>JAFRHT010000099.1 GCA_017433125.1 Solobacterium sp.
AAAAGGAATTCGTTACTACCTTCGATGCGAATATGAAATCATAGACAAGCTGAAAGAGAATCACACAATTTCTTATCTGTGTGAACTGATGAGTGTAAACAGATCCGGATATTACAAATGGAAACACCGGCAAAAGAATCCGGGTAATAGAGCTCTGCAGAGAGAATCCGATCTGAATCTCGTCAAGGAAGTTCATGATAAACATCCATCGCATGGTTACAGATGGATAAATGCCTTCATATTCAACAAATATGGTGTCAAGTACACAGATAGTTATGTACACAGATTATGCAAGTATGAGGGCATAAGATCTCAGGGGAAACATTACCAGTGGAAGCGACCGCAGGCAGAAAATTACAAGTTCAACAATCTGGTATGGAATGGCTGGAGTTACTTATCCAGGCCGTATGAAGTCATCGTTTCCGATATGACAAGTTTCTATGTCAAAAGGCAAATATACGAATTGACGTTGTATTTCGACGCCTGGAGTAAAGAGATCGTCGGATACGGCCTGGGGATGCATAAAGGCGATAAGCAGTCCTATTATGACGGCCTGAAACAGGTGCTGGAGAAAATAAAAGAACAGCCTGACAATTTGATTACGCTGCACACGGATCAAGGATCAGTCTATTCTTCCAAGGCCTATAATGACCTCTTAACTGATTTTAACATTCAACGCTCCATGAGTCGAGCCGGAACTCCTACAGACAATCCGGTAAATGAATCTCTTAACGGCTGGATCAAGGAAGAACTCTTCATTGATTTCCATCTTGGCGATTCTCTTAATGTAAGAGAAGACATTGAAAAGTATATCTTCTACTTCAATAACCTCCGGCCTGCTTACTCTCTGAATTACAAAACCCCACTTCAGTTCAAAACTGAAATGGGGTTCTAGGGCTTTTTTTGATCTGTCTACTTTTCGTTGACTAGTTCACGCAGGCTGTTTTTTTTGGTTACATCCGGTGATCGAGGATATTCAGCACCACGGCCATGGCGGTGGGCAGGCTGTCAAGGTCGATCCATTCTTCGCGGGTGTGCGCACCCTGGCCGACAATGGTGCCGACCGTATTGCCGATGATGTCCATGGACAGGGGAATATTCGCGTCCGTGGAGGCGGCCCGGCATTTGACCTCACCTTCATAACACTCCCTGATCCAGCTGACATTCTGTTCGGTAAAGGCCCGCAAAGCATCCATATCCACGGCTCCCATGCCCGGCCTGACCCCAAGCAGCTCACACTGCACGTCATAGCCCTTCTCCTGCCAGGTCTTCAGGATTTCATCCAGATAACCCTTCATGGTCTGCAGGCAGCCGTCATTGTCAGAACGGTATTCATAAAGAATGGTGCAGCGCTGGGCAATGGAATTGACTGTGGAACCGCCCTCAATTGTACCGACATTGAAGGTGGTGTAGCTTTCGGCCGGCGGCACGATGGCGTAGAGTTCGCCGATGATCCGGGCCATGATTTCAATGGCGTTGTCCCGGCCGAAGTCACCGTATGAGTGTCCGCCCTGCGTCTTTACCGTTATCCGGTAGCGGTGTGAGCCGACCGGCGTGTCCGTAACGCCGCCGATATATCCGTCAAAAGAGTAGAACCGGGCAATTTCATGACCATGATCCCGGAAGATCTGTTTTGCCCCGTCCAGATTGCCCAGGCCTTCTTCACAAGTATTGGCCACGATCATGAAGTTATGCCGCAGCGCTTCCCGGTGCTGCAGGACATACCGCAGACCGAACATCAGGGAAACCAGACTGGCAGTGTCATCCCCGATGCCGGGGGCTGCCAGAATACTGCCGGTGCGTGTCATGGGCAGCGGTTCCGTGTCCGGGAACACAACATCCATGTGGGCCATGAATACCGTAAACGGCTCCCCCGGTTCGGTTTCCAGCCGGCAGACGACGTTTTTTGCCGCGTCAATATAAGCATCAGGGCAGCCACTGTTACGGAACCATTTCAGGCAGTACTCTGCCCGTAAGTCTTCCTGATGGCTGGGGGCCGGGATCTTTCCCAGCTCCTGCAGTACGGCGATCGCTTCTGTCTGATTCTGTTCAATAAATTCCAGTATTTCTTTTTTCATCTCAGTGCTTCTTTCCGAACCGTTCCAGAAGCCGCGCCGTGGCGTCTTCCATGGTAACCGGTTCTTTCTTTGCCGGCCGCGGTTCTGCCGGTCTGTTATTGTTCGGTTTCCGGCCGCGGTTCTGCCGGCGGCTGCGGTTCTGCTGGATCATCGCTTCCCGTTTTTCGAGATCGGCCGGCGGCAGCAGGCTCAGCTGCACCTTTTCCTTGACCTCATCCACGCCGATGACATAGACCTGGACGATGTCCCCGACCGCGACGACCTCGCTCGGATGGCTGATCCGGTTCATGCTCATGCGGGTGATATGCACCAGCCCGTCCGCGTGCAGGCCGATATCGACGAAAGCCCCGAAGTCCACAACATTGCGGACCGTACCGGAGAGCTGGTCCCCGATATGCAGATCCTTGATTTCCAGGACATCGCTCTTGAGCAGGGCCCCTTCAAACTGGTCACGGTAATCCCGCAGCGGCTGCCGGATGGCATCCTTAATGTCCTGCAGGGTATAGGCATCAATGCCCAGGGCCGCGATTTTTTCATCATTGAAGACCGCGTCAGCCGTGCCGAGCTGTGTGATGCCGCTGGCCTGCATGACCTGCCGGGCTGCGTCATAGCTTTCCGGGTGGATCGCGGTCGCGTCCAGCGGCTCCGTACCGCCGACAATGCGCAGGAAACCCGCGCACTGGGTAAAGGCCTTCGGGCCGAGTTTCTTTACCTTAAGCAGCTGCTTCCGGTCCGTAAACCGGCCGTTTTCGTTCCGGTAGTTGACAATCTCCCGGGCAATACCGGCATTCAGACCGGATATATGCGTAAGCAGTTCCGGTGAAGCGGTGTTCAGGTCAGCCCCGACCCGGTTGACCACCTTCATGATGGCTTCATCCAGGCGCTCATTCAGGGCCTTTTCCGGCAGATCGTGCTGGTACTGGCCGACCCCGATGGACTTCGGATCGATTTTGATCAGTTCCGGCAGAGGATCGAGCAGTCTTCTGCCGATCGAGACCGCCGAACGCTCTTCCACAGCCAGGTCCGGAAATTCCTTACGGGCATCTTCCTGGGCGGACCACACGGAAGCCCCGGCTTCAGAGACGATGGCATAACTGATATTCAGACCGTTGTCATGAATCAGTTCCGCCACGAGTTTTTCGCTTTCCCGGCTGGCTGTACCGTTGCCGATGGCAATGATCTGGACACTGTACTTTGTGATCAGGCGCAGCAGTTTGCGCTTGGCCTCAGACACGGCTGCCTGTTCATCACCGCGGCCGCGGAACGGGAAGACCTTCTCCACGGCCAGCATCTTGCCGGTTTCATCCAGCACCGCCAGCTTGCAGCCATTGTAGAAACCCGGGTCAAACCCAAGGACGATGCGGCCCTTCAGAGGCGGCTGGGACAGCAGCTTCTCCAGATTCATCGAGAAGACCTCAATGGAACTCTGGTGAGCCCGGTCGGAGAGATCCGAACGGATCTCGTTTTCAATGCTTGGGAACAGCAGCCGCTCGCAGCCATCGATGACTGCGGTTTCCAGCTGTTCTGCCGCAATTGTCCGGCTGCCCTTCTCGTATGCCGCAAAGGCCTGTTTCTGCAGGTATTCGTGATCGTATTCAAACGATACGGTTATGACCTTTTCCTTTTCCGCCCGGTCAATGGCCATGATGCGGTGGTTGGCAATCGTACTGACTTTTTCCGAACGGTCATAATACATCTCATAGACATGCTTTTCGTCTTCCGCATCCTTCTTTTTCTTTGTTACCAGGACCCCGGTCTTCATGACCGTATCCTTGAAGTCCCACCGCAGTCTGGCATTGTCGCTGACGTTTTCAGCGATGATGTCACGGGCTCCCTGCAGTGCTTCTTCCGGTGTTGTTACGGTCTCATTGACATATCTGCCTGCTTCCGCCAGCACGTCCCCGCCTTCCGGCAGCGCCAGCAGCCAGTCCGCCAGCGGCTGCAGTCCGTTCTTGATGGCGACGCCGGCCCGTGTCTTTTTCTTCTGCTTGTACGGCCGGTACAGGTCTTCCACCTCGGACAGTTTGGTACAGGCCATGATGGCACTGCGGATCTCATCCGTCAGCTTGCCCTGCTGTTCGATCAGGCCCAGCACGGATTCCTTTCGTTCGGCCAGATTCATTTCATACTTGTACTGCTTCTCTATAAACAGGATCTGTTCTTCATCGAGACCCCTGGTTGTGTCCTTGCGGTAACGGGCAATAAACGGGACTGTATTTCCTTCTTCCAGCAGTTTCAGCGTGTTCGTGACGGACTCGTCACTGACATTCAGCCTGACTGCGATTTCCTTCATAATCGATTCATTCATGTCGGTACTCCTTCTGTGTTTTCCTATCATACCATACCGGCCTGTGAAAAATGATGAAAAGACCACCGTACAGGGCTCCGCGGGCAAGTCTCTGATTGATGTTTGGGGTGACAGGAATTACAATAAATATAATTGAATAGGAGATCTTGTATGTTCAGAACAGAGAAAGAAGAATTGAATTCCGTTACGTATACTTATCATGTCTACGGACTTAACCAGAAGCGGATGCTCGATCACATCTATACCATCCTGGAGGATAATGACATCACCAGCCATGGCATCATTCTGACCGAGTCTTCGCCGGATGCCGAATGGTCCGGTTTCCCGATCGAGCTGCCGGAGCTCCCGCCGCGTGAAATCTTCACCGAGAAGTACGGTGACCATGTCTTTGCCGGCATTACCAGCATTATGGAATATCATGGCATGACAATCATGCTGTCATACAGGCCGAAGGATGAAACCATTTCCATCATTATCCCGAAGGAAACAGCCGCTTCGATTGATGAAATCGAAAAGAATGTCATCCCGGATGAAATCGATGACAATCCGAACGCTTGACGTATTGCAGACAAGCATATAACAATGCCCGCAGGTGAATTGCCTGCGGGCATTTGTCATTTCTTCTTTTTTGGACTGATCAGTTTTCTTTTCCGCAGAAACTGCAGAACATCATCATCCTGGCCGACCGCAAAGAACAGGGCGTGACTCTTTTTGCCGGACCGGAACGTCAGGGCGCCGTTATCATCATCGTATGACAGATTCTCGGCATGATCATACCGGGTCAGCTGGCCCATGACGACAATACCGTCTTCCGCAAGCCCGCTGCCGACAAACCAGTACATGCAGCCCATGATCATGAGCAGGACCGGCTGTACCGTATGGAACATCCCGGGCAGATTCCGGATATATGTGATCACTGCGACTACAAAAAACAGCAGCGGCACCAGCCAGCGGAACCCGGTTTTTGTCTTCAGGATAATCGTGCGGGTATTCACGATCATCCGGGCAATCCAGACCAGGATAACCGCATCCAGCACCAGGTAGACCAGCGAGTAGAAATCAGCAGTCATGTTTCCCGCAGTTTGATCCGGTCACGGTTTCCAGACCACCCCTCAGAAATTCATGGACAGCCTCTTCCGTTGATCCGGAAGCACCGGCAAAGATGGCAATGCCGCAGGCCTGCAGGGCCTGGATCATGCCAGTGCCGATACCGCCGCAGACAACCGCCTCTACGCCGCGCTCCGCCAGCCATGGCGCCAGGTCATGGTGGCCGACCCCGTTGGTGCCCACAACTTCCGAACCGGTAATCTTACCGTCTTCGACCGTGTAGAACTCGAACTTCTGTGTTTTGCCAAAATGCTGGAAAACCTGGTCATTTTCATACGTTACAGCAACAATCATCTTATGTTATCCTCCCTGTACATTATTTCTTTCTTTTCCGGCTGAAGGCAACCCCGGCAGCCCCCAGCAGTATGGCAGCCCCGCCGGCCAGCCACCCGGCCGCGCTGTTTTTTCCTGCGTGATCATACAGCCAGGCCATCAGGGCCTGCTTCTGCTCACCCGGCCGGAAGACATAGAATCTTTCCTGCGTGTCACTCATGCCGTCCCAGCGCAGGGTCATCCTCTCCTCGCCGCCGTCCAATACGATCATCTCCGGGTCGGCAATATACTTCCGGGCAATTGTCCCCTGCCGCAGCAGTTCCAGCAGTTCGTTCCATTCGCTTTCACTGATCTTCTTCTCGGTCCTGTGATGCTTCGAACTGCTGTCATGATAATCCGCAGACAGGATGATATCCCCGCCAGACCTGTATACGGAAATATGATTATTGGCTTCAGCGGTATCACCGCTGGTATCCCAGCTGAACCTCGTGACCAGGGCCGGATCCACATCTTCATCCCAAGCCAGCTGCTCCTGTTCCGGGAAGAAATCCCGCGGATTCACTGCATCCGTGCGGCCTTCCGCCAGGACCTTTTCTTCCCGCATCGCCTGCACGCGGAAGCTGACGGCTGTTGGGAAGCCGATCTCCTGGCAGTAATAGGCTAGATGCGGCAGCGCGTCACTGCCCCCGTAGAACTCCCGGTAAGATGTCAGTTCATTATCATCCCCATCCAGCATGGTGACAAGATAGCTGTCTGCCCCGGCCGTTTCATCCCATCCCAGGCGCAGATTGCCATAGTCGGTATTCACTCTGATTTCCATATTCTGTCCTTCCGCCCGCACGGGCTGCGCAGCTCCGCAGAAAAAAAGCAGGAGCCCGGCTGTTATGCACGCAGTCATCTTTTTCATGAGTTCATCATATCAGCACTGGTCCGTCATGCTCAACCGGAAAACACTGAACGGCCTGTCCGGCGCTTCTGCTTTACTCCCAGAAATCGCCGAACCGGTCAGCGAGAAAAGCCAGATCCGTCCGGTCATCCAGCTGCTGCCGGACATTGTTTGCCAACGGGATCTCATCTGTGATAATACCGTCTATGTCACTGTCCAGGAACTTGTATAAACCCGTTTCGGTATTGACCGTCCAGACGATCGCTTCCTTCCCGGCCTCATGAATCTGACTGATCCGGTTCTCCGTGGCGATCTCTTCTTCCATAATCAGATAATCACAGTTCAGGGAAGCGATATTGCCCAGGCCGGCAAAAAACAGCGTCCCGGTTCTGAACTCCGGATACTTAGTTTCAATATAATCAATCACATCATAATCCAGGGAAATGAACGCGATGTCATCCTGACAGTCCTTTTCCCGGACAATCTTCACCAGGTCATCCGCCATCTGCCGGTCAGCCGTAGGCCCTTTCAGTTCGATGAACAGGATCTCCCGGTCTTTGATGAAATCAAGCATCTCCTCGATGGTCACAACCGGAAGCTCTGCCCCGCTGCCGGTGGTATCCGCGATCCGCAGCCGGCCTATTTCCTCCATGGTCATATCCTGCGGTTTCCGGTCCACGCCGGTCAGACGTTTGAAGCTTGTGTCGTGGTTGATGATATAGTGGTTGTCCGCAGTCCGCTGCACATCGATCTCACTGCCGTAACAGCCATGGTCAATCGCTGCCTGCAGTCCTTCCAGGGAGTTCTCTGAAGCCATGGTGCCGCCAGCCCGGTGCGCTATGATCTTAACCGGTTCCCGGTCGGTGAAGATATGGCTGAAGCCGGCCCCCATGACCACCGCTATGCAGGTGAGTATGAGGAAGACACCGATGACCCGGAGAACCTTGTAGCGGTACAGAAAGCGTTTCGGCCGTTCCGGATAGAGTTCTTCATCATGTCCGGTATACTTCCGGTACAGCCGGGTCATCGTCAGCATGATATAAGAAGAATTCAGCAGGCTGATCACCGAGCAGAAATATCCGCCCATTAACAGCGCCAGCACGCACAGGATCCGGTAACCCATCACAAGCGCCGCTTCTTCACCCAGTTGACTGGCCCCCCTCAGATCCACATAATACCGCGACGGCAGATGCATGCCGAGCGCTTCCAGCCCCGCTGTCGGAAGATACTTGAACAGCAGGAATCCGGCCATGGAAATAATCCCCATGCGCAGGAAAACCCTGATCATCCTGGCGGTGAACTGCCGCCAGTGCTTCTTCATGATGCCGGCCGAAATCCGCATCCCCTGCCGCGGTGCCGCCCCATCCAGCAGAACCGCGTGCATGGTAAAGATATATCGGTAACCGATTATGAGCAGGACAATGATGACCGCCAGATAGGCTGCCAGTGTCAGCGGTTTTGAGAAGATGAAATCCAGGATGAAATTCGGAATATACAGGGCTTCGGTCAGGCTGATGGAAAAGCCGATCCCGCCCAGCGGCACGGCAATGATCACATACAGCATCATCAGTATCCCGGCCGGGGTCAGAAACCGTTTCAGGGCCTTGATCCCGCGGCCGACTTCGGAGCGCAGCGTTGCCCGTTTGCCGGTCATGATGTCATCCGCCAGATAAATCTGGGCCAGCACTTCCGCCGTCACATACATCAGGGCCAGAAACGCCCCGAGCAGGACCGCTGCCGGCATCCGCCAGCCCAGCAGGGACTGCCATAAATTGGCCGTCGTAAAAGCTGTGCCGGAAGAATTGATGACCAGATCAAGCAGTATCCCTGTTCCCTGCAGGACAAGGAGCATGAACAGCGTCGTGCGCCACTGAAAGCTCCACATCTCCGGCAGAGCTTCAAATACGAGTTTGCGGAAAGAGATCTGTTTCGGCTCTTCCGCCGGTTTCTGATAATTGTTGTCCACGCCAGTATTCTACCATTGTTCCGGCATATTACGGCTTGTTATAATGCGATTGACAGGAGGAATGATCCGTATGAAAACAATCGGCCTGATCGGGGGCATGAGTTGGGAAAGCACGGTCCCCTACTACCAGATCATCAACGAAACAGTCAGGGAACATCTCGGCGGACTGCACAGCGCGAAGATCATCCTGTATTCCGTGGAGTTTGACGAAATCGAAAAATACCAGTCCTCCAATCAGTGGGACAAGGCTGCCGAAGTCCTCGGCAGTGCCGCCCATGGCCTGGAGCTGGCCGGTTCCGACTTCATCCTGATCTGCACCAATACCATGCACAAGATCTACAGCGAGATCCAGGCAGCCGTCAGCGTGCCGGTATATCACATCGCCGAACTGACAGCCGATGAACTGGCGGCCAAAGGCATCACAAAGATCGGCCTGCTCGGGACAAAGTACACCATGACCGAAGACTTCTACAAAAAAGTGCTGATCGACCGCGGCATTGAAGTCCTGATTCCCGAAAAGGACGAAGACATCCGGATGATCAATACAGTCATCTTCGATGAACTGTGCCAGGGCATCATCCGGGAAGAAGCGAAACAGGAATACCTGCGGGTGATTGATGAACTGACGGCCCGCGGGGCTGGGGGAATCATCCTCGGATGCACGGAGATCGGCCTGCTGGTGCAGCAGAAAGACACGGACGCCCCGCTGTTTGACACCACTTATATCCATGCCAAGGCAGCAGCTGAAAAAGCATTGAGCGAATAACTCAATGCTTTTTTCCATAACAGCACAGAAATACCCGGCGTCACGGTGATGCCGGGTTTATTTCCGATATACGGTGATGACCTGTTCGGCCTGCCTGATGCCGTCCACAGCACTGGAAATGATTCCGCCGGCATAGCCTGCCCCTTCCCCGCATGGGTATACCCCGGCACACGCAATACTCTCTCCATGTTCGTCCCGCGGCATGCGGACCGGAGAGCTGGACCGTGATTCCATCCCCACCATGATGCCCCGTTCAATAAATCCGGGGACTTTTCTGTCAAACGCACGGAAGCCTTCGTCCAGTGACCGGTTGACTTCGGCGCTGAACAGTTCATGCATATCCGCGCTTTCTGTCCCGCGCGGGAAGGATGTCCTGACTGCCCACTGCTCCGTTTCTGTATCCTGCAGGTAATCACGGATATTCTGGGCCGGGGCCCGGAAACCGTCCCGGTAAGCCTTTTTTTCCAGTTCTTCCTGGAACCGGAACCCGTCCAGCGGGTCCCCGTGATAGAAATCCGTCTGGGGGATCTGTACCAGGATGGCGCTGTTGGCGTTCTTTCCGTCCCTGGACGCGTAGCTCATGCCGTTGACCGCAAGCTGGCCCTCTGCCGTTGAAGCAGGTACAACCACCCCGCCCGGGCACATGCAGAAACTGTAAACCCCGCGCCCGGTGGATGCGGTATATGACAGCCGGTAACTGGCCGCCCCGAGGGCCGGGTGGCCGGCATATCTGCCGTACTGGTTCTGATTGATCAGTTCCTGCGGATGCTCGACCCGCACCCCGGCCGCGAAATCCTTCGGTACAATCTGCAGCCCGTCAGCCAGCAGCTGCGCATAGGTTTCCGCGGCACTGTGGCCCAGGCACAGCAGAATTTCATGGCAGGGAATCACTCCCTGATTTGTCACAGCCCCGGTCACATGGCCATCCCGGACCTGCAGGGACAGCAGTTTTGTTTCAAACCGGACCTCCCCGCCCAGCCGGATGATCTTGTTGCGGATATTGCGGACAATGACCTGCAGCTGGTCCGTGCCGAGGTGCGGCATAGCCTGGTACAGGATGGCCGGATCAGCCCCGGCTTCCACGAACTCCTCCAGCACTTTGTGAATCCGCGGATTCTTGATCCGGGTGGTCAGCTTGCCGTCTGAAAAGGTACCGGCACCCCCTTCCCCGTACTGCACATTGCTTTCCGGATCCAGGATGCCTTCCGCAAAGAAGCGCTGCACATCCGCGGAACGTTCCTCCACGCAACGGCCCCGCTCGATAATCAGCGGCTTCATGCCGGCTTCTGCCAGGATCAGCCCGGCAAACATGCCGGCCGGCCCAAAGCCGGCAATGACCGGACGCGCCGCCGGCCTGTCCGGTTTCAGGGGAATATAGACATCCTTCTGCCCGGCCGTGACATCCCTGCGGCGCAGGTACTTTTCTTCATTCTTCAGATCCGCCAGCACCGTGTAACTGTAATGCAGGTCATCGTGCCGGGCATCGAGCGATTCCCTCTCAATGGAAAAAGACAGAATATCAGACGGCCGGCAGTGAAGCTTCCGGGCAATCTGTTCTTCTGTCAATGTTTCATCCAGCTGACAAATAATCTGTGTGATCTTCAGCATATATCAGTATTATCAGGCATAGAATACCCAGATGACAAGCGCTCCGACCGTCGCCGCGATCAGTGTAAACGGCACACCGATCCGGATGAAGTCTTTCGTGGAGACCTTGTATCCGTTATTCTGCAGAATCCCGATGCCGGCAATGTTGGCCGACGCGCCGACCGGGGTGATATTGCCGCCGAGGGTGGCGCCGATCAGCAGGCCGAAGTCAAACAGATACGGGGAAATACCCATCAGGGCAGCGATCCCGGTGACAACCGGCAGCATCGTCGCAACATATGGGATATTGTCAATAAACGCGCTCAGCAGCACTGATACACCGACAATCATGATATACATCAGCAGCACGGAACTGCCGCCGAAGGATACAAAGGCTGCCGCGACCGCGTCAATGACACCGGCCTGGGTGATGCCTTCAATGACCATGAACAGGCCGCACAGCAGCAGCAATGTCTTATAGTCAACCGATGTGAGGACATTGCGCACCACGATCATGGAATGCGCCTTAATGCCTTCATAGACAGTGCCGAAAACGCCCAGGGCCATGCAGATGATGCCGTTGGTCAGTTCCGGCTTTTCCGGGAACTGGGAAGCCACAATCAGCAGCACGATGGTCAGCAGCAGCAATACCGTCGGCACCCGGTCTTCCACTTCCGTCACATCTTCGCTTTCGACCCTGGTGTTTTCCTTGCGGAACAGGTACAGCAGCACCGGCACGGTAGCCAGGGCCCCGGCTTCGACCGCAAAGCAGATGCCCGGCCGGCCGAGGAACCAGAAGAAATCATTGAAGCTCATATTGGCATAGCTGCCCAGCAGGATGCTGGTGGTGTCACCGACCAGGGTGGCCGCCCCCTGCAGGTTGGACGATACGGCGATCGAGATGATGACCGGAATCGGATTGGTATCCAGTTTTTCCGCCACTGCCAGCCCGACCGGCGCCACCATGAGCACCGTTGCGACATTGTCCACAAAGGCCGAGATCAGGCCGGAGAACAGGCTCAGGGCCACAATAGCCCACTTGACATTCGGGGTGATTTTCAGCAGCTTTTCCGACATGCGCACCGGCATGCGGCTTTCAATGAACAGCTCAACCGTCATCATCGTCCCGGCCAGCATCAGCAGGACATTCCAGTTCACTGCCGGCAGGGCTGAAGAAACTGGCAGAAGCCCTGTGATCATGAATACGGCAGCTGCGCAGAGAGCCGTAATCCAGCGCTTTTCCGAAAAGACCAGCAGCAGGATGTACATTGCCGCGAACAGCATGATTGCCAGTGTCATCTGATTCATATACTCTCTCCCTCCGGGCTGTCTTCTCAGAAAAAAACTCATGTACAGCCCAAAAACCATACATGAGTCTCACAATTTCACTATAAGCCGGGTATGGAACCGTGATGACGGCTTATAAACGCACTGCGTCTGTTACTCCCTCAAGCAGATGCATTTTACCACAGTTTCCCGTACCGTCCACAAAAATGTTAGAGAGAATTGACAATTTTCTTGAAATGGCGGCCTCTTTCCTCATATCCGGAATACTGATCGAAGGAAGATGTCGTCGGGGAAAGCAGCACGATGTCGCCCGGAACCGCCGCATCCTTTGCAGCATGCACAGCCTGTACCAGGTCATCAACGATAATCGCCGCGTCACCGACCAGGTCATGCGCGATCCGCGGGCCGGCCAGGCCATAGCCGATCACCTGTTTCACACAGCCCATGTGCTTCTTCATTTCATCCATGGACAGGCCTTTTTCATAGCCGCCCACCAGCAGGATCACACCCTTGTCGAACGCCTTGAGGGCGGTGATCGTCGCATCGGTATTGGTGCCCTTGGAATCGTTGTAATACTTCACGCCATCCAGTTCCCGGGTGAATTCGATCCGGTGTTCCACACCCTTGAAGGCATAGACCGCCCGGCGGATTTCCTCTGCTGTAACGCCCGCACTCATGCATGCGCTGGCCGCGACAATGATGTTCTGCAGGTTATGCATGCCCGGAATCGGCACCTTGTCCAGTTCTACGACCTTCTCACCGTTGATGATCATCCAGCCGTCTTTCAGATAGCCGTCCGTATCATCCCGGTACAGGGAGATGGTCTTCTCAATGCAGTGCACCGGATACTTTTCCATATACTCATGCAGGACCGGGTCATCCGCGTTGACCACGAAGACATCGCTGTCCTTCATGTTCTTATAAATCAGGGTCTTGGACCAGTAATACGTTTCCAGACTGCCCATGACATCCACGTGATCCGGAGTCAGGTTCATGATCGCTGCCGCATCCGGCCGGAACTGATCGATATCCACCAGCTGGGCCTGGCTCAGTTCCACCGAGATGTAGTAACCCTCTTCTTCAAGCAGGTTGTAATCCAGCACCAGGTCACACAGCGGCGTGCCGATATTCCCGCCCACCAGGGCCTTGTCCCCGTAGTGCTCCTTCAGGAACTCATAGACCAGCGTGGTTGTGGTTGTCTTGCCGTTCGTGCCGGTAATGGCGATATAGTGCTGCGGCTTCGCAACCTGGTAGGCCAGTTCGACTTCCGTAATGACCGGGATGTTTCTGTCCGTAAGCTTTTTCACCAGCGGGCTGACATACGGCACGCCCGGGTTCTTGATGACCAGGTCATAGTCTTCGTCAAACAGTTCATCTGCCTGTTTCAGGACAGTCACGCCCCAGCTCTCCAGAAGTTCCCGGTCGGCGATATCCTTCCGGTCGGTAACGATGATATGGTCGGCCCCAAGATGCCGCAGCAGTTTGACGGCGGCCATGCCGGATTTGGCAAAGCCCATGATCAGGATTTTCTTTCCCTTGAACTCCATGCTTTTCTCCCCTTTCATCCAAGCACCGAACAGGCGTCTTCACAGTCTTCGATCTGACTGTCCGCTTCACCCGTAACCGGATCGATTTCGATATACTGACCCATCCATTCGGACAGGCTCTGTGCGTTTTTGTAATGCGGCAGGTCCGCGTCGGAGGAGGCATCCAGCCAGCCCGCCAGCTGCCCGTCTTTAAACACAGCCACCGACGGCGTATAGGAGATTGCCTCACCGATCACCGTGCCGTTTTCCTTCGCGTCATCCAGCGACATGATATAGACCGGGATCTGCCCGGAATCCGCTACTTCCTTCATAACCGGCGCAAAGGCCGCGCAGGAGGAGCAGCCCGGCAGATAGACGGAAACCGCGAATGTTTCCTTCCGGTCAATCATCTGCGCAAGCTGTTCCGCATTGATCAGTTCCAGATCATTTACCAGGGTCTCGGAAGAAATCTCCGGTTCGCCGCCTGTTGCCGGGGCCAGCGGGGTCAGCCGGTGCAGGCTGGCGAAATCAATGTAGTGATAATTCACCTTGTGGAAATCATAATAGGCCTTCCCGTTCTCTTCCCGCTTCAGTGTCACGGCATGTTCGCCCTCATAGAACCAGAAACCGCCGGTATTGTAGATCTTCGTTTCATCCCAGCCCAGTTCAATGAGCATGTTCCGGGTCATGCCGGCATAGCCTCCGCCGCCGCACATCAGGAAGATCACCTTGTCCTTCGGGAACAGGTATTCCAGGATATCCGTTGATTCCTCATAGTTGGCCGTATAGCCGTTTTCATCGTGGGTAAACAGCGTTTCGCCGTGGTAGCCCTGACCTACCGCTTCCGGCAGACCTTCCACGTTGCAGAGATACGGATACGGCACAACCTCAAAGCCTTCCACAATCCCGCTCAGCCAGGAATCGCCGCCGATCGCTTCGTATTCGGCCTCATCCCTGAGCATACGCATATCCCGGTAGACTGCGTCATCCCGGAACAGGTACTGGTCAATCGTCGCTTCATTGATGTTTTTATCAATGCCGAACTGTTCCCCCCGCAGCCCTTCTTCGAACTCCGGGGCCGGCAGTTCCGGCAGGGCACTGCCGGTTCCCTGCGCGCAGCCGCCCAGTACCAGCAGCGCCGCAAGAACGGCAGAAATCGTTTTCACATGTTTCATGGAAATCACCTCTTGCGCCTATTATATGCCTTCGGGGCCGGTTCGTCACGATATCCGGCTTACCCTTAATAAAAGAGGACCGGTTTCCCGGTCCCCGTCATCATTCAGCTGAGATCGCTGCCGTTGGAGGCAATGACCTTCTTGTACCAGAAGAAAGAATCCTTGCGGCTTCTGGCCATGGTGCCCTTGCCCTCGTCGTCCATGTCGACATAGATGAAGCCATAGCGCTTGCGCATCTCGCCCGTACCGGCCGAGACAACGTCAATGCAGCCCCAGGTCGTGTAGCCGATCAGGTCAACCCCGTTCTGCAGGGCCCTGTCCATCGCTTCGATGTGGCAGCGGTAGTAGTCAATCCGGAACGGGTCGTGAATCGAACCGTCCGCTTCGACCGTATCATAGGCCCCCAGGCCGTTCTCCACGACCATCAGCGGCAGGTGGTACCGGTCATAGATGACTTCCAGATAATACTGCAGGCCGTCCGGGTCCGTGGCCCAGCCCCAGTCACTGTACTGCAGGTATTCATTGCGCACCCCGGCCGAGAAGTTCCCGCCGACGATATCGGTGGCCTTGTGGGTCGTGACCAGGTTGGACATGTAGTAGGAGAACGTATAGAAATCCACCGTTCCCTCAACGAGATCCTTCAGATCCTCCGGGGTGATATCCAGCTTCACATTGTGTTCCTGCCACAGGCGGCCGGCATAGGTGCCGTAGGAACCCTTGCACTGCACATCGCCGCAATAGAAGATATTCTTCTCCCAGGCATGCCGGTTGGCCAGAATATCCTTCGGGTCACAGGTGGCCGGATACCAGGTAATGCCGCAGATCATGCAGCCGATCCTGTTTTCCGGATCGATTTCATGCCCGATTTTGACAGCCCGGGCACTGGCGACGAACTGGTGATGCAGGTGCTGGTAAGCTTCCGCGTAAGCCTCATCCGGCAGATTCCTGCCCATATCCAGGAACATGATCGTATTGTTGATTTCATTGAAGGTCAGCCAGTGCTTCACCAGGCCCTTGTATTCCCGGAAACAGGTCTCCGCAAAGCGGACATAGTGAGCGATGGTCTCCCGGTTCAGCCAGCCGCCGCAGTGCTCTTCCAGGTACAGCGGGGTATCGAAGTGCCAGATCGTCACCAGCGGTTCGATATTGTATTTCTTCATCTCCAGGAACATGTTCCGGTAGAATTCAACGCCTTCCTTCAGCGGTTCCTTCTCCAGCCCGGTCGGGAACAGCCGGCTCCAGGAAATGGACATGCGGAACTGTTTAAAGCCCATTTCGGCAAACAGGGCAATGTCTTCCTTATAGTGGTGATAGCCGTCCACCGCTTCATGGTTGGGATAATGGTATTCCTCAAGCACCGCGTACTTGGCCCCTTCCGGCAGCTTCTCACCGCGGGTCAGGGTGCCGTGCCTGCCGTCCTTGTCAATGTATGTGATGAGTCTGGGCAGGTCCCTTGTGCCGCCGGTCGTGACATCGGTCATCGCCGGCCCGCGCCCGTCCAGGTTCCAGCCGCCTTCCCACTGGTTGGCCGCGACCGCGCCGCCCCAGAGAAAATCCTTCGGAAAATGAGTCATGGTATATTCCTCCTGTTATTCATAATGCAGTTTCCAGTTGTATAATGCGCCGACCAGGTTGGCGTCGGATGTGTAATGGCATAACGCCAGTTCCGCATGCGGCATGCCGAAGGGCTCAACCATCGCCGCTGCCTTGTCATATTCTTCCTGCAGGTCCCGCAGCAGCCGCGGGTTGCGGGATATGCCGCCGCCGATCACGATCTTCTCCGGATCAACGATCATCTTGAGATTGAAGATGACCATCACGATATTCCGCAGCCACTGCCGGTAGGCCTGCAGGGTCTGCGGATCCCCTTCATCAATCCAGCGGAATACATCAATGCCGGTATATATCGGCAGGGCCGGGTCCGGTTTTTCATCATTCATGAAGCCGCTGATCTCAAACTGTGCCGGCCGCATGCCCCGGGCTTCCGCCACCATCCGCAGCAGGCTGCTGGTGGAAGAAGTGAAGCCGGACATGACATGCCGGTCATAACCGCCTGCCTGCATGAGCAGGCCGCTCAGTTCCCCGGCCGCGAAATGACCGCCCTTCTGCAGCCTGCCGTCCATGATGATGCCGCCGCCGACCCCGCTGCCCAGGATCACGGCCGCGCCGCATTTCACGTCCTGCAGCGCCCCTTTCCATGCCTCAGCCAGAACTGCCGCCTTGGCATCGTTTTCCAGGGCCATCGGCACCGTAATCACCGGCGCCAGCAGTTCAAAGATATTCATTTCCTTCAAAACCTTGTTGTACGCCCCGGCCGAATAGGCATAGCCGCTGTCACTGTCCAGAACCCCCGGCATGGAGATGGCCACCCCGGTCACCCGGTCCCGGTAACGGGCAAACAGATCCCCGGCCGTCCGGACAACTGCCTCGGTGCTTTCCAGCGGTGCCTTGACCTGGTCCCGATAAAGAATGGCGGCCTCATCGTCCATCAGGGCATATTTAACAAACGTGCCGCCGAAATCCATGGCAAGATACTGTGTCATAATCATCGGTTCCTTTACGCAATCATTATAAAGCATGAAAAAAATCCGGCTCAAGATGAACCGGACCGCTGATGCTCAATGGTGCACGACGTCTGCCATTGCCCGGATGGCCGTGATGACCGGCGCTGCCTCCGGGCTCAGGAAATAGTCAAGGCTGCTGGCCGGCAGGTAATCCCGCAGCTGGTCCATATCACCGTCATGAATCAGCTGGCGGACCATGGACGCGCTGATGATGCCCGCAGGGCCTTCCCGGCGCGGGACAACCACCAGTTCCACCCCGGCCGGCGGCAGCTTGGCCTGCATGACCTCGTTGTATATGGCGGTTACCCGGCTGAACGGTTCCTCGCCGGCATAGCGCTTCGTGATGTTCATGGCCCGGGCGATGCGGACAAAGATGCCGGCGTCCACCAGGGCATGGCTGCGGCTGACCTCATCCTCGTTTTTCTGGAAATAAGACGGGAAGGTTGCCGAACTGATGATATAGGAGCCGCTGTCATGGATGATCACGTTGGCCAGATGCGCGGTTCCGGCCGTGATCAGCTGTTTTCTCACCGCATAGGGAATCGGGCTTTTCTCTTCACTGACCGCAAACAGATGCACAGTATCATTTTCCGCCGCGGCCTTTTCCACCAGGTACTGATGACCCAGGGTAAACGGATTGGCGTTCATGACAATGGCCGCGCACCGGCCCGGCTGAGCGCTCTGCTGCAGTTGCGCCAGATAACTGCTGAAGCCGTTCCGGCGGTTTTCCATAAAGACGATATTGTCTCCCCGGATGATTTCGTAGAAACCCAGATCCCCGAAGAATCTGGCCGTATCCGGTTTGGTATACAGGAAGATATGGGTGTTGCCGCGGGCATACTGCACTTCCACCAGATGGGAAATCAGCGTGTTGGTCAGGGCTTCGCCGGCATGGTCGGGCGACACCGCCAGGCACCGCAGTGTATTGCCGCTGCAGCTGCCGGTCGCTGCCGCCTGGTAATCATCATCCAGAATGACACAGGAATAATCCGCGCTGCTGTCATACCGGATGTTCTGCTGATGCAGAAGATCCGTCATCTTCCTGAACATCCGCGTGTCGGCCGGGGTAACTTCCGCAATGGTATAACTCATGATCAATACTCCTCAGGAACCTTCTGCAGCTCGGCGCGGGTGATGTCCACCAGGTCCCGGCTGTAACGGGGCAGTTCCTGTTCCTGTCTTGAACAGGCATAGAAATCCCGTTTGTTTTCATAGCCCTTCAGCGGGAAGAACACACCCTTCCGCAGGGCATACGCATCGACAAAGATATCCGAACAGAACATGCAGAGGTCTGCTTCCAGGGCAGCCCGGCGGGCCATTTCAAACGAATCTGTCTCTATGACGATCCGCGGCTGTATCCCGTTGTCGTGGAACATCCTGTCCTGCACCAGGCGCACACTGTGCCCGGGCCGCAGGGCAACAAATCGTTCCTCTGCCAGATCGGCAATGTCCACTTCTGTCCCCTGCATCTGTGCCAGCCGGGTATTCTTTCCGGCCAGGATACCGATCGTTTCTTTTTCAATCAGCTCATAGCGGATCAGCGGGCTGGCCGGTTCCACCGCCGCCAGGGCCAGATCCAGCCGGTTCATAATCAGCATCTCCTCCAGCCGCGCGCTGCCTGCTTCGGTCAGTTCAATCCGGACATGCGGATAACGGCTCAGAAACTCCGGCAGGATATGCGGCAGGATCTGCATGCTGCGCTGCACACTGATGCCAAGCCGCAGGACACCCTCCTGCTCGTTCTTCATCCGCCGGATGCGGTTCTTCAGTTCCAGGTCCTGCCGCAGCATGGTTTCAGCTGCTTCGAGAACTACCTGGCCCGCATACGTTATATGATGCGGACTAACGGAACGGTCAAAAATCACCACCCCCATCTCATCTTCGATCTGTTTCAGCGTCTGACTCAGTGAGGGCTGGGAAATGTACAGTTTTCTGGCGGCTGCCGTAATCGATCCTTCTTCTGCGATCGTCTTCAGATATTCTGCCTGTTTGATATTCATAAAAACAGAGTACCATTAGAGTTTTCTAATGTAAATAGTTATTGCATATAGGATTGAATTTATGTTGTATTAATGTTTTTTGTATTTGTTTAAATGTTTCTTAAATAAGATGATTAAATCACCAGAAAAGGAGGATCTTCTATATGAAAATCCAGAAACCGGCAGTAGCCGGCACGCTGGAGTCCAGTGATGTCCAGGTAACCGTAGAACCGGGAACCGGATCCGTGGAACTGGAACTTTCCAGCAATGTCATGAATCAGTACGGCCGTCAGATCAAGGAAACCGTGCTGGCGACTCTGGAGCGGCTGGATGTCAATGATGCCCGGGTTACCGTTGTCGACAAAGGGGCCCTGGACTGCACCATTGCCGCCCGGGTGGAATGTGCTGTTTTCCGCAGCTGCGGCGCTTCTGACAAGGACCTGCCTTGGGGAGGAATCATCAGATGATCCCGAGACCAAGACCGGAACGGTTCCGCCTCAGAAGAACCATGATGTTCATGAACGCCCAGAAACCGGGCCTGTTCAAGGACGCATACATCTATGGCTGTGACAGCATCATGCTCGACCTTGAGGACGCGGTTGCTGAAAACCAGAAGGACGCAGCCCGCTTCTCCCTCTATCATGCGCTGAAGACCATCGATTACGGCGAGACTGAAGTCATCGTCCGGATCAACGGTCTGGACACCCCGCACTGGCAGGAAGACATCCGCGTATGTGTCGCCGCCGGCGCTGACGGGATCCGGATTGCCAAGTGCGAAAGCGCCCAGGACGTCAAAACTGTTGAAGCGGCAGTGGAAGCGGCAGAAAAGGAATTCGGTGTAGAAGTCGGCAGAACCCTGCTGATGGCAGCGCTGGAAAGCCCGAAGGGCATCCTGAACGCCTATGAAATCTGCTCTGCTTCCGACCGTATGTTCGGGGTTGCAATCAGCGGCGGCGACTTCCGCAAGAGCATGCAGACAGTTCCGCAGCCGGACGGCGTAGATATGCTGTTCGCCCGCGGCCAGATGCTGCTGGCGGCCAGAGCTGCCGGTATCCAGTGCTTCGATACTGTCTTTACGGATCTGGATGATGAGGAAGGCTTCCGGCGTGAAGTGCTCCAGAACAAGGCCATGGGCTTTGACGGCAAGAGCCTGATCAACCCGAAGCAGATCCGCTTCGTCCACGAAGTTTACGCCCCGTCTGAAAAAGAAGTCATCCAGGCTGAAAAGATTGTCCGGACTGTCCGGGAAAATGCAGCCAAGGGCCTGGGTGTGTTTACGGTAGACGGCAAGATGATTGACATCGCTTTCCTGCCGGGGGCCGAACGGACCCTGCGCCTGGCAAAGGCATACGGAATGTATGAAGGAGATCTGGTATGAAGAATGCAGTAGGCAGAGACATCCCTGAAGAACTGCTGGTAAACGGCAAGGAAGTCTATCAGGGCAAGAATTACATGGACGGCAAGTACGTCCAGAAAGCCGGACCGAAGACCAGAAGATACGAGGCTCCGCAGGAATCCAAGATTGTCGCTTCCCTGGCTGATGCCCTGCGTCAGTGCGGTGCGAAGAGCGGCATGACCTTCAGCTTCCATCATCATCTGCGGGACGGCGACTATGTCGTCAACATGGTCATGAAGGCCGCGATCGAAGAACTGGGCCTGGAAGATCTGACCATCGCCGCAACCAGCCTCGGCAACGCCCACGATCCGATTGCCGACTACATCGAACAGGGCAAGGTCATCGGTATCCAGACCAGCGGCATCCGCGGCCGGATCGGTGAAGTTGTTTCCGCCGGCAAGCTGAAGACCCCGGCCATTGTCCGTTCCCACGGCGGCCGTCCGCGGGCCATCGAAGCCGGTGAAGTGCACATCGACATCGCCTTTGTGGCAGCCCCGACCAGTGACTGTGTCGGCAACTGCCGCGGCATCGGCGGCAAGTCCAACTGCGGCAGCATGGGTTATGCCATGACTGACGCCAAGTATGCGGACCATGTCGTGGTCGTCACCGACTGCCTGGTTGACTTCCCGAACATGCCGGCCAGCGTGGAAGCCATTGACGTTGACGCTGTCGTCGTCGTGGATTCCATCGGCAACCCGAAGAAGATTGCTTCGGCTGCCGCCCGCATCTCCCAGAACCCGCGTGACCTGATGATGGCTGAAAACGTTGCCAAGGTCATTGCCAGCACCCCGTACTTCAAGGACGGCTTCTCGTTCCAGACCGGTGTCGGCGGACCTTCCCTGGCAGCCAACCTGTTCATCGAACAGATGATGGACGAAAGAAACATCAAGATGGGCTGGGCCATCGGCGGTATCTGCGGACCGATGGTTGAACTGCTGAAGAAAGGCAAGGTCGGCAAGGTCATCGATGTTCAGGACTTCGACCTTGACGCTGTCAACAGCATCAACCAGACTCCGAACCACTTCGAGATGAGTGCATCCCAGTATGCCAACCCGGCCAACAAGGGTGCCTTCGTCAACAAACTCGACTTCGTCGTTCTGGCAGCTCTGGAAATCGACACCGGCTTCAACGTCAACGTTCTGACCGGTTCTGACGGTGTCCTGCGCGGCGCTCCGGGCGGACATCCGGATACCGCAGCCGGCAGCAAGTGCTGCATCATCGTCACCCCGCTGGTCCGCGGCCGCATGGCTACCGTGTGTGAACACGTTGTCACGGTTACCACACCAGGTGACTGCGTCGATGTCCTGGTTACCGACTACGGCATTGCCGTCAACCCGCTGCGGCAGGATCTGATCAAATGCCTGGACGAAGCCGGCATCCCGCATGTTACGATCGAAAGCCTCAAGGAAAAGGCCTACAGCCTGGTCGGCCGGCCGGATGATCTGCAGTGGGAAAACAAGGTCGTTGCAGTTCTCGAAGCCAGAGACGGTACCATTCTCGACGTCGTAAAGAAAATCAAGCCTTATCACATCTGATTCATTAAAAATAAACACTTAAGTTAAAGGGGACAAAATGTCAGAAATTCTAGTTGGAATCCTCGGGTTCCTTTGCATCATCGCCATTGTTGTAACACTCTTCCGGAGTATCACTCTCCCTTCCATCGCCTTCATTCTCTTCCCGTCCATTCTGGGCCTGATTCTCGTTATCGGCGGTTACTATACGTTTGACAACCTGGCTGCCCTGATCAAGGCCGGCTTCTCCTCCACAGGTCCGACTGCTGCCCTGTTCGTCTTCTCCGTCCTGTACTTCGGTATCATGACGGACGCCGGCATGTTCGATGTCATCATCGGCAAGCTCATGAGCCTGGTCGGTGACAATGTCATCGGTGTCGCTGTCATGACAGCTGTCATCGCGCTGATCGGTCATCTCGACGGCGGCGGCGCTTCCACCTTCTGCATTGTCGTTCCGTCGATGCTGCCGGTCTATAAGAAGATGCACATGCGGCCGACAACCCTGCTGCGGATCGCTGTCCTGGCAATGGGTGTTCTGAACCTGATGCCGTGGGCCGGTCCGACCATGCGGGCTGCCTCCGTGCTGGGCATGGAAGCCGGCAAGCTGTGGAATACCCTGCTGCCGATCCAGGTTTTCGGTATCATTCTCGCTCTGGCCCATGCTGTTCTTGCCGGTGTGCAGGAAAAGGCAAGAGGCGCAGGCCTGAACGGCAAGCTGGCCCAGGAAGAGGGCGAAGTTGATGCTGAAGAAACAGAAACACAGACTGCCGAAGTCAATGACCTGGCCCGGCCGAAGCTGTTTGCCTTCAACCTGATTCTGACCATTGCCGTCATTGCCATGCTGATCTGGGATGTCTTCCCGAGCTATGTGCCGTTCATGTGCGGTGTTGTCATTGCCCTGCTGGTTAACTATCCGGGGGCCAAGATCCAGAAGAAGATCATCAACCTGCATGCCGGTCCGGCGCTGACCATGTGCTCCACCCTGATGGCTGCTGCTGTCCTGATGGGTATCCTCGTCAAGACTGTCACGGTCAACGATGTTGCCATTCCGTCGGTTGTTTCCTGCATGTCCGCCATCATCAAGATGATCCTGCCGGCTGCGCTGGGCAAGCACCTGCCGCTGGTCATCGGTATTCTCTCTGTACCGCTGGCTCTGGCCTTTGATACAGACTCCTACTTCTACGGCATGCTGCCGGTCATGATCGGTATCGGCGAAGGCTTCGGCGTTGCCGCCCTGCCGATTGCGATTGCCATGGTTGTCTGCCGCAACTGCGCTACTTTCATCAGCCCGATGGTTCCGGCTACCCTGCTGGGTGTCGGCCTGGCTGATGTCGACATCAAGGACCACATCAAGGCAAGCTTCTTCTACGTATGGGGATTCTCCATCCTCTGCCTGATCTTTGCCGTCATGATCGGTCTGATGCCGCTCTGATGCATTACAGGCAGGTACTGTCAGGCAGTACCTGCCTTTTTTCCTGAATTATGAGATCATGTTAGTGGAGCTGAAAAATATGACAGACGCAAACAATACTGTAAGCCTTGAAGAAATGCTGGAGGCCCGGGAACAGCGGGTGTACCGCCAGGAGACCCTCCGGCAGAAATACGGTGTGCCGCTGGTTTCCTTTTCGATGAATATCGCAGGACCAATCAAGAATACACCGGCGATTGAGCGGACATTTGATGAAGGCCTGCGGCTTCTGCGGGCTGCCGTCAGCGGTCATTTCACCATCTGCGAACAGATCGTCACCCGGGCTAAAACCGGCTGTGAAGCCGTCATGGCCGTGGCTGGGGATGCGGCTGAGATCAAGCAGCTCTGCGTGCGGATTGAAGAAGGCGCCCCGGTCGGCAGGCTCTTTGACATGGATGTCATTGATTCTGACGGCAGGAAGCTGGACCGGGCCCGTGAGCGCAGCTGCATTGTCTGCGGCCGTCCCGGACGCACCTGTGCCTCCCGCCGGCTGCACAGTGTCAGGGAGCTGCAGGAAGCATCCTGCTCCCTGATTGCCGGCTACTGGCTCGACATTGATGCCGAAAAAGCAGCCCAGATGATCGTCTCGGCCCTGAGCGAAGAAATCTGCACCACCCCGAAACCGGGACTGGTGGATCTGAACAACAACGGCAGCCATAAGGATATGGATGCCCCGCTCATGCTCAAGAGTGCCCAGTCGCTTCTGCCCTGTTTCAAGACCGCTTTCCGGATCGGTTATGAGAACCGGTCATACCCGGCAGAGGATTCTTTCCCGAAGCTGCGTCAGGCCGGCCTGGAAGCCGAAAAAACGATGCTTGAGGCCACTTCCGGGGTGAATACCCATAAAGGCGCAATCTTCCATTTCAGCCTGATTTCCGGCGCTCTGGGGCGTCTGTATGACGGCACGCTGTCTGCTTCGGCTGCGGCCGTGGCAGAGACCGTCAAAGCCATCTGCCATGATGCCCTGGCAAAGGAACTCGAGCAGCTCGCCCGGGGCAGCGGCACGACCTTCGGCGCAAAGATGTACCGGCAGTACGGCATCCGCGGGGCCCGCGGGGAAGCCATGGACGGCTATCAGACCATTATCGAAGAAATCCTGCCGGCTTTCCGCAATGACCTTGAAAAGACCGGTGATTACGGCAAGGCAGGCAGTATTGCCCTGCTGCGGATCCTGGCAGCCACCGAAGATACCAACATGATCCACCGCGGCGGCTACGAAGTGGCAAAGCAGACAAAAGAAAAAATCACTGCCCTGCTGCAGGATGAGATCACCGAAAAGATCCTGCTGGATCTGGACAGATCCTTCATTGAACAGAATCTCTCGCCGGGCGGCTCGGCCGATCTGCTCGGTATTCTCTACTTCTTCCACGAACTTGAAACACACTGATAAAACGGACCTGCAGTGAAGATATGCCGGTCCGTTTTTCGTTATTCAGTGTTTTTTCTCTGCCAGTTTCCTGCAGTATTCCTCAAATGTCTTCAGGTCCGCATAGGACGCAAAGTCAAATACCTGGTCCTTGTCCCTGTCACCTTTCCAGTAGATATACAGCCAGGGTCCCGAATCACCGCTCTCAGCCGAATCTTTCCGCCGGCTGACCGTACCGTCCTTCAGCAGTTCCATGGCCTCGGCCCAGCCGGCCTCACCGATTTCAATCGTGCCCACAGCAGTCCTGTCTTCCTCCGTTGTCCAGCCGTAATCGTTCGGCCTTTCCCTGGTTTCGTGGAAGAACATGTACTTGCCGTCCTCGGTATAAAAGCGGTACCTCTGATAGAAGGCATTGTAGTTGATATTCTCGTAGGTGTAGTAAAAATCCCTGACATCAGTGATCGGTATATTTCTGTTTGTGATTCTGGCAGACAGGTCCGCATTCTCCTTTTTCGTGCAGCCGCCAGGTATGACTGCGGCACACAGTCCGACCAGGAATGCCTTCAGGTATCCCTTCATATTACTTCCACCCCGCTTCCGTATCTTGATCTTCAATATCATTCTATAATGAACATCATTTATTATCAAAACGACAGGATGTCATCTCCGGTTTGTGAAATGTAACAGAGTCCTGTTTTTCTGATGTATCGACTAAAACGAGGCCCATATGTTCTAAGAGAAAAAAGCAGAATATCAATTAATTCTGCTTTTTGCTGTGTCTTAAGCTTTTTTCAGGGTGATCTTTACATCTGCCAGATCATCCGGTACGGCAAATTCTTCCGTACATGGTTCATACCCTTCCGGTACCTTCTGAACATGAACCGTATACGGTCCCTGCTCCGCCGCAAATGACGCAATTCCCTGCGCATCTGTCTTTCCTGCCATGCAGGTGATTTCGGAACAGAACTGGACCGTTGCACCGGCCACCGGATTTCCGGCCTCGTCACTGACAATGATCCGGCAGGTATTTCCCTTTTCGGCGGCAGGCTCTTCCACAGCCGGTGCCGCTGCGGCAGCTTCCCCGGCAAGCAGGCTGTCGATCATCTTTTCATAATCCGAAATGTCTGCCGGTACCCCGATCACCGGGTATGTCAGGATCTTTCCTTCCCGGTTGACAAAGATCGTGGTCGGGAACGCTTCCACCGCCAGTTCATCCATGCCTTCATACGGCAGAAGATTGATATACGTCAGATTCTTTTCGGCAATCAGTTTCCGGCACTCATCCGCCTTTTCCGCCGCATCGTCACAGAAGCCGACAATACCGGCATTCTTTTTTTCCAGACGCCGGTGCATATTGCCGAGCTCTTCCAGTTCTTTCTTGCACGGCCCGCACCAGGTTGCCCAGATATTGATCATCGTCACATCATGGGCAGCGAAAAGATCTTCACTCTTCACCGGGTTGCCGTCGATGTCCTTTGTTTCAAACCGGATTGTCTTGCCGACCAGGTCGGCCCCGGGGATCTGCGGCCCCATATATTCAGCCTTTTTCAGAGCTTCAATCAATTCTGTCTGAAAGATACGGAACTCTTCCGCAAAAGCAGGTTCAATTGCCTTCATGAATTTTTCATCGTTATCCCGGTCGGTGATGGCATAGTACGTGATATCCCCGTAATGGCCGGTTTCCGTGAAATCGTCTTCGGATACATCACCCATTTCTAGTATCTCAGCGATCTCTTTCGGTTTCTTCCCGCCGCCGATGCCGATCACCACCAGCAGGCTGCCCATGGCCTCAGACAGTTTCAAGGCGTCTTCCTGGCTCAGTTCACCGGTCGGTGATTTGGCGGCCATGGCTTTCATCTCTTCCTGCAGAACAGCGATATAGGTGTACAGCATGAAATAGATCCCGTCTCCCCGGTTACCGATGGCCATCGGTGATACCAGTCCTTTGGGATGATCAAACAGATCAGGATAAGTCAGACGGAAGCCCATGTTATGAAATGTTTCTGTATGTGCCATATGATTTCTCCTTTTATTGAGCCATAAATATTATATTGAATTTTACCCGTTCATTTCCACATCAGTCATCCGCAGCGGCCGATAAACAACCCTGCCGGAAACACCAAAAAAGCCCGATTTTCTGCGGAAAACCGGACTTCCTTAGAATAAAAAATGGCGCCTCAAACAGGGCTCGAACCTGTGACCTAGCGGTTAACAGCCGCTCGCTCTGCCGACTGAGCTATTGAGGCGTGCATAGGTAATATACCACTGGGCAACCTCAAATGCAAGCATTTTCTTTGTCCGAATCATAATAATTTCTCGGTGTACTTCCGGCATATATGATAGGATATTCGGGTGAGGTATAAAACAATGAATACTGTACAGATCAGAACCGCACAGGGCATCCTGGAAGGTGAACAGCGGGAGAACCTGATGATCTTCCGCGGCGTGCCGTATGCCAAGCCGCCGGTCAATGAACTGCGCTGGCATGCCCCGCAGCCGGCAGAAGCGTGGGACGGTGTCCGTTCCGCCCTTTCCTTCGGCCCGGCCGCCCCGCAGCCGGATATGGCCGCAAATCCGTTCTACGGCAAGGAATTCTATACGGATCCCCGTTATCCTCTGCCGGAACAGAGTGAAGACTGTCTGTATCTGAATATCTGGGCTCCCCCGGTCAGTGAAGAGAAGAAGTACCCGGTAGCGGTATGGATTCACGGCGGCGCCTTTGATCATGGCTTCGGTCATGAAATGGAATTCGACGGGGAAGCGTATGCCCGGGAAGGTGTCATTCTTGTCACCATCAACTACCGGGTCGGCATCCTCGGTTTCCTCGCCCTGCCGGAACTGGCGGAACAGGATGAACATCACAGCACCGGCAACTACGGCATTCTGGATCAGATCCAGGCCCTGAAGTGGGTGCAGGAGAATATCGGCGCCTTCGGCGGTGATCCGGACCAGGTCACGGTCTTCGGACAGAGTGTCGGGGCAATCAGCGCCCAGACCCTGCTGAGCTCCCCGTTATGCAAAGGCCTGTTCCACCGGGCCATCATGCAGAGCGGTGCCGGTTATCACAACAACCTGACATCCGCCCGCACCATGGATCATGCCGGCCATGTCAGCCTGCTGGCCATGAAGCTGCTCGGGGCTGAGACCCTGGAAGACATGTACCGCATGCCGGCAGAGAAGTTCGTGGAGATCCTGCCGGAGCTCTACAGTCATATCGGCGGTCTGGCTTTCCGGCCGACCATTGACGGTTATGTCCTCGATGAAGATCTGAATGAGGTCATCCGCCATGACCGACAGATGCCGGTTCCGGTCATGATCGGCACCACTGCCGATGACATCACCGTCGATCCGAAGCGCGATGCCCAGGACGGCCCGCTGTACCTCGGCTGCATCAACTTTGCCTTCGTCCATCCCTCGCAGACCTATGTGTATTACTTCACCCACCGGCTGCCGGGTGATGAGGCCGGGGCCTTCCATTCGTCCGAACTGTGGTATACGTTCGGTACGCTGAACCGCTGCTGGCGGCCGATGACACCGCATGATTCCCTGCTCAGCCGGCGGATCATCGGTTACTGGACTTCCTTCATGAAGACCGGCATCCCGGAT
Organism: Solobacterium sp.; assembly: GCA_017433125.1. Lineage (GTDB taxonomy): Bacteria > Bacillota_I > Bacilli_A > Erysipelotrichales > Erysipelotrichaceae > Bulleidia. Next base: position 28,850 of record JAFRHT010000099.1, read on the forward strand.
TACTACTGGCCGGCCTGCAATCACGAACAGAAAATCCCTTACATTAAAACTCTCGAGTAAAACATTCGAATGAAAAGGATTCCGCGCGGAATCCTTTTTTCAGCTTTCTTCAATGAACCGGATCAGTTCTTCCTTGGTCTGGGGCTGCCAGTGGCCGCTGACGGCTGTTTCAAACGGCAGGCTTTCCAGCAGTTCGATCATCTGGTGCGCCTTGCGCGGATCCACGTGCCAGTCGGGATAGACCCCGCAGGCCGCATCACCGAGCAAAAGCACCTTCTCTTCCGGGATCAGCACATACGTCGAATCCTCCGTATGCGGTGAGGGACCGCGGAACAAGACTGCCTTGATCCCGCCAAGGTCAATCATCATCTGCCCGTCAAAGACCAGATCAGCCGTACCGACCCGCATTTCCTGCCCCGGGGCATACTCCAGGGCAATGGACGGCTCCATGGCCATCAGCTGCCGGGCATAGTCCGGTGTCATGTTTTTCTGCACCTCACGCAGGCACTGATCAGTTTCCGTGTTGGCGATCGAGATGCCGTGAATCCACGGCAGGGCGAAGCTGTGATCCCAGTGCCAGTGGGTCAGCACGGTAAAGTCAGGCAGCGGTTTTTGGGCCTTCTGCAGGGCCTCATAGAACTCCTGCAGGTGCAGGGAGGAATGGCCCGCATCCACGGCCATGGTGTATTTATCACCCTGGATATAGCCCAGGATCGGCCGGTCACGCTCGTCCTCAAACGGGGCCAGCAGGATGTGCTCACTCCACTGTGTCAGTTCCATCTGCCTCTCCCTTTGTGAATCTGATATGTTCAATGCGGCCATAGCCGTTTTTATTCAGGAACTGCCGGGCAATCCGGTTGTCCGGACCGATATCCGCAAAGACCTGCGCATCACTTTCTTCTGCCAGTTCGGCGGCCCGCTGCAGCAGCAGGGAACCGATGCCGCGCCGGCGGAAGTCCTTTTTCATATACAGATGGCTGATCAGGCAGTCAATGCCGATGGCGGCTGTGACAAAGCCGACCGGCTGGCCGCTCTGTACGGCCGAAAGAACGGTATCCCCTCTTTCCAGGGCTTCTTCCAGCAGGTCCCTGGCCAGTTCCAGATCCGCATCATCAGTGACTTTCATTTCCTTCAGATACGCCGCGGCCAGGAGTACGGTGCCGACCAGGTTCTTCCGGTTGATCTCGACAATGCGGATATTCTGTTCCGTGGTGCGGACCATGACCGGTTCTTCATCTTCTTCCGCTTCGTCCTCGTCTTCTGCCGGTGCCAGCGGCTTTTCATCGTAGTATTCCAGCCCGTTTTCCAGGCACCAGTCAATCGCCTTCCAGCGGTAGGCCTGTTCCTTGTAGCGGTACCAGTCGGCGGTCAGATCAAACCGCTCGCAGGTCGCCCGGAACATGCGGAACGCCCCGCGGCCGCGGATCGCGTTGCCCAGCCACTCCCTGGCCTCGTCATCCTTCACCTGTTCGATGAAGTCCTCCATGATGCCGTAATCGTTGATTTCATAGTGATCCGGCAGGGCAATCAGGTCATGATTCTCATTGCGCTCATGACTGCCGACGAACCGGTCTGTATCGACATCATACCAGTACCTGTCTTCTGTCGATGTCATATCCAGAGCATCCATGACATCCTGCAGATTTACTTTCATAATTCGTACCTTCTTTCCTATTCAGCGTATCACATCAAAAAGAGCCGGATCAACTACCGGACTCTTCTCGCAAACGCAATGCCGTCACCGATCTCCGCATGGTATTCCACCGCAAACCGCGGCTCCACCATGAGCCAGTTGCGGAAACTGCGGATTTTGGCCGTCATCTGTCTGGTGCTGCGGTTGTGGGTTAATTCGGGATGGTCCACAATCCCGTGAAAGCAGAGATTGTCAAACACGAAGACCGTGCCCTTGCGGGAATTGCCGTAGAAATGTTCCAGATAGCGGCGGTACTGCGACTTGGCTGCATCCACGAAGATCAGGTCATAGATCTCATCTGTCTGATAATCCATGGCATCGGTCAGATGAACCCGGATCCGGTCAGCCAGGCCGGCTGCGGCGATATTCGCTTCAGCCTGCGCTGCCATCTTCGGATCGATTTCCAGCGTATCCACGGTGATATCCGGACGTACGGAGGCCATGTTCATGGCCGAATAGCCGACTGCCGTCCCGAGTTCCAGGATCTTACGGATCTTTTCATGATGACGGATATAGTCCAAAAGGCTGCTGAGACCGTCTTCCATCATGACCGGCACATGGTTCTGGCGCGCTTCTGCGCCGAGTTTTTCCAGTTCTTCCTCAGTCATTATCCACCAGGTCCAGATGATTGATATCAAGGCTGTAGATGACGTTTTTCCGTTCGACAATGACCCGCATCCGTTCACACAGCTCTTCATCCTTCCGGATGTTTTCGAGCAATTCCCGGGTCGGGTTGATTGCGCACGGATGGCCGGTATGCCGGAACATGGTCAGGTCGCCGTTGGTATCCCCGTAGGAATACGAAGCGGACAGGTCCAGATCATACTGCTCAGCCAGTTCAAACAGGGCCTTCTCCTTCGAGCGGCTGTCCCACATCGGGGTGATTTCCCCGGTATAGATGCCGGCCTCATCACTATGGTAAATCGTGCCGCGCCAGTCATCAAAGCCGTATTTGGCCGCCATCTCGCGGACCAGCGCATCCGGTGAGCCGCTGATCGCAATCAGCCGGTGGCCGGCCGCCCGGTGCTTCTCGATTTCCCGGCGGGTGAACAGATAGACCCTCTCGCCCTTCTGACGGATCACCAGCCGGGCGATATGATCGATATGTTCCCGGGAAATACCGATGGTGGCTTCCTTGAAAATGTCCACCATGCGGGAAAGATAATCATCATATTCTCCCTGCCGGCGGTCCCACGCCTGGTAGGCAGGCCGGACATCATCGTACCAGCGCTGGCTGTCGATGATTTCATGGGTGACCAGCTTCTTGAAGACCTCGGTGATGAGTCCTTCCCGGTAGATGGTTCCGTCTATATCAAAAAATGCTGCTGTCTGTTTCATTAATTCTTCAGGCTGTGAATCGGGGAGGGAATCCGTCCGCCGCGGCTGATCATGACAGCTGCGCTCGTCTTCTTGACCGGCATGACCGGTCCGTATCCCATCAGTCCGCCGAATTCCAGTGTTTCTCCTTCTTTCCTGCCGATTGCGGGAATCACCCGCACGGCTGTTGTTTTGTTGTTGATCATGCCGATGGCAGCCTCGTCTGCAATCAGGGCCGCGATTGTCTCCGCCGGGGTATCACCCGGCAGGATAATCATATCCAGGCCGACCGAGCATACTGCTGTCATCGCCTCGAGTTTCTCAATGGTCAAAGTCCCCGCCGTGGCCGCTTCAATCATGCCGGCATCTTCCGAGACGGGAATAAAGGCCCCGCTCAGCCCGCCGACGGCAGAACTGGCCATGACGCCGCCCTTCTTGACCGCGTCGTTCAGCATTGCCAGGCATGCTGTCGTACCGGGACCGCCGCACTGTTCCAGGCCGATCTCTTCCAGAATCCGGGCCACCGAATCACCGACCGCCGGAGTCGGGGCCAGGGAAAGGTCTACAATCCCGAACGGCAGTCCCAGCCGCCGGGCCGTTTCCGTACCGACCAGCTGTCCCATCCGGGTAATCTTGAAGGAAGTCTTCTTGATGACTTCCGCAATCGCATCCATGCTGGCCTGCGGGCCTGCTTCGCGCACGGCTTCCCGCACAACACCCGGACCGGATACACCGACATTGATGACACAGTCCGGTTCGGTAATGCCGTGGAAGGCGCCGGCCATGAACGGGTTGTCTTCCACCGCATTGCAGAAAACAACCAGTTTGGACGCTCCGGCACAGTTGTTGTCCTTTGTCTTCTCAGCGGTTTCCCGGACAACCTGCCCCATCAGCTTCACCGCGTCCATGTTGATGCCGGCCTTGGTTGAACCGACGTTTACACTGGCACAGACAAACTCCGTCGCCGCCAGGGCATCGGGAATGGCCCGGATCAAAGCCTCGTCACCGGCCGTCATGCCCTTCTGCACCAGGGCCGAAAAAGCCGCCGATAAAGTTGATGCCGAGATCATGCGCTGCCCGGTCCATGGCCATGGCGTATTTGACCGGATCCCCGCCGCTTACCGACAGCAGCAGGGATATCGGGGTTACCGCAATCCGCGTATTGACAATCGGAATCCCGTATTCCCGGGAAATGTTCCTGGCTGTAGCCACCAGGTCTCTTGCCTTGTCAGTCAGCTTGGCATGGATTTTCTCACAGGCCCTGTCAATATCACTGTCCGCGCAGTCCAGCAGGGAAATACCCATCGTAACCGTACGGATATCCAGGTACTCTTCATCTATCATGCGGATGGTTTCAAGAATCGAATCCGCACTCTGTCTCAGAATTGCCATGGTATCTGCCCCTAAATTGTATGCATCGCATTGAAGATGTCTTCATGCATGACATGGATGCTCAGGCCGACTTTCTTCCCTTCTTCTTCCATTTCCTGCACAAAGGAATGAAAGTTGTCCAGATCATCCGGAATGGTAACGATCATGATCATGGCGAAAAGGTCATCGAGTACTTTCTGGGTCACGTCTTCGATATTGACCCCGCGCTCGGCGCAGCGTGTGGATACGAACGCGAGGATGCCTGTACGGTCCTTGCCAAGGACGGAAATAACAGCTCTCATACTATTCTCCTTTCAGATCGGAAAGCGACATTTCACAGTAATAGAGTTCCATTTCGAAGTATGTTTTGACATCTTCCAGGGTTTTAATAACGCTGTCCTTGCACTCTGAACTGCCTGTTCTGGTCACATAGTCATAGTTGCAGGAAGTGCCGAACCCGCCGGTATCGCCGTTCCAGTTATAGACATACCGGGATGTGCGGTTGCTGTAGATGAACTGCTTTGTATTGAAATCGATCACATAGACTTCATTGGTGTTGAATTCCGTCCGGTATACACCCGGGCTTTCCTCTGCATAGCCAAGCCGGCTGACCAGCCGGTGCTGCAGGATCTCCTCCGGTGTATCCCCTTCACTGTCCGCCGGGCCCGGGTCCAGTTCTTCATAGGGCACATAGCCGGCGGTCATTTCGGCAAAATCCTCCGGCAGTTCAAGCGGTTCCGGCAGCGGTTCATACCGCACTTCCAGATGATACAAGGCCTGTACCGGTTCCCCCGACACCGTTACTGCCGCGGTGAAATCCGTTTCCTCGGCAGCCAGGATGCCGTTGCGGAAGGTCTGCCGGATGGTGCCTGACGAGACTTCATAGTCTTTTCCCGTTCCCAGCTGGTAGAGGTCGTAGCGGGCGGTGAAGAGCCTTGTCCGGCCGGCCGGCGTCAGGATGAATTCATAGGTGATTGCGTCAGCGTCTTCCGTCCGGTTCAGGGTTTCTGTTTCCGTTTCATCCACCGGCATCAGGTCCACCGGCACCAGCATGGACTGCTTCAGCTGGGCAAAGCTCATGTCTTCGTAATACTGCAGCGTTTCGTATGTATTGTACAGCCGGTCGCCGGTATACCAGCCATCCGTGTGGACCACCGCCCCGTTGGAATTGATTTCCTGGGTCAGATGGGCTGTGCTGCCTTCATTGTCCGCCGCCGCAAGATCTTCATCCAGGATAAAGACCTGCCGGCTGTCATCGCTGAACTGCAGGGTATACGTACAGGCCGCATGCACGGTCCATGCAGGCAGTGTTTCCGCCGTCCGGATCATTTCCGCATAGTCTGTATATTCTGCCGGCCGGGCAGATGGTGCATCACTGTTTCCGGCACAGCCGCAGAGCAGTACCGCAGCTGCTGTGAGGATCATTGTTTTTTTCATAATGCGTATTATATCAGTCCTCCTGCAGATACGCAAAAAACCCGCCGGGACAGGCCCGGCAGGTTCCTTACTGTATGCTTATACCAGTTCGATGTAAGCCATCGGCGCGGCATCACCGCGGCGGATACCGGTCTTGACAACCCGTGTATAGCCACCGTTGCGGTCTGCGTACTTCGGCGCAATCTCATCAAACAGCTTCTGCAGAACAGTCTGCTGTGTCTTTTCATCAGCGACACCATCGCGGATGAAGGCAGCAGCCTGACGGCGGGCTGCCAGATCACCCTTCTTGCCCAGGGTAATCAGTTCGTCAACGACTGTACGCATATCCTTGGCCTTGGCTTCTGTTGTCTCTACCTTGCCGTAGAGGATGACAGAAGTAGCCATGTTGCGGAGCATCGCCTTGCGATGATCAGCTGTTCTTCCGAATTTACGGTTCCACATAATGGTTTCCTCCTTTAATCGAAGGACTTGAAGCCCATACCAAGTTCAATGAGCTTGTCCTTAACCTCTTTCAGTGATTTCTTTCCGAGGTTGCGGACTCTCATCATCTCATCCTCGGTCTTCTGTGTGAGTTCTTCTACCGTCTGGATTCCGGCCCGCTTCAGGCAGTTGTAGGAACGGACAGACAGATCCAGGTCTTCGATCATCATCTGCTGACCCTTGTTCTGTACTTCCGAACCGCTCTCCCTGAGCACCCCGTCCATGGACAGTACATCCTCATTGATTCCGGCAACGATGTCCAGATGATCAATCAGGATCTTGGCAGCCATGGAAAGTGCCTTCTGCGGATTGATGGAACCGTCAGTCCAGACTTCCATCGTCAGTTCATCATACTTGGTGTCCTGACCGACACGGGTCGGTTCAACCGCGTAGGATACCCGGTTGACCGGTGTGTAGATGGAGTCTGTAAAGACTGTACCGATGCCCTGGGAACTGCCCTGGTTCTGCTGCTTGTTGATGTCGCTGCCGACATAACCGCGGCCGTTCTTGGCCCGCAGTTCCATTTCCAGGCTGGCCCCCTGTTCCAGATGGGCAATTTCGAGATCCTTGTTGAGGACTTCGACCTGCGCCGGGCAGATAATGTCACCGGCTGTAACTGTGCATGGTCCCTTGGCAGAGATCTGCAGGCTGTATACTTCATCATCTTCAATCTTCATGACCAGCTGCTTGAGCTGCAGGATGATCATGGAGACATCCTCCCGGACACCCGGGATCGTTGTGAATTCGTGGTAAACACCATCAACCTTGATAGAGAATACAGCGGCTCCCGGCAGGGAGGACAGCAGGACTCTGCGCAGTGCATTCCCGATCGTTGTGCCAAATCCTCTCTCCAGCGGGGACAGGATAAACTTTCCGTAGTTTTCCGATTCAACGTATTCTTCTACTTCAAAATCGGCGCGTTCAAACTTTTGCATGCAACAATCCTCCTCCTGTTCTACTGATTAACCGCGTGGTCTCTTCGGCGGACGGCATCCGTTATGCGGAATCGGTGTCACATCATTGATGGCACTGATTTCAAGACCTGCAGTCTGCAGAGAACGGACAGCTGCTTCACGTCCCGGACCCGGGCCCTTGACGTTGACTTCGACTGTCTTCATTCCCTGGGTGACAGCTGCTTTACCGGCTGCTTCAGCGCAGAGCTGGGCAACGTACGGTGTGGACTTACGGGAACCCTTGTATCCCAGTGCTCCGGCAGAGCTCCAGGCAATGACGTTTCCTGCTTCGTCAGCGATGGTTACGATTGTGTTATTGAAGGTGGAGTGGATATGAGCCACACCCCGCGCTATATTGCGTCTTACCTTCTTTTTGCGGCCGGCATTCTTAGCGGACGCTCTTCTGTTATTTGCCATGTTCCGACCCTCCTATTACTTCTTCTTGTTCGCAACTGTACGCCGCGGTCCCTTACGTGTCCGGGCATTTGTGCGGGTGCGCTGTCCGCGGACAGGCAGAGAACGTCTGTGACGCAGGCCGCGGTAGCAGCCGATTTCCATCAGACGCTTGATGTTCAGCGCTCTCTCACGGCGCAGGTCACCTTCGGTCTTGATTGCATCGACGTGCTGACGGATCGCAGTCTCCTGCTCAACAGTCAGGTCCTTTGTGCGGATATCTTCGCTGATCCCGCAGTCGGCAAGAATCTTCTTGGCAGTTGTCGGGCCAATACCGTAAATATAGGTCAGAGATACTACAACTCTTTTATTAGAGGGAATATCTACACCAGCTATACGAGCCATATTCTAGTTTTTTCCTCCTGATTAACCCTGTCTCTGTTTGTGCTTCGGGTTTTCGCAGATGACCATGACAACGCCTCTGCGCTTGATAACCCGGCACTTGTCGCAAATCGGTTTTACTGATGGTCTTACTTTCATGTTCAGTACTCCTTTCGGGCTTTCCGCCCACCGGTTTCATTACTTGTAGCGATAAGTGATACGCCCACGTGTTAAGTCATACGGTGAAATTTCCACGGTAACCCGATCGCCTGGTAAAATGCGGATGTAATTCATTCGGATTTTACCAGCAACGTGAGCACGGATTTCGTGTCCGTTCTGAAGTTTCACCTTGAAGTTGGCATTAGGAAGTGTTTCCTCTACAATCCCATCGATTTCAATGACGTCTTGTTTTCCCATTCAATCCTCTTTCTGCAGTATCTCTGCGCGGTGCGGGAGATGCGCTCCCGCACCGCGTTAAGATTACGCAAGCTTTCCTAAAGCCTCCTGAATCTCTGCGAAGACCTGTTCCCGCGGCTGTGCCCCGTCAATACGGGAGACAACCCCCAGCTTGTCATAGAAGGCAATGACAGGTGCTGTGCTGGAATCATATTCATCCATTCTGACTTTCAGCTGCTCGATGGTATCATCCTTGCGCTGTGTCAGTTCGCCGCCGCAGACATCGCAGATGCCCTCGACGACCGGCGGATGACTCTTGATGTGGTAGATGGCTCCGCACTTCGGGCAGATTCTTCTGCCTGTGATGCGTTCGGCCAGGGTGTCGAATTCGACTTCCAGGGCAATGACGCTCTCAACCGGCTTGCCGATCTTTTCGGCAATCTTCGTGAAGGCTTCCGCCTGCACCAGGGTGCGCGGGAAGCCGTCCAGGAGATAGCCCTTCTGGCAGTCCGGCTGCTGAAGTCTGTCTTCCACCATGGCATTGATCACATCATCCGGTACCAGCTTGCCGGCTTCCATGTAGGTCTTGGCAAGCTTTCCCAGTTCTGTGTTGTTCCGGACATTTTCACGCAGCATGTCGCCGGTGGAAATGTGCGGGATGTCGTAAGCCTTGAGAATCAATTCGGACATTGTGCCCTTGCCTGCCCCCGCAGGCCCCATGATCAGAATATTCATATCGTGTCCTCCATTCTTATTTCAGGAAACCGTGGTACTGCTTCTGGGTCAGCTGGCCCTTCAGCTGAGACATCGTCTCCATGGCCACGCCGACGACAATGATGATACCTGTCCCGCCGATCGCCGAGGATGTCGGGATCGCGGTGAACATCGGCAGCAGATACGGCAGCACGGCAATCACCGTCAGGGCTGTCGCGCCGAGGACTGTAATGCGGTTGAGAACCTTGTGCAGATACGTTCTGGTCTCACTGCCCGGCCGGATGCCCGGGATATATGCACCGGACTTGCCGAGGTTTTCCGCCACCTTGTCAGGATCAACCTGCAGATCAGTGTAGAAGAATGTAAACATGAATGTCAGCAGTGCGTAGATGCACAGTCCCAGCGGCCTGTTCAGGCTCAGGAACGCGTTGACTTTCTGATAAAGATCATAATTGACGAAACTCAGGACAATCTGCGGGGCCGTAATGATCGCGTTGGTGAAGATCACCGGAATGACCGATGCCGAGTTGATCTTGAACGGCAGATATGTAATATCCTTTGCCCGCGGTCCGGCACTGTTCGTATACTGGATCGGAATCTTTCTGACTGCCAGCTGCATGATGACCACGCCGATGACGATGGCCAGATACAGGATACAGTACAGCACAAACTGCAGGACGCCGTTGAATACGGCACCCTGGCTGGAGCCGCCGACCAGAATGTTGAACACCTGGGTAAAGTTGGCCGGAATGTTCGAAACGATACCGGCAAAGATGATAACGGAGATGCCGTTGCCGATTCCCTTCAGGCTGATCCGGTCACCGATCCACAGCAGGAACATCGTACCGGCTGTCAGGATCGTGGCGGTATACAGATAGGCGGAGATGCCGGAACCTTCCAGAATCCCATACTGACGGTCGAAACCGTACACCATGGAGAAGGACTGGACCAGTGCCAGGACAACCCCCAGATACCGTGTGACCTTATCAAGCTGCTGCCGTCCGGTCTGACCGGACTTTGTCATCTCGGTCAGTGCCGGGATGACATCCATGCTCAGCAGCTGGATGATGATGCTGGCTGTGATGTAAGGCGATACACCCAGAGCGAATACGGACATGCGCTCGAAGGCGCCGCCGCCCAGCAGGTTCATCATGCTGAGAATCGAGTTGTCGGCAATTCCGGCTGCCAATGCGCTGGCATCAACACCCGGAACCGGAATGGCAGAACCGATGCGATAGATCAACAGCATTGCCAGAGTGAAGAAAATCTTGTTGCGGATTTCCTTGTTTCTGAACAGGCTGGCGAACGTATGCATCATGGTTACATTACCTCAGCTTTGCCGCCCGCTTCTTCGATTGCTTTCTCTGCAGACTTGGAGAACTTCTGAGCCTTGACGGTCAGTTTCTTCTCCAGCTTGCCGCCGCCAAGTACCTTGACGCCGTCAAGCTGCTTCTTCAGAAGGCCGGCTGCCTTCAGGGCTTCAAAATCTACGGTTACACCATCTTCAAAGCAGTTCAGATCTTCCACATTGACAATGGCATACTCTTTCCGAGTGTAGTTTGTGAAGCCGCGCATCGGCATTCTCTTGAAGAACGGTGTCTGGCCGCCTTCGAAACCGATGGCGACACCGCCGCCGCTTCTGGAGTTCTGACCCTTGTGGCCCTTGCCGGCAGTCTTGCCCTGGCCGGAGCCCTGGCCTCTGCCGATGCGCTTCGATCCGAAGCGAGCGCCTTCTGTTGCTTTCAGTTCATTCAGTTTCATGCGCTTCCCTCCTTAACGAATCTCTGCGACTTTCTTTTCGCGTGCCTTGGCGACATCGTTGACTGTCTGCATGCTCTTGAGCGCATCCAGGGTAGCATAGACAACGTTGACCGCTGTTCTGGAACCGATAACCTTGGACAGGACATCGTTGATGCCGGCCAGTTCCAGGATGGAACGGACAGCACCGCCGGCGATAACGCCGGTACCGGGTGCAGCCGGCTTCAGGAACACACTGCTTGCGCCGTGCTTGCCTGTAGCTGCATGCGGAACTGTACGGTTGTTGTCAACCAGCTGTACACGGAACACATTCTTGTTGGCGGCTTCGGTTGCCTTCTTGATTGCATCCGGTACTTCAGCTGCCTTGCCCATTCCGAAACCGACACGGCCCTTGTGGTCACCCACAACAACCAGAGCAGAGAAACGCATTCTGCGTCCGCCCTTAACAGTTTTGGAAACCCGGTTAATGGAGACTACGACATCATCGAACTCTTTCGGTTCACGTGGTTTTCTGAACGGTTTTCTTCCTTCGTTAGCCATTTGTATTCTCCTTTCCCCTTAGAACTTCAGTCCGGCTTCTCTGGCTGCATCGGCCAGGGCCTGGACTCTTCCGTGATAGACATATCCGCCGCGGTCAAACCGTACGGATTCGATATTGATTTCCTTGCACCGGTTGGCAATGTCTTCACCGACCTTGCGGGCCGCTTCGATATTGCCGCCGTTTTCCAGCTTCAGCACGAGGCTGCTGGAAGCGCAGAGGGTTCTGCCTGTGGTGTCATCGATCACCTGGGCATAGATCTGTTTGTTGGAACGGAACACGTTCAGCCGCGGGCAGTCGGGAGTTCCGCTGACAATGCGGCGCACACGGGCATGCCGGCGCTGACGTTCTGCATTCTTATCAATTTTCTTCAGCATGTTACTCTCTCCTTCCCATTACTTCTTGGATGCGGCAGTCTTGCCTTCCTTACGGCGGACATGTTCATCCGAATAACGGATACCCTTTCCACCGTACGGCTCCGGCTTCTTGGCTGCTCTGACAACAGCTGCGAACTGGCCGACTCTCTGCTTGTCAATGCCGGTCACAGTGATTGTGTTGGCATCCGGGCAGACAACTTCCAGATCAGACGGAATCTCGAATTCAACCGGATGGGAGAAGCCGAGGTTCATGGTCAGCTTGTTGCCGGTGATGGCGGCACGATAGCCGATACCGACAATCTGCATTTTCTTGGTGTAAGATGTGTGGCAGCCTTCGATCATAGTAGCCAGAAGAGCTCTGGTTGTGCCGTGCAGCTGCTTGGTGTGCTTCTCCTCGTTCGGACGGGAGACTGTGACAGTACCGTCCTCGGCTTTGATACCAATGAGCGGGGAGAACTTCCTCGTCAGGGTGCCTTTCGGACCTTTAACCGTCACCTCATTGCCGTCGGCGATGGTGATTTCAACGCCTTCCGGAATGGTAATCGCTTTGTTACCGATACGTGACATTCTGTATATCCTTTCTTTTACCAGACGTAGGCGACAACTTCGCCGCCGGCGTGCTTCTTGCGGGCATCCTTGTCGGTCATCATGCCTTCACTTGTGGAAATGATGGCGATACCCAGACCGTTCAGGACCCGCGGAACGGCATCCTGCTTCGCATATACACGCAGCCCCGGCTTGGAGATGCGCTTGATGCCTGTGATAACCTTTTCTTTGTTCGGGCCATACTTCAGTGTGACCGTCATCTTCTTTTCAACGCCTTCACCGCTGATGGCATAGTTGGCGATGTAGCCTTCCGCCTTCAGAATGCAGGCAATTTCTGTCTTGACCTTGGATACCGGAGCAACATCGACGGTCTCCATGTTGGCCTGAACTCCGTTGCGGATTCTAGTCAGCATGTCGGCAATAGGATCTGTCATATTCATCTTGTCTGTTCCTCCTTACCAGCTTGCCTTCTTGACGCCCGGGATCTGGCCCTGGTAAGCCAGTTCACGGAAGCAGATACGGCAGAGCTTATACTTTCTCAAAACGGAATGCGGCCGGCCGCAGCGTTCGCAGCGTGTGTATTCACGGGTGGAATACTTTGCAGGACGGCTCTGCTTTACTTTCATTGATGTCTTAGCCATGATTTAGCCCTCCTTCTTTGCAAACGGCATGCCCAGCTGAGCGAGAAGTTCATACGCTTCCTGGTTTGTCCTGGCCGTTGTGACGATGACGATATCCATACCGCGGACCTTGGAAACCTTGTCGAAGTTGATTTCCGGGAAGATCAGCTGTTCACGGACACCGAGTGTGTAGTTGCCGCGGCCGTCAAACGCTGTAGTGCTGACGCCGTGGAAGTCACGGACACGCGGCAGGGAGATGCTGACCAGCTTGTCGAGGAAGTCATACATCTTTTCACCGCGGAGGGTGACCTTGCAGCCGATGGCCATGCCTTCTCTCAGTTTGAAGTTGGCGATGGACTTCTTGGCCTTTGTGATGACCGGCTTCTGACCGGCGATCTGGGTCAGTTCAGCGACTGCGTCTTCCAGAGCCTTCGGGTTGGCGATGGCATCACCGACACCGAGGTTGATAACGATCTTTTCGACTTTCGGAGCCTGCATCGGCGTTGTATAACCGAACTTTTCGATCAGAGCAGGCTTGACTGTTTCTCTGTATTTCTGTTCGAGACGGTTCATTACTTCTTGCCTCCTCCGACTTCCTTGCCGGTTGCCTTGTTGATGCGGACCTTATTGCCCTTGGCATCGGTCTTGTAGCCGACGCGTCCGGCCTTCTTTGCCTTGTCATCATAGACCATGACGTTGCTGGCATTGATCGGCGCTTCTCTTTCAATAATGCCGCCGTCCGGATTCTCCTGGGAAGGCTTGAGTGTCTTCTTAGCCAGGTTCACACCTTCGACGATAACCCGGTTGGTCCGCGGGGAAACCGCCTTGACCTCACCGATGCTGCCCTTGTAGCGGCCGCTGATAACGATTACTTTATCACCTGTTTTGATTTTCATATCCGACTGCCTCCTACAGTACTTCCGGGGCAAGAGAGACAATCTTCATATACCCCTTGTCACGAAGCTCTCTGGCGACCGGGCCAAAGATACGTGTGCCTGTCGGCGTGTTGTCATCCTTGATGATGACGGCGGCGTTTTCATCAAACTTGATGTAGCTGCCGTTCTCACGGCGCAGACCGTAGACGCTGCGCACGATGACGCACTTGACAACCTGTCCCTGCTTGACGGAGCCATTCGGGATGGCTTTCTTGACAGCGCAGACCACAACGTCGCCGATGTTGGCCGACTTGCGCTTGCTGCCGCCAAGGCAGCGGATGACCAGCAGTTCCTTGGCACCAGTGTTGTCAGCGACTTTCAATCTTGTTTCGTTCTGAATCATTGCTTTCTCCTCCCAGTGCTTACAGAATAACTGCCTTTTCAACGACACGGATGAGGCGGAAGTGCTTGTCCTTGCTCAGCGGTCTTGTCTCCATGATTTCGACGACATCGCCGACATGCGCTTCGTTCTGTTCATCGTGTGCCTTGAACTTGGTTGTGTACTTGACGTGCCTTCCATATAAAGGATGGCTTCTGGTGGTCTCGATCTCAACGACGATTGTCTTATCCATCTTGTCGGATACGACTGTACCGCGGAGCACCTTACGACTGTTTCTTTCCATGTTCATGCCCTCCTTTATTCACCTTTCGCATTCTCACGCTCAGTCATGACGGTCATGATTCTGGCAATGGTCTTGCGGACATCTTTGACGCGGGCGGAATTTTCCAGCATTCCGGTTGCCTGCTGGAAGCGCAGTCCGTAGAGTTCCTCTTTCAGGCTTGCGACTTCCTTGACGAGCTCTTCATTGCTCAGGTCTCTGATTTCCTTAATATTCATGCTTACTTAACCTCGTCTTTCTTAACGAAGCGGGTCTTGATGCAGAGCTTGTTCGCACCAAGTCTCAGAGCCTCACGGGCAACTTCCTCGCTTACACCATCCAGCTCGAAGAGGATGCGGCCGGCCTGGACAACTGCCACCCAGTGGTCAGGAGCACCTTTACCGGAACCCATACGTACTTCGAGAGGTTTCTTTGTTCTGGCCAGCTGCGGGAAGACCTTGATCCAGACCTTGCCGCCGCGGTCCATGTAACGTGTCATGGCAACACGGGCTGCTTCCAGCTGGTTGCTGCTGATATATGCGCCCTCGTCAGCGACGATGCCGTACTTGCCGAATGTCAGTTCCCTGCCACCCTTGGAACGGCCCTCATAGCTGATACGATGAGGACGTCTGTATTTTGTTCTGTTAGGCATTAACATGATCAGTCATTACCTCCCTCGGTTCCTGCCGGAGCGGCTGCCCTCTCAGTGTTTGCCTGAGCCGGAGCGGCGCCCTGACGACGGTCCTGACGCGGTCCGCGGCGGTCGTTTCTGCGTCCGCGGCGGTCGCCTCTTGCCGGATGTGACGGTGCTTCCGGTTCCTTGACCATCTGACCCGGCAGAACTTCACCGCGGCAGATCCAGACCTTGACACCCAGCTTGCCATATGTTGTGTGTGCTTCTTCGCACGCATAGTCAATGTCGCTTCTCAGTGTATGCAGCGGAACGACACCCTGCGAATAACCTTCGGAACGGGCAATTTCCGCACCGCCCAGACGGCCGGAAGCCAGCGTCTTGATACCCTTGGCGCCGGAACGCATGGTCTGCTGAATAGCCTTCTTCTGGGCAATCCGGAAGGACTGACGAGCTTCGAGCTGTTCGCAGATCTTGCGGGCAACCAGGTGGGCGTCGAGGTCCGGGTTGGCAACCTGGACAACTTCGATCTTCACTGTCTTGCCGCCTGTGAGCTTGGCCAGTTCGGCCTTCAGGGCTTCCATCTTATCCTTGCCGCTGCTGTCCTTGCCGACCATGTCGCCCGGCCGCGCGCAGCGGATGATAACCTTGCAGTCCTGCTTGGAAGTGCGCTCGATTTCCACTCTGGAAATGTATGCGCCGCGCAGATTTTTCTCCAGATACTTGCGGATCTTGACGTCTTCATTCAGAAGATCTCCGTAATCAGCTTTGTCTGCATACCATCTGGATTCCCAGTCACGAATGACACCGACACGCATGCCGATCGGGCTAACTTTCTGTCCCATATCTTCGATCTCCTTCCTTATCGTTCGTCAACCACAACTGTAATGTGGCTTGTTCTCTTAAGAATCTGTGATGCACTGCCCTTGGCCCGCGGCATCCATCTCTTCAGCGTGACGCCTTCGTCAGCGTAGCAGGCCTTGATGTAGAGACGGTCACCGTCCAGGTTGTGATTGTTGGTGGCATTTGCCGCCGCGGACTTGACGACCTTGGCGACGGCACCGGCGGCCTGGTTCGGCATGAACTTCAGGATTGCCAGAGCCTCAGCAACATCCTTGCCTCTGACAACATCCAGTACCAGACGGACCTTGCGGGGAGTGAAACGAACAGTTTTTGCAGTTGCTTTTACATCCATTGTCTTTCTCCTCCTTACTTGTCCTTGTTGTCGCCATGACCGCCATACCGGCGGGTCGGGACAAATTCACCCAGCTTGTGGCCGACCATATCTTCAGTCACATATACCGGGACGTGCTCCTTGCCGTTGTATACCGCGAAGGTATGTTCTACGAAACTTGGGAAAATTGTAGAACGGCGGGACCATGTCTTGATGACTTCTTTTCTGTTTGCCGCATTCTGTGCTTCAACCTTCTTCATCAGATGTTCATCGCAGAATGGACCTTTTTTAATGCTTCTTGACATCTTCGGTTTCTCCTTTCAGTCCTTATTTCCCGTTCCGTCTGCTCATGATCAGAGCATTGGAAGCCTTCTTGTGCCTGCGGGTCTTGACGCCCATGGCCTTCTTGCCCCACGGGGTCATCGGGCTCTTGCGGCCGACCGGTGTGCGGCCTTCGCCACCGCCGTGCGGGTGGTCTACCGGGTTCATGGCTGAACCGCGGACGGTCGGGCGGATGCCTTTCCAGCGATTGCGGCCGGCCTTGCCCCAGCTGATCAGGTTGTAGTCTTCGTTGCCGACGACGCCGATTGTGGCGCGGCAGTTGGACAGGACCTTGCGGACTTCACCGCTGCTCAGACGCAGGGTTGCGTACGGACCGTCGAAGCCGAGGATCTGGGCGGAGCAGCCTGCTGCTCTTGCCATCTGGCCGCCGCGGCCCGGGAACAGTTCGACACAGTGTACATATGTACCTTCCGGGATGCTCTTCAGTTCCATGGCGTTGCCGACCTTGATGTCGACGGCTTCGCCGGAAATGATCCTTGTACCGACTGTCAGGTTCTGCGGGGCGATGATGTAGCGCTTCTCACCGTCCATGTAGTTGATCAGAGCGATATTTGCGTTGCGGTTCGGATCGTATTCGATCGCCGCAACTCTGCCTTCAACGCCATCCTTATTTCTCTTGAAATCGATGACTCTGTACTTCTGCTTTACACCGCCGCCGTGATGACGGGTTGTAACCCGGCCGGTATTGCCTCTGCCGCCGGTGCTGTTCTTCGGCTCGACCAGACTCTTTTCCGGCACTGACTTGGTGATCTTGTCATTTGCCAGGGTGCTCATGTTGCGGCGCCCGTTCGTGGTCGGCTTATACTTTTTAATAGCCATTTTTCTTTACTTTCCTTTCGCTTGTTATCCGGAGATAGCGATGTTCCTCCGATATTTGAACCTCTTAGTTCTCACTGTTGAAGAGATCGATGCTCTGACCTTCAGGCAGCTTGACGATGGCCTTGCGGACCGCATTGGTCTTGCCGACGTACTTGCCGAGTCTCTTCGTTTTCGGGTGAACGTTGACAATGTTCACCTTTTCCGGCTTGATGCCGTAGATTTCCTTGATTGCCAGGGCAACTGCAGTCTTGTTTGTGCCCTTGGCAACTTCGAAGCTGACCTTGTTCTCTTCGCCCTGCTTCATGGATTTTTCCGTAACGATCGGGCGGATGATGATATCGCGTGCACTCATCAGGCGATTACCTCCTCTGCTTTGGCGGCGGCAGCTTCCGTGAAGACCAGCATGTCAGCGTTGACGATGTCATACACATTCAGCTGGTTGACGGAAACGACCAGGGCATTCGGGATGTTGCGCATGGACATGAACGCGTTGTCATAATCCTCGGCGATGTCCGCAACGAACAGTGTCTTGCGGTCGAAGCCGAAGGCGTCCATCAGCGCGACAGCCTTCTTTGTCTTGATTTCATCGAAGCTGAGGTTTTCGATCAGCTTCATCGCACCGCTCTGGGCCTTTTCGCTCAGTGCGGAGCGCAGAGCCAGACGGCGGATCTTGCGGTTAAGCTTGATGCCGTACTTGCGCGGATGCGGGCCGAAGGCGATGGCGCCGCCTCTCCACTGTGTGGCTCTGGTCGAACCCTGACGGGCCCGGCCGGTTCCCTTCTGGCGGAACGGCTTCTTGCCGGTGCCGGAAACAAACGATCTGGTCAGTGTGGAGTGGGTGCCCTGCCGCAGGCCGGCCTGGTATGCGAGAACCGCATCATAGATCGCCTGCTGATTCGGCTCAATTCCGAACACGGCGTCGGACAGCTCGACTGTCTTGACAACAGCGGCTTCCTGGTTATATACATCCATCTTCGTCATGTATTAAGCCTCCTTAGTTTCCCTTGCGGGCTGCGCTGGCAGCCTTCTTCTTGGCCGCTTCGAGTTCAGCCTTTTCAGCTGCTTCCTTGGCCAGTTCCTCGTTGATTGCCTCAGAGACCTTTTCCAGTTCTTCCTTGACATCAACGCCTTCGTAAGAAATCAGTTCATCAACGGCTGTCTTCTTAATCGGCTTGACTGTGGTCTTGACCATGACCAGGCCCTTGCGCGGACCCGGGACATTGCCCTTGACCAGAATGTAGCCTTCTTCGGCGTCAACCTTGACAACTGTCAGGTTCTGATTGGTGACGGTGAAGCCGCCATCCTGTCCCGGCATCGGTGTGTTCTTTTCGATCCGGCCGTTGTTGCGGCCTGTGGTCGCCAGCGAACCGATGTGCCGTACGTTCTTGGAACCACCGTGGGTTTCCGGTCCGCGGTGCGCGTTGTAGCGGGCGATTGTGCCGGTGTAGCCACGGCCCTTGGAGGTGCCTGTCACATCGACGATGTCACCGGCAGCGAAGATGTCAGCCTTGATTTCCGCGCCGACTTCGCAGTCCATCAGTTCATCAGCCTTGATTTCGCGGATGTACTTCTTCGGTGCTGTATTCGCCTTCTTGGCGTGGCCGATGGCCGGTTTGTTGCTTCTCTGTTCCTTGACGTCTTCGTAACCCAGCTGCAGGGCTGCGTAGCCGTCCTTCTCTATGGTTTTCTTCTGCAGCACAACATTCGGCTGAACTTCAATGACTGTGACCGGAACGAGGGTCCCTTCAATCGTGAAGACCTGTGTCATGCCGAGCTTACGTCCTAAGATACCTTTCATCTGTTTTTACCCGGTCCTTTCCTTAAAGCTTGATTTCGATGTCGACTCCGCTGGGCAGGTCCAGTCTGCTCAGAGCATCGATCGTCTCAGCGCTCGGGCCGATGATTTCGATGAGTCTCTTGTGTGTGCGGATCTCGAACTGTTCACGGGAATCCTTGTACTTGTGCACGGCCCGCAGGATAGTGACGACTTCTCTTTCTGTCGGCAGCGGTACCGGGCCGGTGATCTTCTTAGCCCCGTGGTTGGCTGCGGTTTCTACGATTTTCTTCGCAGCCGCATCCAGACTTCTGTTCTCGTAAGCCTTCAAGCGAATTCTTACAGAATTTTTTGCCATGAAATTTTCCTCCTTGTTTTCATTCCGTCTTTTGACGGATCGCTCGATGGAAATTCCCCGGTTATCACGCTTTCGTGACAACGCCTTCCAGCGTGCCGGCAACCTCCCATGTCTACGCGAGTGCTCCAATATACTACCACCTAAAAAAGGCCTGTGCAAGCCTTTTTTTCTATATTTATATAAATAGTTCAGAGATCTGTTTTCTGCCCTGTTTCCCGGTGTTTTTCCGCTTGATTTGTATCAAATGACACGAATTTTCACGAGTTTTCACGGTTTTTTGACCATCAGAAGGTCAGCAGGTTCCAGAAAGCCTGTACGGATGCCGGCAGGATCTCGTCCGGGTATTCATATGCCGCATCGTGCAGATTCGGATGATCTTCACCGCTGCCGACCCAGAACAGCGCCCCGGGGCAGCGCATCAGGAAATGGCCGAAATCCTCGCTGGCCCGCATCGGTTCTTCCGCCTCTGCTGCCCCGCAGGCCTGCATGACCATGTCGACTGCCGCCGCATGGTTTTCGGTTGCCGGGAAGACGTCCTGCAGTTCATCACAGTAAGCCAGGTGATACCGGTCTGCCAGTTCTTCCGCCTTATGCCTGATATCTTCTGTCAGCTGCTCGAAATCACGCTCGTATTCCCCGCGCAGGGTCAGCCATACTTCCGCATCGGAAGCCGCCTTGCCGAAGGCCTTCTCCCCCATCCGGCAGCCGATGACCGTAGCCATGGCCATGCCTTCGTAACGCTGCGGATCCGTCAGTTCCGGCAGGGCACTGAGCAGTTCGCCTACAGCCGCGGCCGGTGAGATTCCGCCTTCCGGATAGGCCGCATGAGCCGGCCTGCCGGTATAGCGGATAATCAGGCCCAGGGAAGCGCAGGCAGCGGATCCGTAATTAACCAGCACGTGCCCCGCCGGCATGCCCGGCCTGTTGTGCAGCCCGAAAATCAGGTCAACATGTTCCTGGTCAAAAAGCCCCAGGCACTGGAGCGCCCCCGCCCCGGTTTCCTCCGCCGGCTGGAACAGCAGGAAAACGTCCCGGTTCAGGGTTTTCCCTTCCAGCATCATGCCGACTGCGCAGAGCCCCGCGCTGTGGCCGTCATGCCCGCAGAGATGGGCAGCCCCGCCGCCCGGCGCCGGCAGCGCGTCATAATCCGCCCGCAGGGCAATTGACGGTTTCTTTGCCCCCGGTTCCCGGTGGACCGCATAGAAACCCGGACCGCA
This sequence comes from Solobacterium sp., assembly GCA_017433125.1. Taxonomy (GTDB): domain Bacteria; phylum Bacillota_I; class Bacilli_A; order Erysipelotrichales; family Erysipelotrichaceae; genus Bulleidia. The sequence goes on from JAFRHT010000099.1 coordinate 49,673, forward strand.
GTCATGGATCTCCAATGATGTATGTTCCTTCAGAAAGGCGATCAGCGTGGCCCGGGTAATTACTTCCTGCCCGGACAATTCGGCGCAGTTATGCAGTTTCTGACGCAGCTGCAAAGCTGTTTCAAGTATTCTTTCCATAATCTTGTTTCCTTATTTGCTTTATTATATCCAAGAAAAGATAAAAATCCACCAGACAAACCCGTCCGGTGGATTTTCTCAGAATGACTTTATTTTGCCAGACCGTAGAACTGTTCCACGGTCAGGCCGGAATTCCTGATTGCCGTAGCTTCCTCCACGCCGACATACCGCCAGTGCCATGGGGACTAGGTGATTCCGGTAATCCCTTCCTTCTGATAAGGATACCGCATAATCCAGCCATACTCATGGGCGTGCTTATTCAGCCAAGTAAAGGACGAGTACTGCTCGAAGCAGGCCTGCAGCTCACATTTGCCGTTCCAGTTGCCCAGATCCGCGCCCAGGCCGAGCTGGTGCTCGCTGCCGCCCGGATGGCAGTCCATCATATCGGCCCGTGACCGGCCATAGCGTTCCTCGTAGGTATACCACAGGGATTTCTGCTCGCTATAGGAACGGTAGCCGCTGACCAGCTTGAGATAGACATTTTCCTGCTGGGCCGCCGCAAACATGGCC
>JAFRHT010000100.1 GCA_017433125.1 Solobacterium sp.
GGAAGGCGGTGACAAGAAGTTTGACTGGCGCCGGGCGGATACTGCCTGGCCGATCCTGCTGGGGCATGCGCCGGAACAGCTGCGGCAGTTCTCGGAAAAACCGTCCCGCTACATCGGTCTGGAGGAATGCCGTGAGGTCCTGAAGAACCACTTTGACGGCAAGGATTACAACATCACTGAAAACGGCACGAAGAGCCCGCATGTGTTCGCGCACTTTGCGCCGTGCAACTGCATGACGCTGGAAAGCTCGATCGTCCTGTTCGATGATGACCCGCGCCTGACGACGATTTACCGGGCCAACCCGAAACCGTGCGTGGCCCCGTATATCCCGTGGTTCATGGGGATCAGTGAGATTCCGGAGGGCTATAACTGGCTGGATGAGGATACTGCCCAGAAGACCCATTTCCGCTGTACGGAGAAGGATTTCCGCTATGATCCGGACCGGCCGTATTGGGCATATCAGACCCTGCTGTACCTGGTGGAAGCCAACTACGCGGAGAACCATGCCGTTGTCCATGATGCGGCCAGAAAGCTGGAAGACCAGTGGATCCTGGAGGCAGAATATGTCAAGGAAGCCTACCGGCGGCTCAAGGTCATGAATGAACCGGCAGCCATTGAACTGCTGACCTCGTTTACCAGGGCCAAGTGCGCCGAAGGCAGACGCTGGGCGCAGGATATGATCCGTACGCTCGGGGAAATGAAAATCGACCGGACCGCCGACTGGGACAACGACGGCGAGTAACCCGGCCCGCAATGAAACAGGGAAGAAGGATGCAGGAATCCTTCTTCTTTTTTTATGTTCTGATTATTTTGCTAATAGGAATGTGATACTATTTTTACAAGTTATCCGGCTTTGTCCGCTGCGTGCGGTACAGGCGGGAAGGGAGGGATCATCATGTCAATGGGACCCGGCATGGGCCGTATGGGCCGCGGCGGCTTTCTGACTGAGGAAGAAAAGGCAAACCGTCCGAAAGTCACCGGGGATCTGCTCCGGCGGATCTTCTCATATCTGCGGCCGTACTGGAAACAACTGCTGCTGGTAATGCTGTGCATTGCCGTTTCTTCGGCCCTGTCGCTGTATCCGTCCATCCTAACCGGCCGGATCATTGATGAGGGCCTGATCGGCAGGAACCTTAGCCAGCTGATCAAACTGATCATCATGTCGCTGCTGGTGACACTGTCGGCCAACCTGATCGGCGTGGCGGAAAGCTACCTGAACACCTGGATTGCCCAGCATATTACCTTTGATATGCGCAATGCCATGTTCCGCCACCTGCAGCAGATGTCCCAGCGCTTTTTCACTACAAACTCCCAGGGGGATATCATCACCCGCATGACCAGTGACATTGACGGTGTCCGGCAGGTGATTACCAGTACCTTTACGAGTATTCTTTCCAATTCGATCACGCTGGTCATTGCCCTGATTGCCATGTTCCGCAAAAACTGGATTCTGGCTCTGATCGGCATTGTCATCGTGCCGCTGTTTACCATCCCGACCCGCAAAGCCGGCCGCACCAGATGGGAACTGACCCGGGAATCCCAGGAGTGCAATGACGCCATCAATGGCATCCTGAATGAAACCCTGTCGGTTTCCGGACAGATGCTGGTGAAGCTGTTCAACCGGGAAGAGAAGGAATACAAGAAGTATGAAGCGGCGAACCAGCGGATGATTGACCTGAATATCCGCGAAAGCATGGCCGGCCGCTGGTTCCGGGTGACCATGAGCACATTCTCCAGCATCGGCCCGATGCTGCTGTATCTGGTTGGCGGTATACTGATCATGAATTATGACAGTTCCCTGACGGTCGGTGACATCACGGTGCTGGTGGCGCTGCTGGGCCGGATGTACGGGCCGGTGAATTCGCTGCTGAATATCCAGGTCGACTGGATCCGTTCGATGGCGCTGTTTACCAGACTGTTTGAATACTATGACATGCCGGTGGAGATCCAGAACGCGCCGGATGCGCAGATTCTGGACAATTCGCGGGGCAACATCGAGTTCGATCACGTCTTCTTCCACTATGAGCCGGAACGGGAAATCCTGAAGGATATTTCCTTCCGTTTGGATGAAGGCCGCAGCATTGCCATTGTCGGTCCTTCCGGCTCCGGCAAGAGCACCACAATCAATTTGATCCCGAGACTCTACGATGTGACCGGCGGCAGTGTCCGCTTTGACGGGGTGGATGTGCGGCAACTGGATCTGTCCTTCCTGCGCAGCCAGATCGGCATGGTAACCCAGGAAACGTACCTGTTCAACGGGACGATCAGGGAAAACCTGCTCTATGCCCGGGATGACGCCACAGACGAAGAGATTGTCGAAGCATGCAAAAAGGCCAATATCCACGATTTCATTGCCGCCCAGCCGGATGGTTATGACACCATGGTCGGCAACCGCGGCCTGAAGCTTTCCGGCGGTGAAAAGCAGCGGCTTTCCATTGCCAGGGTGCTGCTGAAGGATCCGGCTGTGATGATCTTTGACGAAGCGACATCCTCGCTGGATTCCATCTCTGAAAGCAAGATCCAGGAAGCGATTGATCCGCTGATTGAATCCCGGACCAGCATCCTGATCGCCCACCGGCTCTCCACAATCCTGGCTGCCGATGAGATCATCGTCATCAAGGACGGGGAGATCGTCGAGCGCGGCCAGCACGAAGACCTGGTGGAAAGGGGCGGGGTCTACACGGAACTGTACCGCACCCAGTTCGGCCGGGAGATCGAAAAGAAACAGGCATTGCCGGCCGGGGAACCTGTGCCGGCCAACGGCTGAAGTGCTATAATCTGAAAAAAGGACAGAAAGGAAGATAATAGAATGTTTGATCTTTATACGATCGGTGCGCTGCTGACGGCAGCCTGCACGAAAATTGTTCTGGCACTGCTGGTCTACATCATCGGGAAAGCCGTCATCAACAAGATTGTCGGGATCGTTGACAAGACGGTCCTGACGGACAAAATGGACGCGACCGGCCGCTCCTTCGCGAAGAACCTGATCCGGACAATCCTCTACATTGTCCTGGTCATCTCCGTCATCAGCGTGCTGGGTGTGCCGATGGCTTCGGTCATCACGGTTCTTGCCACTGCCGGCGTTACTGTCGGCATGGCCCTGCAGGGTTCCCTCAGCAACCTGGCCGGCGGCATCATGCTGGTGCTCTTCCGCCCGTTCAAAGTCGGTGACTATGTCTCA
>JAFRHT010000101.1 GCA_017433125.1 Solobacterium sp.
ATCCCGGTGCCGACCGGCGGTGATTCCGGTTATTCCAATCAGAACGGCATCCAGAAGATCGATCCGGCCCCCAACGGCGCCGAGATCGACAGCCGGACAGTGATCCACATCTATATTTTCCAGCCTGATCAGTGAGATAACGGACCCTCCGGGGTCCGTTTTCGTTATAATGAGTTTAACAGGAGGTTTACACATGACAGATATCATCAAGATCAATGAACAGACATGGCGGTTTGAAGAAGAAGGTGTGCGGTTCTTCCTGCTGACCGGCGAAAACCAGGCCCTTCTGATTGATTCCGGCATGATGACCCCCAATGCCAGGGAACTGGCGGAATCCGTAACCGATCTGCCCCTGCAGCTGCTCAACACACACGCTGACCGGGACCATATCGCCGGCAATGCGGCTTTTGACTGGTGCTGGATGCACCCGTCCGAAGGCATCGTCTACCACAATATCCAGAAGAACCCCGGTGTCATGCGGTTTGTCTGGGAAGGCGATGTGCTTGATCTGGGCGGACGTGAACTGGAAATCATTCACCTGCCGGGCCATACACCCGGTTCCATTGCCGTCCTGGACCGCAAATACCGGGCCCTGATCAGCGGTGACCCGATCCAGACCGGTAATATTTACATGTTCGGCCTGCACCGTGACCTGCCCTCCTATGTCGCTTCGCTGGAGCGCCTGGCTGCCAGAATGGATGAGTTCGATGCCATTTACCCGTCCCATGCGGCCTTCCCGGTGACCCCGGACCTGATTCCGGCCCTGATTGCCGACGCAAAACAGGTGCTTAACGGGGAAATTGAACCGGAAGTGCGGGAAGTGCACGGGCAGCAGATCAAAGCCTGCGTCTGTGCCCACGCCACATTCCTGATCAACGGATAAAAAAACGAGGATTCAATCCTCGTTTTCTTGTGTTTCGTCTGTTTCTGCGGACGGTTCTGCCGGGGCTTCTGTCTCCGGCTTTTCTTCCTGTCCGGTCGGGGCTTCCGTGCCCATAGCCTGCAGCGGGGCACTTGCATCAGTGATTTCCAGAATATACTGGCTGTGTCCCCGGGTCCGGATGATCCGGTATGTTCTTGTCCAGACGGTCTCCTCCGGCAGTTCTGTTTCCTGATAGTTATACAGTTCAAAGATATCACGGGCCGCATCGGTGCCGATATCCATATACAGCCGGTAACTGCCCGGCGCCAGTTCACGCAGATCCGCTTCGAAATCGAAGCAGGCCCGGTGAATTGTATACTTTGTCTTGCGAAGGGCCGCCAGATCAACAGAACACGCTTTATTTACAGCCGCCGCCCGGATAACGGAGCCGGCTTCATCTTCGAACAGAATCGCGTAATCCGGACTGTTTTCCTCGTTGATGTATGTATTGGCAATAAACCCGAGACCGTCGATTGACAGTTTCTCATCCCTGATCGCGATCGTTGTCTCACCGTATACAGACGGCCGGCGGGTCGGCTTGCGGATCAGCGAACGGTCAACCCCGGTAATCCGCGAGATCAGTTCAATCCGGAAGTTCGCGGCCGGATTGGCAAACAGCCTGACAGTATAGTTGTCCCGGTGCATGTCTTCCAGATCAAGCGCGGCATCATTGGTGATGAGCATCTTTTCCCGTCCTGCGTCACCGTTCCTGACCCGGATCTTCAGATAGTATTCCCGGCCGTCGGTATCCGCCAGCGGGATCTGTGCCCGGTAGCCGATCCGGCTGTAATCATAGCCGTCACCGAAGTTCAGCGCCGGCTCAACTACCAGTGTTTCCGTCGGCAGCACGGTTTCCTCACGGGTATCCATATCCACCAGGATCAGCTGGTGTTCAATGTCCGCTTCCGCATCCGCATTCACGCCGGTCAGGAAGGCCATGCCCTCCACCGTGACGTTATGGGTCGCTTCGTCATACGAAGTCTTTTCCACGCCCTGCATGAGCTTGCTGGTGTCAGCCGGAGGCTTGATGGAACAGCCCTTTCCGGCAGTCCAGTTTTCATATCCGGCAGTACAGACACACGCATCCGTATTGCTGTCATAGGCCGCCCCGGATCCACAGTCAAGCTTGCTGATCCGCAGGGTCAGCAGGCCGTCTTCATTTTTCAGCTGGTAAGTCCGTCCGCCATTTTCCGTTTCCTGGACGGTATCACCGGCCAGCTCCAGCCAATAGGAATCATCATAGGCAGAATACAGTGAATAATGTGCATCAAGCCGGAGGACATAGATACCTTCCGTCAGATCCGACAGATCAAGATCCTGCTCCCAGGCAATCTGGTCGTTGCCGGATACCGTCAGAACCGGACTGACCGACTGCACTTCGCTGAACACTTCATCAAGCACCTGCAGGACATGTTCAGCCTTGTTCTCATCTGTCACATAGATACCCGGCCGGTAGGCCTCACCGGCCAGCCGCAGCGTACTGCCGTCCAGCTGTGCTTCTGTCAGGGTGCCGACAAACTCACCGGTCGGTGTATCACCCTTGCTGGCAAGCAGTGTAATCGTGCTGTTGATCCGGGTAACTTCATTCTTCGGCAGCCAGCCGACATATGTTTCCCAATCGTAAGTCAAAAGGCCGGTATCCTGCAGACTGCGCACGCTGCCCCCTTCCAGATAACTGGTTGACTGGATCTCATACCAGTCACTGCTCTCGGAAAGGATCGTAACGGTGTGGTTCTTCTGATATGTTGCGCCATAAGCCGTATTGTACAGGACACTGCCGTTGATGGCCTTGCGCACATCCACCCGCGCATCGTCCGCCACAATCCCGAGGGATGCCCGGTTATAGTCCGTCAGTTCCCCGTTATAATCATTGGCACACTTGTCAATGTCATAGGCAATCGCCGCCAGTTTCATGCCCCAGTACGGATCCCCGGCATATTTGACGTTGATGCCCGATCCCTTGTTGCCGAGATGGGCCCCGAAAAACCGGTAATCGTTGATATCGACATAGCCGCGCAGATTGATGCCCATATGCTCACGGATCGCCTGGTCCGTGGATTTGAACCAGCTGGCCTGGTTCGGATCAGAGTCAAATGCACTCCAGCCGAACAGATTGTTGCGCTGCAGGGCATACTGAGAGGTGCCATAGGCCGACTCCAGGCAGGCCATGGCAAAAACACTCAGGGCATTCATGCCGAATTCTTCCTGAGCCTGCACAAAGACCGGCCCCTTGCCCCACAGCACACTGCTGCCGTCAATATCTTTGCTTTCCAGGAACTTATCATAGACAGACGCCGGGATATCGCTCCGGGTCCGCAGCGGCATGAACTGATAGTAACCGTAATAGGTTCCGGCAATTTGGCTGTAGTAGCGGTCTGTGCAGAACGTATAGCCGTCATCACTGAAGTAGACGTCGCCCACGTTCATCCAGTCCGCAGCCGGGCCGATATGGAATTTCCACTCCGCCGGGTATTCACCATCAGACGGCCAGCCGCTGAAGCAGTGATAAACCAGATCCCTGTACGCTCCGCTGTTCTCCACGCGGTAATACGCCTGCCGGATATGGACCTTGAACGGATCTTCCCCGCCCATATAGGTGGAATTGCCGCCCAGGGTCATCGGAATATCTTCACTGACCGCCTTCATCGGCACCAGGTCTACATTCTTCAGGCTGATATAACCGTCAAAACCGTTCAGCTTCACCCGGATCCAGCCATCCCCGCTGCCGTTGTAGGAGTAGGTTCCCTTGTAGGCCATTTCCCGGTGTACGGTAACATAGGTGGATTTCTTGTTGGGAATGTTTTCCATGAACTGTGTGATGACCGCTGTATTGGCATTGCTGCGCTGCGGATAGGAATAGACCACACCGTTGCTCATGGCGATGATTTTCGTCACGCTGTAGCTGCCGGAATGGCGTACCACGGCCCCGTCACCATATTTGTACATCTCTGTCTTGGCTGCATTGAAATCGCTGTAGCAGCCCTTCTTTTCAAATGTCCCGCCGGTGGTCAGCACATCCACTTCATAGGCATTGCAGGCCATGGGATAGATGTTGTAGTCTTCCTTTGCCTGTACCCGGACAGGTCCTGCCGGCAGCCTGAAAACGGAACAGGACAGCAGCACTGCCAGCAACAACCGCAACACTCGTTTCATATCCTGCTCCTTTCTAGTTCAGCCGGACAATGACATCAATCCAGGTGTCACTGCCCTGCAGCTTCAGTTTCAGAACGCCGTTATAGGATACCGGACGGTCATCCGGATCAAACGCATAGAAGAAGATCGTCCCTTCATCTGCCTCGCGGATTTCCCGGCCGAGGATATTCTCCAGTTTCATGGATCGTATTGATGCCTCCAGGGCTGTCAGGGTCTCCCGGCCGTCATTGGGGACATATTGGGCATCTTCGATGACTATCACATCACCCCACAGGGAGACTGCCCTGACCCGGAAGGCATAGACCTTGACCGTGCTTGGCAGCAGGTACTCGCTCAGCTCGCCGTTTTTGTTCTGGTACATCGTTTCCCCGGTGATGTCATAAGCCGCCGATACGCTGAGCTGGTAGGTTTCACCGTCAGTGATGATGTCATCGGCGCGGTAGTTCAGCATTTCCTTTGTCCCGGCAGGATTCTTCAGATCCAGCACAAACTGCATCCCCTCGCCGAGATCCGAGTTCAGGGTAACTTCCTCCGCCTGCCGGTTCAGCACCGGCACGAAGATATTCGCTTCAAATTCAGGCTCGGCACTGATCAGGCTGAACCAGACATTCTGCCGGCCCAGATAGCAGGATTTCTCCTCCAGTTTTCGCACATAGGACTGCACGTCGCTGAGCACGACCCCTTCATCTGTTCGGAAATGCTCCAGGCCGATATTGACCGGACCATCTGCCTTGATATGCAGCGTCACCACCGCAAACTTGAAATCCACTTCCGGCAGATCATAGACAACTGTCCTGCTGACCGCAATGGACAGATCAGCGTCTTTGTTTGTTTCTGCCGGTTTCTCCTGGCTGCCCGCAGCCATGGCAGAAGGTTCCGGGGTTGATTCATCTGCCGGTTTCGGCAGGTTGGGCCGGCGGAAAAACACATCAAAAATGAGCAGGCAGCCAAGCATGATCACCACCAGCGCCAGCAGCCAGATCATTCTGTTCCGGATTTTCCTATTCATTCCAGCCATATCTCTGTCAAATAATAATTATATCATGAAAAAAGCGGAGGTTATTCTCCGCTTACTTGATCCCATCCGGGTTCCTGACCGTGAAGTTCCACGAATCCCGGCACATATCATCGATGTTGTACTGTGCTTTCCAGCCCAGCAGAGACGCCGCCTTTTCCGTGTCCGCGTAGCAGGTGGCGATATCACCCGGCCGGCGGTCCATGATTTGATACGGCAGTTCACGTCCGCAGGCTTTCTCATAAGCGTGCAGAACCTGCAGGACACTGTAGCCGTTGCCGGTGCCGAGGTTGACCTTTTCCGCGCCCTTATGCTTCATGGCATAGGCAACTGCGGAAATATGTCCCTTGGCAAGATCCACGACATGGATATAGTCACGCACACCGGTGCCGTCGACCGTCGGATAGTCGTTGCCCCAGACACGCAGGTATTCCAGCGTTCCGTTTGCCACCCGGGCAATATACGGCACCAGGTTGTTCGGAATGCCGTTGGGCACTTCCCCGATCAGTCCGGACGGATGTGCACCGATCGGATTGAAATACCGAAGCAGCATGACGCTCCACTCCGGATCCGCCGTGCAGATATCTTCCAGAATCATCTCATTCATCAGTTTTGTGGAGCCATAGGGATTCGTGGTATGCACCTCGAAATCCTCCCGGATCGGC
>JAFRHT010000102.1 GCA_017433125.1 Solobacterium sp.
CCGATGCTGTCGGATCTGCGTGAATCCGGTGCCATTGAGCAGGATGCCGACCTGGTCATGCTGCTGTACCGGGATGCCTACTACAACGAAGAAGCGAAGAAACTGGCGGATGAAACCGGTACGGAACTGCTGGAAATCAATATTGCCAAGCATCGTAACGGTGCCACCAGAAGGTTCAACGTGGTCTTTGAAGCTGCGACAAACGCCCTCATGAATCTGGAGAGTGAAGGCGGTCCGAGGGAATGAAACTGAAAAAACAGGTAAAAACATATCTGATCCTGGCGGTCGGGCTGATGCTTTCTGTTGCCCTGACGCTGTTTTCACCGTTCTCCGGCAGGAGGTTTGAAGTATTTGCCGGCGGGGTGAACGAAAAGGAAAGCAGCCTGCTTGACCAGCAGATCCTGACCACCGAAAGCAGGCCTGTGGAAATCCATAAGATCTACAGCCAGGGGCAGCTTCTCGGTGTGCTTAATGACGAGAAGAAGCTGAAAGATTTTCTGAATGCCATCTACGTTGAGAATTACCAGGAGAGTTTTCCGGATTCGTCTGTATCATTGGGCAAGGATGTCTATGTATCAGATGAAATCAGCTATTTCACCTATGAGGACATCGATGACCGGATCATGGATTATCTGAAGCAGAACGGACTGTTTACCATCCGGGCCGTGTCTGTTGAATTCTCTGATACCAACGGCATTTATGCCGAGATCTTCGTCAAGGACGAGGAAACATATGAGAAGGCCATGCAGGAGTATCTTTCCTGCTTTATCGATCCGTCTGAACTGGCCCTGCTGAACAACGGGCAGAAGACGCCTGAACTGCATACCTACGGCAGCCGTTCCACCGGCATCTCCATTTCCCAGACGATCACCGTGCAGGAAGCCTATGCCTCGCCGGGAGAAATCATGCGGACAACCGATGAAGTTCTGGAATATCTGGAATACGGCGGCAATACCGAAAAACAGTACTATACAGTGCAGAAGTACGATACCGTTGCCGGTGTCGGGGCCAAGAACTACGGTCTTTCCGCGACACAGATCATGAACATCAACCGGGACAAGATCAGCAGTGTTGACCAGGTGCTCAGTGAAGGCGAGGTGCTCTGCGTCACCTACTTCAATTCCCCGATCGATATCGTTGTGACCAGGGAAAGCATGCGCAAGGAAATCATCTATCCGCAGACGGTTTACGCGGAAAATCCGGAACTGCGCAAGGGCGTGTCGCAGCTGCGCCAGAGCGGTGTCAACGGCTCGAAGAACTCGCTTTACTCCGAACGCTGGATCAACGGTGTACTGATGTCAGGTACACTGATTTCCAGTGTTGATACGCTGCAGCCGGTCAATGAAATCATTGACGTAGGCACCATGGAAATCCCGGGCTACGGTACCGGTTCCTTCCGCTGGCCGGTAGACAATCCGATTATTTCCTGCGGCTGGGGCTGCTACTGGGGCCACCGGGCTATTGATGTGCAGAATTCGTACAACCACTGGGATAAGATCTATGCGGCTGACCGCGGCGTCATTGAGATCAACTCTTACAACGGCGTCAACGGCAACTATGTTGTCATTAACCACAACAACGGTTTTGAAACCTACTACGGCCATATGAAGGAACCGAGTCCGCTGGCAGTGGGCACGGCGGTTGACAAAGGCGATGTCATCGGCAATATCGGCATGACAGGTCTCGCTACCGGGCCGCACGTTCACTTCTTCATTATCGAAAACGGGGAGCGCAGGAATCCGTGCAACGGGTTCCTCGACTGCGGCTACTGATGAAATTTGCGCTGCTGGCCAGCGGTTCGAAAGGGAACTGCTTTGTTCTGGAAGATGAACATCTGCAGATCATGATCGACTGCGGCACGACAAAACGATATCTTACCGGCTGCTTCGATACCATCGGCATCAATATCTCCGGCATGGATGCGGTGCTGATCACCCATGACCATTCCGATCACATCTCCCAGCTGAAAATGACGGAACCGCTGCCGGTTTATTCCCCGGTGCCGCTGGGCAGCCGGAAGATCATTCCGGTGGTGCCTGAGCGCCGGTTTCAGCTGCAGCATATGACGGTGACGCCGCTGGCCATGTCCCATGATGCCCCGGATACCGTCGGCTATGTCCTGGAAACCTGGCAGGAGAAACTGGTCTATATTACCGATACCGGCTATGTCCGGCAGGCATACCTGCCGCTGCTGAAAGGCGCGGATCACATTATTCTGGAAAGCAACCATGACGTCGAGATGCTGATGGAAACAAGCCGTCCGTATTATCTGAAAATGCGGATTGCCTCGGATAACGGCCATCTCAGCAATGAGGCATGTGCCGAAATACTCGATGCCATAGTGACGGAAAAGACGAAAACAATCTTTCTGGCTCACATCAGCCAGGAAGCCAACACCCGGGAAAAGGCCCTGCGGGCAGCTGTGGACAGGCTGAAGGCACACCATGCCGGTCACCTCAATCCGCAGCTGATTCTCAGTGCCGCCGGGCAGTACGAAATACTGAAGGGAGGAGACTGGCATGAAACGTTGGGTTACGGGAGCTGTGGCTGTGCTCCTGGTCTGGAATGTGGCCCTGACAGCGGCACTGCTGGGGCAGGCTGATCAGCGTTCGGACAACAGCGGGATCACCGTGGTAAATCACACAATCAACGGTTATACAACTGATGTGACCGGTATTCTGAGAGATGTCCGGCCTTCCCTGGTGACCGTCCTGATCACGGAAGATGAATTTAAAGATGCCTTCTCCGGGGCTGTATATGAGGTCAGGGATGATGGCTGCTATATTCTGACGACAGCGTCCCTGCTGCGGGAAAACGCGGTCTGTTCCATCCTTTTTGACAGCGGCGCCGAACTTTCCGGTGAGGTTGTCGGCCGGGACCTGCTGACGGATATTGCCCTGATCCGCACCCATCCGGACTTTGAAGTGAAGCCGGTCAACGCGGGGGATGCCCGCTATGTACAGGCCGGTGAATACGGCGTGCTGGCCGGCAGCCGCAGTCCTGAATCACAGAGCGGACCGGTCAGTTTCGGCATCATTTCCCTGCCCGCTCAGACCCTGCGGCGCACTTATGACACGGATGACGAATGGATTCTGTCAGTCTTTCATACGGACGCGGTCATGAATCACGAACTGGCAGGCGGGGTGCTGCTGAATCTCAGCGGTGATATGATCGGCATGGTTTCCGGCACCCTGAGCAATGCGGTCTCCGGTATGACCTGTGCCGTATCCTGCGAGGAGATTGCCCTGGTCACCGGGGAGATGCTTCAGGATGGTGCCGTGACACGCGGCTATCTGGGCATCACCGGGCGTAATGTGAGAGATCTGGAAGTATATCAGAAGAGCAGCATGAATATCAGTCTTGATCAGACAGCAGGTGTACTGGTCACGTATGTGGAACCGGGCTCACCGGCTGCCCACGCCGGTCTTGCGGTCGGGGATATCCTGCTGGGTGTCAACGAAGAAACTGTCAATGATCTGACCGAACTGCGCCGTTTCCTCTATGCCGCCAATCCGGGCGATTACGCGGCCCTGCAGATCCGCCGGCAGGCTGAAACGGAAACGCTGGAAGCGGTGCTGCGATGATCCGTATACTGGCCTGCGGCAAGGTCCGTGACAGCTGGCTGCGGAGCGGGATTGAGGAGTATGCCCGGCGCATCCGGCCTTATGAAAAACTGGAAATCGAAGAGGTGGCTGACGAAAGGGCTCCCGAAAGCAACTCGGACGCGGAAAACCGGCAGGTAATCGCGGCGGAAGGAGAGCGGCTGCTGAAAAAAATCCGGTCCCAGGATTATGTGATCCTGCTTGATCTGGCCGGCAAGCCCCTCGATTCCGTCGGCTTGGCAGATTATCTGGATGATCTGAAGACACATGGCCGCAGCCAGATCGATTTCGTGATCGGCGGCTCGCTCGGGGTCAGCCCGGATCTCATCCGGCGTGCGGACTTCCGCTGGAAACTGTCTGACAACACTTTTCCGCACCAGCTCTGCCGGCTGCTGGTCCTCGAGCAGATCTACCGGGCATGCCGGATTCAGAATCATGAACCTTATCATAAATAAACGTAAGGGCTTACATAGTTTTTCTTGTAACTTAGATTCCAATCTACTAAAATAAATTATGACAATGGGAGGTGTTTTGACCTATGAAGGAAATTTCGGTTACTGTTGTTGATCCGGTTGGTCTGCACGCTCGCCCTGCTACAGTAGCAGTCAATGCCGCCAGCAAATTCAAATGCGACGTCACGATTGCCTATATGGGTCGGACTGTTAATATGAAATCAATCATGGGTGTCATGTCTCTGGGCATCCCGACACAGTCAGATATTACGATTAAATGCAACGGTGATGATGAAGATGATGCAATCTACGCAATTGAAGATGTGCTTCGCATGCAGAAGGTGATCGGCTGATCCGATTGGTCAACAAGCGAAGATGTATGAACATCTTCTTTTTTTAAGGAGGAGCTTATGACAGCAAGAGAAAACTATGAACGGTGGCTTAAGAGCCCATATCTGGACGAAAGTCTGCGGCAGGAAATGGACGGCATGAGTGAACAGGAGATTACCGACGCGTTCTATACGAATATCAAATTCGGTACTGCCGGCATGCGCGGGGTCATGGGAGCAGGCACGAACCGCCTGAATATCCACACGATCCGCAAGGCGACCGAAGGTTTTGCCCGCTATATTGAAAAGACAGGTCCGGAAGCCTGCCGGGCAGGGGTGGCGATTGGCTATGACAACCGGTACCATTCCCGAGAATTCGCGTTTGACACCGCAGCGGTATTGGCCCGGCACGGTATTACAGTTTATGTTTTTGACAGCCTGCGGCCGACACCGGAACTGTCCTTTGCGGTGCGTTACCATCACTGCTTCGGCGGGGTCATGATCACTGCTTCACACAACCCGAAACAGTACAACGGATACAAGCTCTATGATGCGGAAGGGTGCCAGCTGGTGCCGGAACTGGCCGACGCGGTAACTGCGGAAGTCAACGCGATTGAGGATGAACTGGCAGTGAAGGCAGACAATACCGAAGAACAGAAGAAACTCATTCACATCATTGCGGAAGAGACCGACAAGGCATATTTCGACGCGGTCAAGTCCATTCAGCTGAACCCGGATGTACCGCGCAATGTGAAGATTGTGTTCTCGCCGGAGCATGGGACCTCGAATATCCCGGTCCGGACAATCCTGAAAGACTGCGGTTACGAAGTGATCCCGGTGCTGGAACAGTGTGATCCGCTGCCGGACTTCGCCAATACCCCGACCCCGAACCCGGAACAGGAAGGTGCCTATGAACTGGCTCTGAAGTATGCCCGGGAAAACGAAGCGGATATCATCCTTGTCTGTGACCCGGATGCGGACCGCATGGGCGTGGGCGTCAGACACGACGGCGAATATGTCCTGCTGACCGGCAACCAGTCAGGTTCTGTCCTGATTGAATACATCTTCAGCCAGCGCCAGGCCAAGGGAACCCTGCCGGCCCACGGCATCATGGCCAATACGGTTGTTACTTCCGATCTGGGCGAAAAGATCGCCGGCGGCTATGGCGTGGAGACCGTAAAAACCCTGACCGGCTTCAAGTTCATCGGCGAAAAGATCGCAGCTTATGAGAAGAGCGGGGAAAAGGAATATGTCTTCGGTTACGAAGAATCCTACGGTTCCCTGATTGCCCCGTTTGTCCGGGACAAGGATGCCCAGCAGGCCTGTCTGATGCTGGCCGAAGCGGCGGCCTGGTACAAGCACAGAGGCATGGATCTCTGCGATGTGCTCGAGGAATGCTATCAGAAGTACGGTTACTACAACGAATCCCAGACTTCCATTTTCCTGGAAGGTGAAAGCGGCGCGGCCCGGATCCGTGAGATCATGGGCGCCCTGCGCAAGGAAAGAATTTCGGTGATCGGTGATGTGCCGGTCATCCTCTGGCAGGACTTTGCCACATTCGAGGAAGGCGACGCGGACGGCATCAGGGAACTGACCGGATTCACGAAGTCAGATGTGCTGAAGTATTTCCTGGATGACGGTTCCTGGATTGCTGTCCGGCCAAGCGGCACCGAGCCGAAGATCAAGATCTATTACTGCATCTGCGGCAAGTCGGCGACGGATGCGGAAGTCATGTCGGCGCACTACCACGATGCCATGGAATCCCTTCTGGCGTGAGAATCTATATTATCCGCCACGGGGAAACCGCCCGCAACCGGCAGGGGGTCCTGCAGGGCCGCAGTGATGTGCCGCTGAATGAGAACGGCATCCGGCAGGCGGAACAGGCCGGACGCTGGTTCAGACAGCACGACATCCGCTTTGCCCAGGCTTATGCCAGCCCGCTGATCAGGGCGGTGGAGACAGCCCGGCTGGCCGGCGGCTGCGATGTCATTACAGATGAACGGCTGATCGAAATGGATTACGGACCGTATGAGGGCATGAGCCTGAAGGATCCTGATCCGGAAATCCGGCGCTTCTTCAGTGATTTTGTGCACCAGCCTGCGCCGGAAGGCATGGAAGCCCTGGCTGATGTGACTGCCCGGTTAGGTGTCTTTCTGGAAGAACTGAAAAATTCTGGCGTGAATGGCAATATCATGATTTCAACGCATGCAATTGCCATGAAGGGTGCGCTGGAATATCTGACACCCGCTTCGGCCGGGAGTTACTGGTCGAAATATATCGGCAACTGCGCTGTATACTCTGCCGAACTGACGGCGGCGGGATTTACCGTACCGGTCCCGGTTCCCATGGAAGAATAAGAAGAAGTTATATACTTCTTCTTTTTAAAAATACTGTAAATAACAAAACTCTTCATGTATGATGAAACTGCATCAGGAGATTAATATGAAACAGGAAATTGACTGGAAAGAACTTGGCTTCGGCTACATTCAGACCGATTACAGATATGTGTGCCGGTACCGCAGCGGACAGTGGGAAGAAGGCGGCCTGGAGACAGACGCGACCATTACACTGAGTGAATGTGCCTGCGTCTTCCAGTATGCCCAGACCTGCTTTGAAGGCCTCAAGGCATACCGGACAGTTGACGGCAGGATCGTCTGTTTCCGGCCGGATC
Source organism: Solobacterium sp. (assembly GCA_017433125.1). Classification (GTDB taxonomy): domain Bacteria; phylum Bacillota_I; class Bacilli_A; order Erysipelotrichales; family Erysipelotrichaceae; genus Bulleidia. Next base: position 7,055 of record JAFRHT010000102.1, read on the forward strand.
TGAATGCGGCCCGCATGCGTTCCAGCTGCGAGCGGCTGGTCATGCCGGTGTTTCCGGAAGAAAAGTTTCTGGAGGCAGTGCGGATGCTGGTGCAGGCCAACGCGGACTATGTGCCGCCGTACGGCACGGGCGCATCCCTGTATATCAGACCGTTTATGATCGGCACGAACAGTGTCATCGGGGTCAAACCGGCCCAGGAATATGAATTCCGTATGTTCTGCACACCGGTCGGTGCGTACTTCAAGGGCGGCATCAAGCCGATCTCCATACGGGTATCTGATTATGACCGGGCAGCCCCGCACGGCACCGGCAATATCAAGGCCGGCCTGAACTACGCGATGAGCCTGTATCCGATTACAGTGGCACATGAAGAGGGTTTTGCCGAAAATATGTATCTGGATCCTGCCACCCGGACAAAGGTGGAGGAAACCGGCGGCGCCAACTTCATCTTTATCACGGAGGACGGAACACTGGTCACACCGAAGTCGGACTGCATCCTGCCGTCAATCACCCGGCGGTCACTAATGGTGGTCGCGGAGCAGTATTGCGGCATGAAGGCGGAAGAGCGGGAAGTCTTCTTCAGTGAGGTGCCGGAATTCGCGGAATGCGGCCTGTGCGGGACGGCAGCTGTCATCTCCCCGGTCGGACACATACACGATCATGGCCGGGATATCATGTTCCCCTCCGGCATGGAGGAAATGGGACCCTGGACCCGCCGGCTGTACGAGACACTGACAGGGATTCAGCTGGGCCGTCTTCCTGCACCGGAAGGCTGGCTCATGGAAATCTGATATAATTACTCTTGAAAAGGGGTAATGGGGGAACGATAATGGAAGAGACATTGAATACAAAGATGGAAAACGGATACTGGACACATAAGATACTCATTGATAAAAGATATGTACGCGGCTACAGAATCCTGCCGGAGTGCACCTGTTCATCATGCGGCTATCTGGCCAATAAGGAAAAATCGGTTTGTCCGCGCTGCGGCACCCCGATGACCTTGCCGTCAAAGGTGGAAGAACCGCGGGATCTGGAAATCGAGTAAACCCGAAGAGATGTGAAAGCATCTCTTTTTTTGTTGCTGGCGGGAAAAATGCACCGGCCGCTGCGGTATTATCAAATCACCATAGAGAGACAGGCGAGAGACAAGCTCAATGACCCTGCAGCAACCTGCATTCGCAAGGTGCTAATGCTTGCACGATGGCGCGTTTTCTTTTGCCTTCTTTATGGCTCAGACAGGTAAAGGAGGAAAAGAAACATGCCTGAAATCAGAATAACGGAAAAACTGCCGGTAAGGGAGGAATACGCCGGCTGTCCGGAACTGGTGCAGATCTGGCACCAGTATGATCTGTACGCCGAAGACTGCGAAAACCAGACGGAAGAAGAAATGCGGAAGACATCAGAAACATATCGCCTGAAGAAACTGCTGGTGCTGGCCCGCATGAATGAGCAGGAGTACGAAGCCCTGCAGCAGTCATTGACAGGGCACATCCTGCAGGCCCGGATCGAACTGGCAGGTGACCGGGAGATGATCCGCGAAACCATCCAGCTGCGGGAATAAAGATCAGAAAACATCTGTGTCCGCCGGCGCATGCAGGCTTTATAATGGAAACAGCAGAAGGGGTGATGTATATGTTCAAGCATTACAGATACGACGGCAGTAAGAAATTCGATATCGCCAAAGTTTCCACAAACGATAAAACACTATGTACAAACCGGGAAGAAGCCGAAAAGCGCATGGCTGAAAACAATGTTCTGATTGATGAACTGCAGAACAAGCTCTATGCCGATAAGAAAGAGGGCGTTATCTTCCTGTTCCAGGCGATGGACGCCGCCGGCAAGGACGGCACGATCCGGGCCGTGCTGCAGTGCCTGAGCCCGCATGGTGTGCACGAAGCGGCATTTAAGGCGCCGTCTTCCACAGAACTGGCCCATGATTTCCTCTGGCGGATTGAACAGATGGTACCGGCCAAGGGGGAAATCGCGATCTTCAACCGTTCACATTATGAGGATGTGCTGATCGGCAGGGTCAGGGAACTGTACCGTTCGCAGGCCAATGCCAGACGCATCAACCTGGATAAGGTCATCGAACACCGCTATGAGGATATCCGTAACTGGGAGACCTATCTCTGGCATAACAATGTCCGGGTGGTCAAGATTTTCCTGAACGTATCCAAGGATGAACAGGCCAGACGGTTCCTGTCCCGGATTGAGGAGCCGGCCAAGAACTGGAAGTTCTCCGAATCCGACTGGGAAGAGCGGAAATACTGGGATGCCTATCAGGAAGCTTTTGAAGACTGCATCAATGAGACCGCGACGGAACATGCCCCGTGGTATGTCGTACCGGCTGATCACAAGTGGTATATGCGTTATGTGGTCAGTGAGATCATTCTGGACACGCTGAAGGAGATGGATCCGATGTATCCGGAAGTCACGAAGGAACGGCTGGAGACCTTTGCAAAACTGAAAGAAGAGATTCTCTCCGAACTGCCGCCGGAAGACAAAAAAGAAAAAAAGAACAAGAAAGCGAAGAAAAATAAAAAAGAGAAGAAGGGCTAAGCCTTCTTCCCGGACCCGCCGCCGGCGGGTTTTTTCTTTCCGGTTTTCTTTTTGGGTTTTTCGAACCTGGTGTCGAAGATCACACCCTTGTGGGCGGACTGCACCGTGCCGCTGATCTGGATCACTTCCCGTGAACCCGGGGTCGTACGCATCAGTTCATCCTGGGCAGAGATCAGTTCACCGTTTTCCTTTATGCGGCGGTAGCGGCCGTCCGAGGACATCCGGCGGGCCTTGACATTGTCCCGCAGGCACAGGTCCAGATAATCATGCAATCTGGCCTGGATATCCTTGTCGAGAATCGGCACGGCAGCTTCCACCCGGCGCTCGGTATTGCGGGTCATGAAGTCAGCGGAGGAAATATACATTTTCTCGCTGCGTCCTTTGCCGAAGACATAGATCCGGCTGTGCTCCAGATACCGGCCGACAATCGAGCGGATATGGATGTTTTCCGTTTTGCCCTTGACTTCCGGCAGGATACAGCTGATGCCGCGGATGATCATCCGGACCTCCACGCCGGCACAGCTCGCTTCCTTAAGGGCACAGATGATTTCTTCATCGGTCACCGCGTTCAGTTTGACCATGATGAACCCTTTTGGACCCTTGGCGGTTTCCCGGCGGATCAGATCCAGAACGGTCTGTTTCAGGGAAACCGGGGCAACCAGCAGCCGCCGGTAACGGCCATCAAGGACACCGGTCATCATGTTCCGGAAAAAGGCCAGGGCGTCGTTGATGATGGCCGGGTTGGCGGTTATATAGGCCAGATCGGTGTACTGCTTCGCGGTGTTTTCGTTGAAGTTTCCGGTGGCGATCAGGACTGCATGCTGCAGCGCACTGCCGCTGCGCCGGCTGATCAGGCACATCTTTGCGTGGACTTTGTAGTCTTCGAAACCGTACATGACATTACAGCCGGATTCCATCAGTTTCTCGGAATAGTCTATATTGTTCTGCTCGTCAAAGCGGGCTTTCAGTTCAATCAGGACAGTGACTTCCTTGCCGTTTTCCGCGGCCAGGCACAGGTAGTCAACCAGCCGGGCACGTTTGGCCAGCCGGTAGATTGTGATGCGGATGGAAACGACAGCCGGATCCGCCGCTGCTTCCCTGACCATCTGCAGGAAAGGATCCATGGATTCATACGGATAGGAAAGCAGGACATCCTTTTTCTGCACCTGGGCAAAGAGCGGTTTTTTATACCGGAAGGCCGGGCTGAGTTTCGGGACATAAGGCGGGTACTGCAGCCGCTGTTTTGCGGCCGGATCATCGATCAGCGTGTCCATGCTGAAGAACCCACGCCGGTTCAGCGGCAGGTCGGTGATGACCGTTGTGCAGTCAGCCGTCTTCAGGCCGCGCTCGAAATAGCGGCGGGCCTGCAGGCTTGGCCGGCGGGAAGCCTCGATCTTGACCAGGTCCATGTGTTTCCGCTTTTTCAGCATCTGCATCATCCGGACCCGGTAGTCTTCCAGATCTGCCAGTTCACTGCCGATGTCAACGGCCGCGTTCCGGCTGATGGTGAACTTGAAACGCTCCAGGATCCGGGCCCCGCGGAACAGGGATTCCATGTGGACACTGATCACATCTTCAATATGAATGAAGCGGACGATCTTTTTGCCCGGCAGGCGGACAAACGGATTCAGGAAACCCGGTACCGGGGTCAGGGCCAGAACGGCGCTGCTGCGGTAATCCATCAGGGCGGCGGCGTAAACAATGCCGGACTGCAGCTGGGGCAGCGGGTGGTGGGCGTCAATGATCTGGGCGCCGAGGACCGGCTGCACGGTGCTCAGGAAGTACTTCTTCAGCCACTCTTTTTCTTCCTTCGTGCACTCTTCATAGCTGACTTCCACCAGGCCTTCACGCCGCATTTCCTTCTTCAGATCCTTGTAGATTTCATCACGCTTGCGGCACAGCTTAGCCGTTGCCGCATATATTTTCTTCAGCTGCCGGGCGGTATTCAGACCGCTTTTGTTGTCGATTCTGTCTTCCTTGAGCGCTTTCATGCCGACCAAGGCGCCGACCCGGACGGAAAAGAATTCATCCAGGTTGGACGAGAAGATCGATACGAATTTCAGCCGTTCCAGCAGCGGCACACCGGGGTCGGTCGCTTCGGCCAGGCAGCGTTCATTAAAGCGCAGCCATGAGAGTTCACGGTTCTGGGTATAACCCTCTTTATAAAGATCTTTTATCATGAGGCGGGATCTCCTTGATCTACAGTTTCAGTCACTTTTTTTATTCTATTATGTTTTGCGGTTTGATGCACGGCCGCCTTGAAATTTGCCGCACATGCGCCCGGGAAAAACAAAAAAACTGATCAGCGTGATCAGTCTGTTCATGTAAATGGTGCGCCAGACAGGACTTGAACCTGCACGGGTCACCCCATACGCCCCTCAAGCGTACGTGTCTGCCGATTCCACCACTGGCGCGTGCTAGTACATTATAACCGCGAGATTCGTTTTCGTCTAGAAAAAAACCGCTATAATTTGCGTATGAAGAAACGGTGGATGAAAGCTGTGGTTCTGGGCGGTGTGCTGCTTTGCACAGCCTGCCGGGCGGAGCCGGAAGAACAGCCGCAGGAACTGATGGCGGAACAGCAGCCGGAGGTGCTCTGCGACTATGTTTATCTGGTTGACCGGGAAAACGGGCAGGTGCTGTGGGATCAGGGCTCCGAAGAGCGGATTTACCCGGCCAGCCTGACCAAGATGATGACCGGTATCGTTGCCCTGGAAAACATCGCCGATCTGAATGATACCTTCCTGTTTACGGAAGAGGTGGTGGCCGGACTGAAAGAGGCTGGGGCCAACCGGGCCGGGTTCTGGGTCGGGGATGAGCCGACCCTGCTGGATCTTGTGTACGGGGATATCCTGCCCAGCGGGGCGGAGTGTTCCCGGGCCCTGGGTTATTACCTCACCGGCAGCGAAGAGGGCCTGGTGGAGCTCATGAATGCCAAGGCGGCCGCACTGGGCATGCATGACACACACTTTGTCAATACGACCGGCCTGCATGATGACAACCATTATTCCACCTGCCGCGACATAGCCATCCTGCTGGATTACTGTCTGCAGAATGATCTGTTCCGTCAGATCATCACCACATATGAATACACGGCGGCACCGACGGAAAACTATCCGGAAGGGCTGAACATGCGCAATGCCGTGCTCATGTATGTCAATCAGGAAGACCCGCCCTATGAGAACTTCGAAATCCCCGGGTTTGTCGGCGGCAAGAGCGGCTATACCATTGAGGGGCAGTATACGCTGGCCTCCGAGGCGGTCATCAACGGCATGGATCTCATCCTGGTCAACTGCCATGGTTACAAGGAACCGCATTATCCTGCCTCCATCGCTGATGCGGCTGTGATTTTCAATTACATGCGGGAAACCTGGGGCCGGCAGACCCTCTGGCAGAAAGGGGATGTCTTTACGACACTGCGGATCCGCAACACCGTCAACGGTCACCTCAGCCTTCTGCACCGGCATACACTGACCATGGACCTGCCGCTGGGGGATACACGGATCATCAGTGATACCGGGGAAACAGCAGACGCGCCGCTGTGTGCCGGGCATTACCTCGGACATGCGCAGGTCTACGCGTTTGACCGGCTCATGGCGGAAGAGCGCTTCTATGCGGTTTCCTCCTTCACAGCCACACGGACCGGGAAAATGTGGACCATCGGCTATGAACTGGCGGCTTCATACGGGATTCCGGTCGTCATCGTGCTGGTGCTGGCCGTGATCCTGCTCTCCATGCGGCTGCGCCGGCGGCGTCCGAAATGATTTTGGTTGCAGTTTGAAGGCTTAAATCATATAATAAGGAACGTTTCGGGAGGGTTGACAATGGACTATCAGAAAATTATCAATATCGCTGTCATTGCCCACGTTGATGCCGGCAAATCCACGCTGGTCGATGCGTTTCTCAAGCAGAGCCACGTTTTCAAGGATAACGAAAAAGTGGTTGACTGCATCATGGACAGCAACGATCTGGAACGGGAACGGGGAATTACGATTTATTCCAAGAACTGTTCCGTTACATATAAGGATTACAAGATCAACATCGTAGATACCCCGGGCCATGCGGATTTTTCCAGTGAAGTGGAACGGATTATCAAGACGGTGGATACGGTTATCCTGCTGGTGGACTCTTCCGAAGGCCCCATGCCGCAGACCCGTTTCGTCCTGCAGAAGTCCCTGCAGTGCGGACTGCGGCCGATTCTCCTGATCAACAAAATGGATAAACCGGATGCCCGGGCTGATGAAGTCATCGATGAAGTCTATGAACTGTTCCTGGAACTGGACGCGACGGATGACCAACTGGACTTCCCGATTCTCTACGGCACGGCCAGACAGGGTGTTGTCCGCTACAATCCGGATGACACAAACGAGGATATCGTGCCGCTGTTTGAGACCATTCTCGCCCATACCCAGGCCTATCCGAACCTGATGGATGAACCGCTGCAGATGCAGGTCAGTGCGCTGGCGTATGACGACTACATCGGCCGCCTTGGCATCGGCAGGATCTATTCCGGCACGCTGAAGGAAGCGACCCAGTACGAAGTATGCAACGCGTCGGGCCGTGACAGCAAGGGCAAGACCAACCAGGTGTTTGTATACAAGGGGCTCAGCCGGATTGCGGTTCCGGAGATCCAGTGCGGTGAAATCTGCATGATTTCCGGCATCCCGGATATCAATATCGGCGACACCCTGTGCCCGGTGGACCATCCTGCCCCGATGCCCATGATCAGCATTGAGGAACCGACCCTGTCCATGAATTTCATGGTTAACGATTCCCCGTTTGCCGGCCAGACAGGCAAATACGTCACCTCCAGAAACATTCGTGAACGGCTGGCCAGGGAACTGGAAGTCAATGTCGGCCTGCGGGTGGAAGAAACCGATTCCACCGATACCTTCAAGGTATCCGGCCGCGGTGAACTGCACCTGACAATCCTGCTGGAACAGATGCGCCGGGAAGGCTACGAAGTCGCTGTTTCACGTCCGGAAGTCATTCTGAAAAAGATTGACGGGGTTACCTGCGAACCGGTGGAAGAAGTGGTCATCGATGTCCCGAATGAATATTCCGGTTCGGTCATTTCGGCCTTGAACAAGCGCAAGGGCATGCTCAACAACATGGAGGATGCCGGCACATATACGCGGATCACCTACATGGTCCCGACCCGCGGCCTCATCGGTTTCCGCTCTGATTTCATCAACATGACGCATGGCGAAGGCACCATGGTGCAGCGGCTCAGCGGCTATGAACCGTGGAAGGGTGACATCCCGCAGCGGGAGAACGGAGCCCTGATCTCCACCGAAACAGGCGGGGCCATGACTTATGCCCTGTGGAATATCCAGGAGCGCGGTTCCCTGTTTATCGGGGCCCAGACCCCGGTCTATGAAGGCATGATTATCGGCATGGCTTCCAAGAACCGTGATATGGCTGTCAACCCGATCAAAAACAAGAAAATGACAGCGGTCCGCTCCACCGGTAACGATGAAGCGATGAAGCTGGTGCCGCCGCGCATCCTGTCGCTGGAAGAAGCGATCGAATTCATCAATGACGATGAACTCGTCGAAATCACCCCGACGGATATCCGCATCCGCAAGAAGTATCTGACCGCGCTTGACCGCCGCCGGCATGCCCGTGAACTGGGCCGCCTGGACGACGAGGACGACGACTGATATAAAAAGACCGGGTCACGGCAGTGATCCGGTTTTCATAACCCCACCATTTACTATAGCAGAAAAAAACAGATTTGTAAGGGCTTACATTGTGCTTTGGGCCTGTTATATTGTAAATGAAGAAAAAAACCGGAAACACAAACAGTTCCGGGGAATACAGGAGGGCCCGCGATGAGAAGACCAGGTATCAGTTCCCGCAGGGCCATGGCATAAGACAGAAAGCCGTGTGCTCTGCATAAAAAAGAAAAAAACAAATAAACTGTCATGATGAAAGAATCTGCATAAGGCTGCGGGTTCTTTCTTTTTGTCTGCCGGTGGTATAATAATCGCGTAATTCAGGAGGATATTATGAGCGCTCTGGAACGTTTTATCCGTTATGCGGAAATTGATACACAGTCGGATCCGTATTCCGGCACAACCCCGTCCACAATGAAGCAGTTTGACCTGGCCCGGCTGCTGGTGCAGGAACTGCAGGAGATGGGCATTGAGGATGCCTGGCTGAGTGAGACCGGCTATGTATACGGGCATCTGCCTGCCAATACCGATGCGGCAGTGCCGACGGTCGGATTTATCGCCCACATGGACACGGCCCCGGATTTCAGCGGGACCGGGGTCAGGCCGCGGGTCATCGAAAACTATGACGGCAAGGACATTGAACTGGCACCGGGCATTGTGACGAAGGTCGAAAACTTCCCGGTGCTGAAGGAATATGCCGGGGAAACCCTGGTGGTCACCGATGGTTCAACATTGCTCGGGGCAGATGACAAGGCGGGTATTACCGCCATCATGGAAGCCCTGCAGTATCTGCTGGCCCACCCGGAAGTGAAGCACGGCCGCATCGCGGTTGCGTTTACGCCGGATGAAGAGATCGGGGAAGGCACGAAGTTCTTTGACCTGGAACGGTTCGGGGCGGCCTTCGCCTTTACCATGGACGGCGGGGCAATCCACATGTATGCCGACGAAACCTTCAACGCAGCAGCGGCCAAGGTGGTCTTCCACGGTTTCTCGATTCACCCGGGTTCGGCGAAGGACCGGATGATCAACGCAGCCGGCCTGGCGGTGGAGTTTGCCGGGAAACTGCCGCAGTGGATGCGGCCGGAACATACTGCGGGGCATGAAGGCTTCATTCACCTGACCCATATGAGCGGCAACACCGAGAAGGCGGTCCTGGAATACATCCTGCGGGATCACGACACGGCAAAACTGGAACATCAGAAGGAAATCATGCAGAGCTGCGCGGAACAGATCCGGCAGGTCTATGGAACCGGTACGGTTGAACTGACGATCACAGACAGCTATCAGAATATGAGGAATATTCTGAAAGATCATCCGGAAATTTCGGAACTGGCCCTGTCCGCCATCCGGGAGATCGGTCTGGAGCCGGAATATGAAATTGTCCGGGGCGGCACTGACGGCGCCCAGCTGACCTACCGCGGCCTGCCGTGTCCGAATCTCGGTACGGGCGGTGGAAACATGCATGGCCGGTATGAGTATCTTGTGGTCGGGCAGCTGGAGAAGGCAGTTCAGCTGATCTGCACGATCATCCGCAGAACGGCAGAACGGGCCTGATCCTGCGGTACCGGATAAGAACAGCAGCGATCTTGCTGGTGTTTTTGAGGAATAACATGAAGAAACTGTTGTGTATATGTGCAGCCGTGCTGGCCCTGGCCGGCTGCGGAAAAAAAGAAGAGGAAACCGGCCTGACCATCACCAGTGCGGTGGAACCGGTCAGTGAACCGGCCGATATGAGCGGGTACCAGTGGCTGAATGACGAGGAACCGCCGTTTCTGGAGATTACCCCGGATGAGAGCATGCGCTTTTTCGATGAAGGCGGCACCGGGCTGCTTTACTTCGGCCGTTCGAACTGCCCATACTGCCAGCGGGCCGTGCCGGAATTGGATGCCGTGCTCAATGAATACGGCATATCCGTTTACTACGTCGATGTGGATCTGTCCAAGCTGACCTATGAAAAGTACGAAGAACTCCTGCCGTA
>JAFRHT010000103.1 GCA_017433125.1 Solobacterium sp.
AAGACATTGAAAAGTATATCTTCTACTTCAATAACCTCCGGCCTGCTTACTCTCTGAATTACAAAACCCCACTTCAGTTCAAAACTGAAATGGGGTTCTAGGGCTTTTTTTGATCTGTCTACTTTTCGTTGACTAGTTCAATCGGTCTTTTTTTGTGTCTGTAACTTTGCAGGGCACTAGCGGATCAGTTCAATGCTGTATACATCCGTTCCCTCTTCCTGTTTGCGCTGCCCGCTTTTCCGGAAACCGTGTTTTTCATAAAAGCGGACCGCCCCTTTATTATCTTCGAGCACCCACAGCCGGTCACAGCCATGCTGGTTAACCGCGAAGTCCAGCAGGTCCCCGCCGATGCCCTGGCCGGCAAAAAAACTGTCAACGTAAAGCTCCACGATCTCATGACCGTTGATGTTGATGAACCCTTTGACAAATTCGTCATCAAAGACCCAGATCCCCTGCAGTTTATCCGGTTCATCCAGATACTCTTTTGCCAGCGGATAGACCTGCATTTCACCGAATGAAACCTTGTCGTCATTGAAAATGGACCGGTAATTCATCCGTTTGGCAAAGATGGAGATTTCCGCGATTCTTGAGGCGTCTGTCGCCTGTGCGTGTCTGATCATGATTCCTCCTCTGCCGGCTGCACTGCCGGCATTCCTGTTTATTAACTTGAGTGAAAAGGACGGTGCAATCACAGCGCCGTCTTTTTGCGTATGCATTCCGTTTCCGGCAGTTATTCCGCCTTGAAATCGAAATTGACAATCGTGTTGTCCGGCTGTTCGAAGAAGTCAATGCCCACCAGCATGCCGGCATCTTCGTTCCAGATGGCAACCTGCTTCAGTGTTCCCGCTTCCGTCGGGCTGGTTCTGTCAAATCCGGCCGCGTTGAGCTTCTGTTCGTAATCATTCAGGAACGCTTCCGCTTCCGCCGCATCCGCGAAGGTCTGGCTGACGGTAATGAACGCCTTCAGATCCAGACCGTACTGGAATTTCTCAAACCGGGTCAGGTCACGGCAGGCAATCGGTTCCTGCAGGTCAATCGCCGGGAAACCTGCCTGGGCAATCATTGCCTCAGCTTCATCCGCCGGGATGTACTTCTGCACCTTGAAGAGCAGCGTAACAGTGTCATCATCGTTGAAGTGGTACTGGAAGCTGGCAAACTCGTTTTCCGACTCGTAGCTCTCCGGCTCTTCACTTTCCTCGTTTTTCACGTGGAAACCGGCATCGATGAGTCCCTCACCGTATTTCTTCAGGTAATCAGCCGCCTTGTCCCGGTCGTTATAGGGCATGTCAACATACATAACCGTGTCATAAGTGAAGAAGTACAGCCAGGATTCCGTCTGCTCATATGCCCGGTCCGTACCTTTGGCCTCACCAAACACATCCGATGCCGGAAGTTCATTGAAGCCATGCGGCACGATTACCTTGTTGACTTCCGCCAGGCCTTCATAAACAGGGAAATCATAGTATTTTTCAGCTGTCAGATTGACCCCGTTGTCATAGTCAGCAGCAATCGACGAATAGCATTTATAGTCATCCCGCAGCATCCGCCGGTAGACGGTCCTGCCGTCTTCCTCAGCCGCGCTGAACCCTTCCTTTAAGAGCAGGGCAATGTAATCCGCCATGTCTTCCTCACTGGCATGGGAATCACGCATGAATACCCTGTCTTCCGCCACAAAGTTTTCATCGTCCATCATGAAGGCATAGCTCGCAAAAGCCGGGAACGGCACTGCTTCCCTGCCATAGCCGGGCAGGAATACCGAGTTCAGGATGAATTCATCCGTCTCATCCCATTCATGCCGGGCCGCCGGATACACCGGGGCCTTCATCCATGCTTCAGCCGCTTCATTGTCTTCCGCGGCCCCGAGGGTCACGACAATGTCGATGTCATCATAGTCGATGCGGGCTACCATATCGTCATTGACGACCGCCTTCAGGTGGACCGTCTTCGGCTCCACATCGTCCATTTCCAGATAGACTTCTTCCATCAGCCGCAGGGCAGTGCTGTTGTATCCGGCAAAGGTCAGCAGGCTCTGCTTCACGGCATCCTCATAGGACACAAAAGTCAGCGGTTCATCCTGCTGGTTATAGAACAGGTTGTAGATATTCCCTTCAGAAATATCCAGCCAGCCGTTCGGCAGTCTTGAGGCAGCCGCATCGATGGCATGTCCTTCGCCGAGGAAGCGCACGTCATCCAGCCCGCCGTCCGCAAGGAATCCCTGGAACACTTCATCGTTGACGCCCATGGCCGCGAAATCCCGGTACAGTTCATCCCCGTAATCGAACCAGACAAGGTCTTTGGAATACACGTATGTCTTCAGGTAATCACCGGCATCCATCGTGTAATTCCCTTCGCTGATCCCGGCCAGGAAGTTATCCATTGCCTGTTCCGATATTTCGGCATTGGACGGCCCGTTATCCGGTTCGGCAGTTTTCCCTTCCGGCTCGCCTTTGGCACAGGCGGTCAGGAACATGCATATCGGAATTAATGCTGTGAATAATTTTTTGCAGACTTTCATAATATAGCCCTCCGCATTCCAGTCCGTTCGGTTCAGAAAGACACGCTTCTTATCTCCACCGGCTTATCTTTTACATCATAGCAAAACTCTTAACAACCTGCTGTTTTCCGGCGTTAATCTCGAAAAAAACCGGCCATTCGGCCGGTTTCCAAGGCGATTACTGACGCCCGAATACAGTAAGCACGTGGAGATACGGGTTATCCGTGATGAATTCCCGCATCAGGACATCATCAACGGGATCATAGAGGTAAACCTCTTCAACGTCCGCTGTGACTGTGTAGCTGCCGTCCTCATTGGTCCTCCAGGCAGCCGGGAGCTCCACTTCATCAGCCCCGTCAACGACCAGCAATGTCCCGGTGCCGTCTTCGTTGAAGGTATAGACGTTTTCCTGTTCCTCGAACATGGAGGCGTGATCCTCGGCTTGTACTTCAACCGGGTTTTCACCCTCTTTTTCGGAAACGAGAACGCGGACAAGCTGCCACGATCCGACAATTGCCGATTTTTCTGTTTCCGCTGTTTCCGCCGGTTTCTCTGCCGGTTTGCAGGCTGTCATGCCGGCAGCCAGTGCGGCCGCAGCCAGGACGGCAGCTATTCTGCTGTATTTCATTTCTCTTTCCTCCTGTTTCAGCGCAGGTTTGCGCACAATTCAGTTTACCTGTTTTCCCGCGCAAAGCAAAGAGCTGCCGGACAATTCCGCAAAATCGGCTGATCTGTTTATTCGACGGTAACCGACTTGGCCAGATTCCGCGGCTTGTCGATATCACAGCCCTTTTCCTTTGCCGTGAAATAGGCAAACAGCTGCAGCAGCACAACCGCCGCAATCCCGGCCAGTTCTTCCCGTACTGCCGGCACCCGCAGCACATATTCAAATCGATCAGCCGGAATCGTGCTGTCGGTAATCAGGATGATCCGGGCACCCCGGGCAATGGTCTCCTGAATGTTGGACATGGTCTTGGCAGCCACCTCCGGCTGGGTTGCCATGGCAACTACGACCGTATCCTTTTCAATCAGGGCAATCGGCCCGTGCTTCAGTTCCCCGGCATAATAAGCGTCCGCATGTACATAGGATACTTCCTTCAGTTTCAGTGCCCCTTCCAGAGCAGTCGGATAATCAAGCTGCCGGCCGATAAAATAGGCATCGCGCTGTTCCTTCAGCATTTCCGCCAGTTCACCGACGGTATCTTCCAGTTTCAGGATTTCCGTCAGGATCTGCGGCAGCCGCTTCATGTCCGCAACCAGATGCGCGTAATCCGGGATGGCAAAGCCGGTCTTTTCCGCCAGCTTCATGATCAGGCAGATCAGCAGCACAATCTGGGTCGTATAAGCCTTCGTGCTGGCCACGGCAATTTCCGGACCGGCAGCTGTATACAGCGTGACATCTGCCGTTCTGGAAATGGAGGATCCCAGCACATTGGTAATTGCCGCCGTGGCAGCGCCCTTTTCGTTTGCCAGTTTGACTGCCGCCAGTGTATCGGCCGTTTCTCCGGACTGCGACACAAAGACGCAAAGTGTATCTGCGTCCAGTTTCGGCGTGCCGTAACGGAATTCACTGGCCGGCATGACAAACGAGTCAATGTCCGCATATCTGTCAAACAGTGTCCGGGCATAGATACAGGCATGATAAGCTGTCCCGCAGGCAATAAAGTACACCCGCCGCAGCCGGTTCCAGCTGATCCTCAGCGCGTCGATTTCATCCATCCGGATCCGGTCATTTCTGTCAAAGCGCCCCCGCAGGGTCTCCCGCACAGCATCCGGCTGTTCATGGATTTCCTTCATCATGAAACTGTCATACCCGCCCTTCTGGGCCGCTTCCATGTCATACGGGATATGGATCCAGTTCTGTTCCAGCGCCTTTCCGGCGAAGTCCGTCAATTCGATGCTGCCCGGTTTCAGGATGGCAATCTGGCCGTCATCCAGCGGCAGGACATCCTTGGTCAGGGAGAGCAGGCCTGTCGGGTCACTCGCGCAGAACGCCGCGTCACCGGTTTTACCGACAATCATCGGGTTTTCCTTCTTGGCAACGTATATTGTCTCGGGATCATAGCAGGAAACGATGCACAGGGCAAAGCTGCCTTCCAGGCCGGCAATCGTCGCGTATACCGCATTCCGCATACTGCCGGTTTCCCGGTAGTTGAAATCCAGCAGGTGCACAACTGTTTCGGTATCCGTCTCGGACGCAAAGACAAAGCCTTTCGCTTCCAGATCGGCCCGCAGTTCCAGATAGTTCTCAATGATGCCGTTATGAACTATCGAAATTGTGTTGTTCATGTTGTTGTGCGGATGGGCATTAAGATTGCTCGGGATGCCATGGGTAGCCCAGCGGGTATGACCGATCCCGCAGCGCTGCGGGCAATGTTCAATGTCCAGCTTTTCTTCAAGAACACTGAGCCGGCCTTTCTCTTTCCATGTCTTCAGTTCTTCGGCGTCGACCAGCGTAACCCCGGCCGAATCATAGCCGCGGTACTCCAGCTTTTCCAGACCCTGCAGTAAAAACGGCAAAGCCCGGCTCTTGCCTGTAAATCCGGTAATTCCACACATGATTAAAACATCCTCCTTTGCAGTGTGTTCTGTCATGGAGGATACCGAATGGATCTGTTCAGCCCTCACGGACTGTTTTTTCCCATTGTTAAGGCCGTATCAGGCCTCCGTGCCATCCGCCGAATCTTTCGATAAGCACGGTCCTCGTCAACTGCCGATGATGCAGTCCAGGCGCTCCGTTGCAAAATACAGCTCCACGACTTCTTTATTATAACCATTGAATGACAAAAAGAAAACCCGCGGCGCTTAACCGCGGGTTTCAGGAAACCAGATTGATTACAGCAGACCGCCGATGGCCAGGAACAGCGGCGCAAAGACCAGCGCCACAACTGTCATCAGCTTGATCAGGATATTCAGAGCCGGACCGGATGTATCCTTGAACGGGTCACCGACTGTGTCGCCGACGACTGCGTTCTTGTGCGCTTCAGAGCCCTTGCCGCCATGGTGGCCGCCTTCGATATACTTCTTGGCATTGTCCCAGGCACCGCCGGCATTGGACATGAAGATCGCCATCATGACACCGGTAACCAGGGAACCGGCCAACAGGCCGCCCAGCGCTTCCGGACCAAGCAGGATGCCGATGATCAGCGGTGCAACAACCGCCATGATGCCCGGCACCATCATCTCATGCAGGGATGCTGTTGTGGAGATGGCAACGCAGGACTTGTAGTCCGGTCTTGCAGTTCCTTCCAGGATACCCGGAATCTCGTGGAACTGACGGCGGACTTCTTCGATCATCTTATAGGCCGCGTTGGAAACGGAAGACATGGTCATGGCCGAGAAGGCAAACGGCAGCATCGCACCGATGAACAGACCGATGATAACCCGGTAGTTCATGATGTCAATAGCATCCAGCTTAACCGCCTGGGCATAAGAAACAAACAGAGCCAGAGCAGTCAGGGCAGCAGAACCGATCGCGAAGCCCTTACCCATGGCAGCAGTTGTGTTGCCGACGGAGTCGAGCTTATCAGTGATTTCCCGGACTTCATCCGGCAGACCGGACATTTCGGCAATACCGCCGGCATTATCGGCGATCGGGCCGTAAGCGTCAACGGCAACAGTAATACCGGTTGTCGACAGCATGCCGACAGCCGCCAGGGCGATACCGTACAGGCCCATTACCTGGTAGGCAACGAAGATGCCGATGCAGATCAGCAGGATGGAAACAGCGGTGGATTCCATACCGACAGCCAGACCGGAGATGATTGTTGTGGCAGCGCCTGTTTCGGACTGCTCGGCAATCTTCTTGACGGACTTGTAGTCAGCAGATGTGTAATGCTCGGTGATAATACCGATCAGGTTGCCGACGATCAGACCGGCAACGATAGCGATTGCGGCGTTCATATTGCCGAACAGTCTGGAACTGAAGATAAACGCGATCAGCAGAACGACTGCGGAAGCGACATATGTGCCGATGTTCAGAGCTGTCTGCGGGTTGCCCTTTTCGTCACCTCTGACGAAGAAGCAGCCGATAATGCAGGCCACCAGGCCGCAGCCGGAGATCAGCAGCGGATACAGCGCACCGGCAGCCTGATAATAGGCAATACCGAGGGTCAGGGCGGAAATCAGCGCACCGACATAGGATTCGAACAGGTCAGCGCCCATACCGGCAACGTCACCGACGTTGTCACCGACGTTGTCGGCAATAACAGCCGGGTTTCTCGGGTCGTCTTCCGGAATGCCTGCTTCAACCTTACCGACCAGGTCGGCACCGACGTCAGCAGCCTTTGTGTAAATACCGCCGCCGACACGGGCAAACAGGGCGATGGAAGAAGCACCCAGGCTGAAGCCGGAGAGCACGTCAACATTACCGGTAATCAGGTAAATGCAGCTGACACCGAGGACACCGAAGCCGGCCACACACATACCCATGACAGCACCGCCGGAGAAGGCAATGGACAGGGCCCTGTTCATGCCGCCTTCACGGGCCGCATTGGCTGTGCGGACATTGGCCTTGGTAGCCACGGACATGCCGAAGTAACCTGCCAGTGTCGAGAACAGCGCACCGATCACGAAGCAGACTGCTGTGACCCAGTTGCCCAGGCCGACACCGATGGCAATAAACAGAATGGCGACGAATATAATCAGAATCTTATATTCGGCGAAGAGGAATGCATGTGCGCCTTCGCTGATCGCGCCGGCGATTTCCTGCATTCTTTCGTTTCCCGGAGCCTGATTGTTGACTACTGAAGCCTTGAACAGGGCGAACAGCAGCGCGGCAACTCCGAAGAACGGGATAAACTTGATCATGGTTTCCTTTTCCTTTCCCTCTTTAGAGTACGCATAAAAAAATATGCGGCGTTACGTTATTATTAATACAATAATCGGGGGTAAAAAGCAACGTATTTTGCGCTCTTGAACCCGCCATTTACGCGTGTTTTCGAAATAATGAAAAAAGCAGGACAAATATTTCATATATCCAGCTGAAGCACTCATTTTTTCATTCTTTTTTGATTATCCGTTTATAACAATTGTGATAATTCCATCGTTATATTCATATGAACATCTTCATCTCTGACTGACCGTCCCTGCAGGTACTGTATGACCGGCTTCATCATCCTGATGTCAAAAAGTTGTTTCAAATACTGCTTTCCTTGTGTATAATTTGTAGTGCCCTGTAACAATGTACAGGCGTAAAAGCCGGCATAGCTCAGCTGGCAGAGCAACTCATTCGTAATGAGTAGGTCGCTGGTTCGAATCCGGTTGCCGGCACCAGCAAACAAAAACAGGACTTCGCAATGAAGTCCTGTTTCTTTATACATATGGACAGATACTGATTGGCTCTGCCGCCTCACAGTCCGAAAGACCGCAGGATGAAGAAATACCCGAATGTGAAGAAAGTCGCGACAACGACCATCGGGGCAACTCTCGGGATCAGGTCAGCCAGGGTGATCTTATAATCCTCTGCACACAGTGTAAGACAGATATGGGTCGGGGCAACCTGCATGATGATATAGGACATGCTCATGCACAGGACAAAGACAGACAGGACCGAGCCGGTCGGCCAGGTTTCCATCATCATCGGGATGCACAGGACATAAATTGCCTGGCTGCCGCCGATCAGCGGGCCGATGAAGAACAGTAGCGCGAAGACCAGCCACATCGGAATCGGCAGCATGCCGAAATACTTCGGCAGCAGCTGGACGACACCGGTTGTCGCCAGAAGTTTGGAGAACGTCATGACCGCAAGTGTATTCAGAATCAGCTTCGGTTCAAAAGCAGTAATAAAGAACGGTTTGATTTCCTGCGGCGTAAACTTGCTGATAAAGAAGTTGCCGACCACAACAATCAGGACTGCCAGCCAGACCGGAGGATTGAAGATCAGCACAATGGCAATCGCCACAACAATCGGCCAGATGCTCTGAACCAGCATCTTCAGATAATAGCTCTTCGGCTGATCCGGCACCATTCCCGTATCCTTCGGAATCCGGCGCAGATAAACGATCCATCCGGCCAGGAAAAGAACCGCCACCATCGGCAGCATCGCGGTTACAAACCCGGCCGCAGTTACCCGGCCTCCGGTCAGGGTAATCGCAATGAAAATGCCTGTATATGTCGGCAGGAACGCTTCCGAAATATGCCGGAAGAACGTCGTGCAGGCAGCCTTTTCATTCGTCGACAGATGATCTCCTATTGCCTCACGGACAATCGGTCCGCACAGGATAACGGTAGAAGCAGCCGGCAGGCAGCCCAGCAGGAACGGCACAACCGAGGCATTGATACGCCGGTTGTTGAACAGGCCGCTCATGGCAAGCTGGCAGCCGGATAATTGCCTTCTTTTTTCCATCATCCGCTGCAGGAAGGTAATAAAATACAGGACAAGCACAGCCCGGACTGTATTGGTTCCCAGCAGTCCTTCCCGGATGGCAGGCAAAGCCCATTCCATCGGCAGTCTGTATATCACAATAACAATTACGCAGGCAATCGCCATCGTAATATTCAGCGGTTTCCGCAGGATCATCAGCATCACAATCAGGAACACAAAGAGTCCGGCCATCTTGAGCAGTGACAGTACCTCAGGATTCATAGATGTTTCTCCTTTCCGAAATCAACAGCAAAGACAGTAATTAAAAACGCTATTTCCACATGATATATTATAACCGCTTTTCAGGCATTTTTAGGAATCCCTGATTCATAAAATATCTTTTATAACGGTGTGTAAACACCTCGTCCAAACATTATATTTGCCTCGCCCTGTCCCGGTAATACTCCCGGTTTATACTGCTGGAATTGCGGGCACGGATACAGATTCAGAAAAACCGCCCGTTATACGCCCTGCCGTAATGATAAAATATTAGAATCCGGGAGGATATTATATGGATGTACAGTCTCTGCTTCAGGATCTGACGATCGAACATGGGATTCCGGAAGGCGGCGCAGCCACGCAGTACCGGGCAGTTTACCGGAAAGGCACAGCTGACGCTGTCGTCCTGACTGCCTGGGATACCAGCCGGGCCTATGTCCGCAGCCAGGCAGAAAAAATCCTGAAAGACTACGCGCAGAACCGAATACCCGGTCTGCCGCAGCTGACAATCTCTGATCAGGCAAAGCCTGAAGCTGCAGCAGCTCTGCCCCGCGTCACAATAAATGATGTGACCTTCCGAAAGGACGGAACAATCTGGCTGGCCGGCACACCTGAAAACGTAATCACCGCACTGGCCCGCCATTTCGGTGATTTTGCGGATGCTGACCGGGTCCCGGCAAATATAAGGGCAACGACAAACGACTGGGTCTATCAGGCAGATAAAGGAAATTCCATCCTGTGCCGCAGAGCACTGGAAAATGCCGTCCGTATCCTTGCCGGCAGTGAAGGATACCCGTTCCCGCTGCATGATCTTTACCATCTGCTTGCCGATCGGAAAGCCGCCGGAGAAACTCTCAGCCGGGCCGCGGATGACAGCAAGCCCGCAGGTTTTTTCCGCCATGAATATTACGGCGGTCAAACCGGAGAATCATCCGTCTGGCAGGCTTCCGCATTCCTGCGCGAACAGCTGCTGAAGATGCTTGAAAACAGTGATTCAGAGTAAAACCGTTGCAATTTCACAGCGGGAATACTACATTCACTACGTGGAGAAAGAACATGCTTAAAAACTATTCAAAAGACCAGCTGATCGTACTGATCGGCACCTGCCTGTACTATATGGGCCTGGGCGGGTTTCTCTTCAACAGTCAGACAGCCGTGCTGGCTTCTGTCCGTTCCATCTATCAGTTCCCGATGACCCGGATCTCCATGTATACAAGTTTCGGGTATGTCGCCAGCATTCTTGGAGCGGCACTGCTCGGACCGCTGATTTTCCGGCTCAGCCAGAACCTCAAGAAAGCATATTTTATCGGCATGTATATCTGCGGTGTGCTTGGTTTCCTGTTCCTGGGCTTCTTTGCCACAACCCCGCTGTTCTATATTGCCCGGTTTCTGATCAGCCTTTCGGTATCCACTATTTCCATTATTGTTTCCTATGTGCTGAATCAGTGGATCCATACCAACGTCGGTACGGCAATCGGCCTGGCTTCGGCCTTCTCCGGCGTGGGCGGGATGATTTCCAATCCCCTGTCCGCATTCCTGTTCGGCATCTTCCCGTTCCAGCAGGGTATTCTCGTCCTGATCCTGTTTTCAGCTCTCTTCACCGTACCATCCTTCTACCTGATTTTCCGCAAGCCGGTACCGGAAGCCGTGCCGCCCATGGGCAGCAAGAAAACGGCGGCATCCGCTGCTGATCATAAAAACGACAACGCCCTGCTGATCCTGATCATGCTGTTTGCCATTGTGGGGGCTCCCCGGATTGCCAGCCTGTTCACCAACTATCTCAGCATCTTCTCCGAAAGCATCGGATATTCTTCGTCCTTCAGCGCCTTCCTGGCATCAATCCTGATGTTTGCCAATATCACCGCCAAGTTTGCCTATGGTTTCCTCAGTGATAAGGTCGGTACCTGGAAAGCCACAATCCTGTGCCAGATCAGTGTCATCATCGGGGTCGGACTGTTCCTGTTCCTGCCGCAGTACCCGGTCCTGCTGGCCATCGGCACACTGGGCTACGGCATGTTCTACGGTCTGACCACCGTAGCCATCAACCGCATGTGCATGGCCGCCTTCGGCTTTACCGGGACAAGGAAATACCAGGGCATGATTACCAGTGTTGCCAGCCTTGCGGCGGTGATCGGTTCCCCGGCCATCGGGGTGGTGTATGACAACACCGGCAGCTTCAACCTGCTGTTTGTCATCCTGCTTGTACTGATGGCGGCGACTATCATCCTGAGTGTCATCACAGCCAGAATGCGGCCCCAGAATCCGAAAACACCGGCCTGATTCCGAGTCTGATCCAAACCGCCTTCCCGGGCGGTTTTTTTCTGCCCGGATCAGATTGCTTTTCCCGACTAACAAGTTTACAGTTTATGCGGAGAAAACATTATGTTTAAAGATTACAGCAAAGATCAGCGCCGGGTACTGCTGGGCGCCTGTCTCTACTACATGGGCCTGGGCGGCTTCCTGTTCAACAGCCAGACTTCCGTACTGGCGGCCGTCCGTTCCCTCTATCAGTTCCCGATGACCCGGATTTCCCTTTACACGACTATCGGCTATGTGGCCACCATTCTCGGGGCAACCCTGATGGGACCGATGATCTTCCGGCTCAGCCAGAAAAACAAGAAGCGCTACTTCGAAGGAATGTACCTCTGCGGGGCTGCCGGCATCCTGATCCTGGCCTTCTTTGCCGAAACTCCCCTCTTTTATCTGGCCCGCTTTCTCATGAGCCTGTCCGTTTCCACGATATCCATTATTATTTCCTATATCCTGAACCAGTGGATCCGGATCCGCACCGGCACCGCGATCGGCATTGCCTCAGCCTTTGCCGGGGTCGGCGGGATGCTGTCCAATCCCCTGTCCGCTTTCCTGTTCGGTCAGTTTTCCTTCCAGAAGGGCATCATCATCCTGGTGCTGCTGTCTGCCTGCCTGACTATCCCGTCATTTATCCTGCTGTTCATGAAACCGGTGCCGGAAGGCGTGCCTGTCAAACCGGGCAGAACAGGCGCTTCTGAAACAGATGAAGGCGGCAGTTCCATGCTTGTCCTCATCATTCTCGGCATTCTGATCAGCGGCGGCCGGCTGGCCAGCCTGTTCACTTCCTATCTGAGCATGTTCTCCCAGAGCATCGGTTATTCCGCTTCCTTCGGGGCAACACTGGCATCCATCCTGATGTTCGGCAATATCTCCTCGAAATTCATGTATGGTTTCCTCAGTGACCAGGTCGGTGTCTGGAAAGCCACCATGGCCACCCAGCTCTGTGTCATCATCGGGGTTGCCCTGTTCATCTTCATGCCCGGCTATCCGCTCCTGCTGTGCCTCGGCACACTGGGCTACGGCATGATGTACGGTCTGTTTACGGTGGCCATCAACCGTATGTGTATGGCTTCCTTCGGTTTTTCCGGCACAAAAAAATATCAGGGGCTTCTGACCGGTCTGGCCAGTCTGGCCGGCGCTGCCGCCTCACCCCTGATCGGTATCATCTATGACCGCACCGGCAGTTTCACATCGCTGTTCGCGGCGCTGCTGGTCCTGATGGTCATCTGCTTTATCCTGACCGGCGTCATGTCGAAACTGCGGTCAGAACACTGATACAGAAAGATGCCCGTCCGGGCATCTTTTTTTTACTGTGGTATCACCGTATTCGGATTCAGTTCGTTGTTGATTTCCATGCCGGCCACTTTCCAGCCGTCAGCTGTATTCAGGAACGTCATCTGGTAGCCGATATGCCATGTCCGATGCACTTCACCGTTATCCGCAAAGTAATCGAACACGACATGGGCAACGATGGTGTCATCGTTCTGGTAAGCAGCCCGCAGCACCTGCTCGTTGGAGAATTCATGCGTCCGGTGGGCTGTGAACCAGTAGTTCTGCAGGGTTGTATAGCGCTGATACCAGGACGAACTGGTCAGGGCAATGGCCGCCACTTCCCCCAGCGAAGCATCCTGGGCCGGATAACTTGCGATCAGTTCGCCGTCCCGGATCATCTCCGCTTTCAGATCTTCATCCGTGACCGGCCGTCCGGCCAGATAATGACCTGTTATGGGATCCTGCACCAGGACCAGATCATCCGCTGCCGGTTCGGACAGCAGGCCCTCCAGCTGATAGACATCAACCCGCGGAATCCTGCTTTCGTCCGCAAACTGGAAGCCGTTGGCTGCCGGTACGTTTTCTTCAATGATCAGACTGCGTGACACCGTTTCCCCGTGGATCACCAGCGGTACCCCGGCCGGCACTTCGACAACCGCAGTGCGGTCCCCGGCCAGCGGCAGGCCTGCCTGCCAGCCGTTTCCGGTTTCCTGCAGGACGATCTCCGCAAGATATTCGTCACCCGCATACAGGCCGCAGACTTCTTCGGCGCATTGTACATTGAGTGCATCACTGCCCCATTTTTCGATGATTGATCCAGCCATCTCCGTATAGGCACTTTCCGCGTCCATGGACGGCCGTATTGCCATGGTCGCTTCGTACAGGGAATGATAATCGCCGCCGCGCAGCTGCGCAAGGAGGCGTTCGGTTGCGTGGCCGGGCATCGCGGCGTCTTCTTCACGGAAGGAAGCCGCTGCCTGTCGCACCCGCAGCTGCCCCAGGACCAGGATCAGGGCCGCTGTGACCAGCAGGGCGAGAAGTGCCGGAACTGTTCTTATCTTTTTCCGTTTCATATTATTCCTTCCCCCTGACCAATATGACTGAAGGCAGGCTGCGTGAATCGTACATGGATACCGGATAGTGGATATACCGGTCATCATAGATCATGACGGAAGAGTTCCCGCCGTCCAGGTTGCCGGCATTGACTGCCCCGTAATCCTGGAAAATCCTGACGATATCCTCGTATTTTGCCCCGAAGGAAGAAGGACCGCGGCCGTCCACCACCAGCAGCAGGAACGTGCCGTCCGCCTTCTGGCCGACCGCCGTTCGCGGGTTGAGCATGTTCAGGTTATCAGTGCCCGGCCGGTAGGTAACCACGCCGTTGGTCAGGAATGTCGGCCCGAAAGTGACAGCTTCAACAACCCCCATATCCAGCGCTTCCTGCCCCGAGCAGGTTGTGGTAATCAGCCGGTGATCCGCCGTGATGCCGACAATCGGCTGCGGCGCCCCGCCGGAGATCAGTTTCCCGTCCATGATGGTGATCCCGGCCGGTATACTGCCGTTGCCGGTGCCGCCGGCATCTTCAAAGCCGCCGCCGTTGATGCCGCCGGCCGCGTGATGCAGGGCCACGTAGTCTTCCAGTTCAGGCGCCTCCGCCCCCGAACCCATATGCGGGTTGATGGCGATATAGACCTGTGACGGATCCTCGACAACCATCATATAGCCTTCATATGTGCCGGCATAAACATGTTCAATGACGATGCCGTCACCGTTCTTATCCGCGCTTTCCGGCTCCAGCAGCTGCCGCCAGGCCGGCTCTCCCGCCGGTGCTGTGACTGCTGTACCCCGGATGCGGGCCGTGTCTGCCGCGGTGAAAAAGCGCTGCGCCAGCCGGTATTCCAGACTGCCTTCATCCAGCTGACGGAACTGTTCTTCACTGTACAGCCGGTGTTCTCCGGTATACTTTTCCCGGTAATAGGAATAGCCCGACCAGCCCAGGGTCACAAGGACAGTCAGCGTCATCAGCACCGCAAACAGCCCGGCAGGTATCCCCTTTTTTCTTCCTGTAGTCATAATCCCCTCTGTATTCTTCCTTGTATATAAGAGAAGCCGCGCCCTGAAGCGCGCGGCCTGCAGATTGTCAATTGTCTGCCTTACTGGTCAGTTCAGCCGGCGGGCTTCAGCCTTTTCCGCTTCCCGGCGCCCGTACAGCAGTTCCACGGGGATTTCCACCCCGCCTGCGGTGTTGACCAGATCATTGTCGATAATCAGCCGGCGTTCTTTTCCCGTCACCGGTTCCAGCAGCTTGTATACAACCATTTCCGCCTGGTTATGCGCCTGTTTCTTCAGACCATCCAGATTGGCGTTTTCCTCAACATCCTTCCGGGCTGCCTGCACGGCGGTGTTGATGTCTTCCTTGCGGTCCCAGTTGAACAGCGCGAAGTGCTCGTCATAGAACTTGAGACTTGACGTGTCCACATCAATGGACTGGATTTCCGAAGGCGGCAGGACGACCCGCACCTCCGAATTGTTCACGGAAACCCGGGCCTTGGACAGATCGATGCCGGCTCTGACATTCGCGCCGTATACCATCGAAAATGATTTCCTGGACAGCAGCGGAATGGATCCGTTTTCATATTTGACCAGACCGACATATTCAAGATTGCAGGTCGTCAGGTCACTGCAGTTGGACAGCCGTGACTGGATGAACGACAGCGACAGCCGGTCCTTCTTCCTGCGGCTGGCAAACTCCCTGGTGATCCAGATGCCCAGCACAACGCCGAGGACCAGCACCAGCAGAATAATGATCAGATTTTTACCCATGGACAACTCTCCTTCCGAAGACAGTTCTATTGTAGCATTGCTTTACTGAACCCGGGCAAGCACCTCGCGGAAAGCCGCCTCGATTTCTTCCCGGGAAGCCCGGTAGGTCCCCTGGATCATCTCCGGCCGGCCGCCGCCCCTGCCGTTGAGTTTTTCATTCAGCAGTTTGCCCGCATCCCGCAGATTTTCCGTCTGGCTGAGCAGGATGTAATTGTAGACATTTTCTTCACTGCCGTTGGTATACATGGCACAGACAACCGCCTTGCCTTCTTCCATCAGCCGGTTCCCGTATTCCCGCAGGTCCACCGGACGGACATCCTCGGCATAATCGATCACCAGGTATTCACCGGCCGGCAGGGTTTCCGCCTTCTGGGCCAGGTAACGCTGGGTCAGGGCATTGATCTGCCGGCTCTTCTCCCCGTCGGCCTTCTGCAGGGCTCTGACCGCATCCGCGGTTTCATAGATCTTCGCGGCCAGCAGATGGGAAATATCGGCGTTCTGTTCAGACTGCCGGCAGTAATCCCGGTAGGCCCGGCCACCGCACAGCAGGGTGATCCGCACGCCGCCCTTGCGGTTTTCCAGTGAAGTGCACTTGATCATGCCGACTTCACCGGTCCGGGTCACATGGGTGCCGCAGCAGGCACAGATATCGCATTCCGGCACTTCCACAATCCGTACCAGGCCGCTTAGTTCCTTCTTGGAACGGAATTCGAGATTCTTCAGTTCTCCCTCATCCGGATATGTGACCCGGATCGGCATGTTTTTCCAGATAGCCGCATTGGCTTCCTGTTCCAGGACCATCAGTTCTTCCCAGGTCAGCGGCCCGTCAAAGTCAATCAGGACATTGTCTGATCCCAGATGGAAGCCGACGTTTTCATAACCGTAATGGCGGTGGATGATCCCGGACATGATATGTTCGCCGGTGTGCTGCTGCATATGATCAAAACGCCGTTCCCAGTCGATGACACCATGCACCTTGGCGCCCGGGACCAACGGTTTATCTGTATAATGAACGATCCGGTCATCCCGCTTGCGTACATCGCTGACAACCGCCTCATCCAGCATGCCGTGATCAGCCGGCTGCCCGCCGCCTTCCGGATAGAAAGCCGTATCGTTCAGAACGACTTCAAAACCCTTTTTCCCTTCTGTACATGATACAACTTCCGCGTCGAATTCCCGCAGATACGGATCCTTGTAGAACAGTTCATTCATTTCTTCCATAGGTGTTCCTTCTTTCCTTGCAGTATACTGCCTGCATCCTGCAGCCTGACGGTGCCGCCGGCCGCCCGGATGGCACCCAGCGCCAGTTCCAGCGTCGGGTCGACGCAGGGATAATCGAGATGGTAATCGGCAAAGGCGGGCGGCAGTTCCGTACAGCCAAGCACC
Source organism: Solobacterium sp. (assembly GCA_017433125.1). Lineage (GTDB taxonomy): Bacteria > Bacillota_I > Bacilli_A > Erysipelotrichales > Erysipelotrichaceae > Bulleidia. The sequence continues at coordinate 16,869 of JAFRHT010000103.1, forward strand.
AGTGTCTCGGCCCCGGCTGCCAGCAGATGCTCACAGGTGCGGCGGAAGGCTGACGCGTCAAAATCGCTCCGGCCGGCTTTGACCCCGTCATAGACGATATCCATCACTGCTTTCTGATCCTCCCCTTCCGGAACAAGCAGTTCAATGCCGCTGCCGGCAAATGCGTTCTGGTAAATGCCGGTTTCCACGGTTCCGTCCGTAGCCAGCAGGCCGGCCCGGCGGATCCCCTTTTCTTTCAGAGCGTCCCTGGTCAGCGTAATCATATTCAGCACGGGCACATTAACCGCCGCGGCAATCCGGTCATAGAAACCATGGGCAGTGTTGCAGGGCATGACCAGCACCTGCGCGCCGATGCTTTCCAGCCGGACCGCGCTTTTTGCCAGCTCCGGCACCGGATCTTCACCGCCGTGCAGAAGGGCTTCCGTCCGGTCGGGAATGTCCGTATTGGAATCGATGACCACCCGCAGATGTTCCTGGTCTGTCCGGGCTTCGGTATGCAGAATTATCTTTTCAAACAGATCCGCGGTCGCCAGCGGGCCCATCCCGCCGATGATGCCGACAACTTTTTTCATCTTGTTCTCTCTCCTGTTTTCTGTTCAATTATAACAGGATTTTACGGGAGTCAGAAAAGGAGCACTGCCGTGCCCCTGATTTCATCGAAAAAACGCTGCTGTGTTTATCCCTGATATCCTTTAATCAGCTTATAGGTCGGGGAAACAAGGCCGGAGGAAGGATCAAGCTGGTCTTCTGTCCGGGCAAAACCGAGCCCGCTCAGGCATTTCGCGGCGGAACTGTTATCCGGATGATGCCGGGCAATCAGTGTTTTGACCTTCAGCATATCAAACGCGTAGCTGATGACCCGCCGGGCCGCTTCCGAGCCGAGACCCTGGCCCCAGTATTTCCGGAAGAGATAGAACCGCAGTTCCATTGTGTTCCTGCGTTCGCTCGGCTTCATGCCGCAGCACCCGGCCAGTTCGCCGGTCTCTTTGATATACAGCGGCCAGTACTGCACCCCGTATACATTCTGGTTCTCGGTTTCCCGCCGCAGCAGATCCCTGATCTCCTCATCCGTAAACGGCCCGCCGTCCCGGGCATACCGGGTTACATCTTCGTCCCGCCACAGCGTCGCCGCAAGATCCAGGTCATTCTCTGTCCACACGCCGAAACCGAGCCGGTCTGTTGTCATGAAAAACTGTTTCATATTACTGCCCTCAGTGCGGCAGGAACAGGGTGTTCGGTTTGCGCGGCCCGAAGGTCTCCTGCAGTTTCGGCGCCCGCTCCGCGATGACCTCCTGGTTGACATTCCGGGCTTTGACCGGGCAGACACTGACGCAGTGCAGGCAGGCGATGCACTTTTCCGGATTCACATTCTGCACATCTTCCGGATCGATGGCCTGCTCGGGGCACTCTTCCGCGCAGATCATGCAGGCGATGCAGCTGTCATCGGCCCGCGGCTGATTGGCTGACGGCCTTTTCGGCTTGTAGGGATAATTGCCCGGTACCTGCAGGGTTCCCGGCTGGTCCAGGGAAGCTTTGATACTGTCAGCGAAGGCATGCAGGTCCTGGATATCCTCTGCATCCGGACGTCCCGTGGCGTACATGCGGAAAATGGAGTGCTCCGCCACAGCCGCAACACCCGCCCGCACGTCGAAGCCGGCGGCGCTGAGCAGGTTCCGGAGTTCCAGCAGGGCATCATCGATGGCCCGGTTGCCGAAGACCGCCACCGCCACGGCTTTTGCCCCGCTGCCGGTCATATTGGCAATATGCCGGGCAGCTGTCACCGGCACCCGGCCGCCGTAGACCGGGATGGCTGCCACCACAAAATCCTCCGGCCGGAATGTCCTGCTCCACGGCTTTGTGCCGAGGGTCAGGAAATCAATGGTTTCATAACTGCCGCCAAAGCCTTCCATCAGGGCCTTGACGACCTTTTCCGTACCGCCGGTCGGACTGAAATACGCTGCATATACTGTCATGACAATGCACCTCCTGTTTCCTTTCCGTACAAAACACGCTGAAGACTGCGGCCCCAGCGTGAAAATCAGATCAGGTTATTCGCCGTCGTTTTCCAGAACCTGAATCAGTTCTTCCTGGATCTGTGCCACCCGGTCAATCGCCTCACCGACCTGCCGGCTGGCTTCCGTTATCTTATTCTGTACCAGAAAATCCATAATCGGATTATCAAAGAAGTAATCCGCAAAGCCGAGGAACTGGTCCGTATCAAGATCAATCGCATCGAACAGCTTCAGGTCATTCAGTTCCCGGCTGAAATTGCGCAGCGCATCCCTGGCCTGTTCCATCTGGTAGCGCGCTTCCTTCATGTTGTTGCGCTTGATCATGGTGATGAACGGCCCGCCTCCGATAATATCCACAATCCCCCAGCGGCTGGCCTTGGTCAGGAATTCCTGCGCATTTTCCAGATACTCCAGGGCAACATCGGCCGCGTCAATCGCTTCCTGGATCTCTATTTCCTCATGTTCGGTAAGCATGTTCCGCAGCTCCTTTCCGTTTATTCCAGGCGGATTCCTCCCACCTGTATCGAATCATCATATTCCGTAATCTTGGTCCTGTACTTCTCATAAATCATATCATGTCCTGGCAGATGAGCATCATCCAGTTCATCAAACGGAATAACTTTGAAGTCGTAGTAGCCGGCATGATAGTACGTCCAGAACAGATCTGCCTTCGCATCCGATATCGTCACTTCCGTCTTGTCGCCGGTGACGGTCTTGGTGATGGTGACGGCCCCGTACATGCCGACCAGGTTGGGCTCTTCGATCTGGGCACTGACCATGTTGCCCATGGCATAATAGCAGATCGTGCCGTCAATCCACTCGATCGGCTGGATCACATGCGGGTGGTTGCCGATGATGATGTCCGCGCCGGCATCGTGCAGCTGCCGGGCAAGGCTTCTCTGCTCATCGTTGGCTTCCATGGAATACTCCGTGCCCCAGTGCATGGCTGTGATGACAACATCGGAGATTTCATCGGCCCGGCGCACCTGGGCCAGCAGTTCCTCTTCCCGGCCCGGGTAGACATTGACCAGGTATTCCATGCCGGCCGGGGCGTAAAGGCCATTGCAGCCGTATGTCCATGACAGGAACGTGTAGGTGATGCCGTTGACTTCATACACCGGAATGTCCTGCTGTTCTTCCCAGGACAGATACGTTCCGGCCATATGCACACCATGTTCCGCCTCCTGCCGTTTCCAGTATTCAACCGAGCGCCGGATACCCTCCTCATCCTTATCAAGAGAATGGTTGTTGGCCGTGGAGACCAGGTTGAAGCCCATGTTCACCATGGCATCCCCGACTTCCTGCGGACTGTTGAAGCGCGGATAGCCGTGCAGTCCCAGCTCGGTGCCGCCGAGGATCGTTTCCTGGTTGTAGTACTTCAGATCATATCCTTCCGACAGCCTGCCGACATTTTCCAGGATTCCGGAGAAATCATATGTACCGTCTCCCCGGTCCGCGTCCATCCACACCGTCCCGTGTATCAGGGCATCACCGGTCAGGAACAGCCGGGCTGTATAAACCTGCGGTTCCGGTTCCGGCGTGGGCTCAGGCGTCGTTGCCGCAGCTTCCGGTTCAGCCGCCGGCCGGGTAAGCCGGTAACCAATGCCCACGGCAAGCAGTCCGCACAGGATCAGGAACAGCAGTGCACTCTTCTTCAGTTTTCGCCGTCTTCTTTTAACCATAAACGTTTTCCTACTATACAGGATACCATTGAAAACATTTTCATGAAAATTGTTTTGACATTTGAAAATCATTGTTTTACGATTGCACCATACAGGAGGAAAGGTCATGTTCAGATTCACGGCGATGCATCACCATCATCATCACGTTACCGACCGGTCCTCTGTATCGGCTTCTTTGTGATGATCTGAAGAAAGCTGCCTTATGAGTCAAACCGGTCCGGGATATCAGAATTCCGGACCTTTCTTTTTCGGAAAACCATGTCATGAATTGGAGGAAAGAATCATGAAAAAGACATCTGCGAAAATCATCCTCAGTCTCGGTCTTGCGGCAATGCTGGCCGGCTGCTCTTCTTCCGCTCCGGCCGCTTCCGACTCACCGGCCCCAGCCAACCGGCTTGAAGAAATCAAGGCCCGCGGTGTTCTGACCGTGGCCACCGAGCCGTACTTTGTACCAAACGAATTCATCGACCCGACCAAGACCGGGGCCGAACAGTATGTCGGGTCCGACATGGAACTGGCCAAGCTGATTGCCGAACGCATGGGCGTTGAACTGGAGATCGTACCGCTGGAATTCACCCAGGTTCTGGCATCCGTTGCCGAAGGCAAATACGACCTGGCCATCTCCGCCCTGGCCTACACCCCGACCCGGGCCGAAGCGATGGAGCTGTCCATCGGCTACAACATGCGGGATGACAATCCGGGCTACGGCCTGCTGATCCGGGAAGAAAACAAGGATGACATCACCGGGCCGGAGGACATCAAGGACTTTATCCTGATTACCCAGAGCGGTTCCATCCAGGAAGAATTGTGCAACCAGCAGGTTCCGGCCTACAAGGAATTCAAGCGGGTCAGCTCAATGACCGATGCCTTCCTGTCCGTCCAGGAAGGAAAGGCAGACGCTGCGGCAGTCGCCATCACGAACGCCCAGCTGTACATCGACAGCAATCCGGGCTGCGGCATGATGATCGTTGAAAACTTCAAGTTTGATTTCGACAATGAAAAATACGGCGGTACGCGCATCGGCGCCCCGAAGGGTGAAACCGAACTGATCGAAGCCGTCAACGAAGTCCTCAGGGAAGTCAATGAAAACGGTCAGTACAAAGCCTGGTACGACGAATACGCCGAGTATGCGAAGAGCCTCGGCATCGAGAACTGAATCAATACTGCTGTTACGGTCATGCCGGACATGACCACGGAGGGAAACAATGCTTGATCAAATCATCAAAATTCTGAGCAAATACGGCTATGTGTACTGGAACGGTTTTGTCGGGACCCTGTGGATTTCTGCCGTTACCGTGTTCTTTGCGACCATCGTCGGTACACTGATTGCCATTGCCAGGATGTCTAAACTCAAAATCGTGAATGCCATCCTGAATGTCTATATTGAAGTGCTGCGGGGCACCCCGATCCTGCTGCAGCTGTACTTTTTCTGGATCTTCCTGCCGAAGTACATGCCGTTTGAGCTGTCAGACCTGCAGTGTATCATTGTCGCCCTGATCGTCAAAGCCAGCTCCTATGTGGCAGAGATCATCCGGGCCGGCATCCAGGCTGTTGACATCGGCCAGACCGAAGCTGCCCTGAGCCTTGGCCTCAGCAAAAAGAACATGATGACCAAGGTCATCCTGCCGCAGGCCATCCGGAATATCCTGCCGGCCCTGGGCAACGAATTCATCACCATGATCAAGCAGGCATCCCTCGCCTCAACATTCTTCGTGGCCGAACTGACCACATCATTCCGCACCGTGCAGTCCATTACCTTCATGGCCATTCCCGCCATCATGATTGCCGGAACCATCTACCTGGCACTGACCTTTACCCTGTCCAGACTGGTAGGCGTATTTGAAAGGAGACTGCAGGTATATGAGCGTTAACGGCAAGAAGGAAATGATCCGGGTAGAAAACCTGGAAAAGGCCTTCGGGAACCTGGAGGTGCTCAAGGGCATCACCACATCTTTCTACGAAGGTGAAACGGTATGCATCATCGGTGCTTCGGGCGGCGGCAAGTCCACGTTCCTGCGCTGCCTGAACCTGCTGGAAGTTCCCACCGGCGGCAAGGTGATCTTTGAAGGCACGGAACTGACCGATCCCAAATGCGATATCGCAAAGTACCGGCAGCGGATCGGCATGGTATTCCAGCATTTCAACGTTTTCCCGAACATGACCTGTCTGCAGAACATCACCCTGGCCCCGACCCTGGAAAAGAAAATTCCCGTGCCGGAAGCCAATGCCAAAGCCGAGGAACTGCTGGCCCGGGTCGGCCTGCTGGACAAGAAGGACGAATATCCAAACAAGCTCTCAGGCGGCCAGAAACAGCGTCTGGCCATTGTCAGGGCCCTGGCCATGGATCCCGATGTCATGCTGTTTGATGAGCCGACCTCGGCCTTGGACCCGGAAATGGTCAAGGAAGTCCTGGAAGTCATCAAGAGTCTTGCGGCATCCGGCATGACCACCCTGATCGTGACGCATGAAATGGGCTTTGCACGTGAAGTTGCCGACCGGGTGATCTTCTTCGATGAAGGCATTATCTGTGAAGAAGGCGCACCGGAGCAGGTATTGTCAAACCCGCAGAATGAGCGGACCCGTCAGTTCCTGAGCAAGGTACTCTAAAAAAACAGCGCAATTTTAAAAAATAGGGTTTGCTTTTCCGGCTGACCTTGTTATAATAAATTGCGCTGATCAACGGGATGTAGCTCAGCTTGGTAGAGCACTTCGTTCGGGACGAAGGGGTCACAGGTTCAAATCCTGCCATCCCGACCAGTAAAGGATTCAACCGCATGCAAATGCGGTTTTTTTCATATCATTCGGTCAGCGTGATCACTTAAAGGATAGATGCAGGTGGTTTGGAGACAGAAATGATATAATTATAATAATGCTACATATTGAGCATAGATCCGCACAGGAGAAAAGATGATATCGATTATTGTTCCAGTATACAAAGTTGAAAAGTACCTGCATCAATGCATTGACAGCATCCTAAATCAGACCTTCACGGATCTGGAGATCCTGTTAGTCGATGATGGATCCCCTGACCGCTGCGGTGAGATCTGCGACAGGTATCAGGCGCAGGACAGCCGGATACGGGTATTCCATACAGATAATCACGGTTTGTCCGCCGCCCGCAATCTAGGTATCAAAAACGCGCATGGTGCATATATCGGCTTCGTTGATTCTGATGATTGGATTGAGCCGCAGATGTATGAAATCCTTCTGAACAGCCTGGAAGAGTTCCAGGCAGATGTCAGCGCCTGTAATTATATTCAGGAATACGAAAACAGATCCGTAAAAACCATGTATCCTGCCGCTGTATATACAGGCAGGGACTGTGCTGCGTGTCTGATTGACGGTAAAATCAGCAGTGTAGCTTGGAACAAGTTGTTCCGGGCCAAACTTCTAGATGAGAATACGTTCCCAGAAGGCAGAAATTACGAAGATGTTTTCTCTATGCACAAAATCCTGTTCAATGCTGATAGAACGGTTGCTGTCAGTGCTGCACAATATCATTACCGAAAGCGGGAAGACAGCATCATTAAAACAAATTCAGCCAGAAATCTGATCGATTTTGCCGATGCGCATTTGGCAAGATATGCCTTTTTCACAGATGAGCATCCGGAGTACAGCGACAAAGTCATGAACCAGAAATTGCTGCTTGGATGTGCCACAGGTATTTCAAAGGTATGGCGTTGGTGATATGGGTGCAGCCGAGCAGAAAGAATACAATACAGAGTAAAAATAGAATCTCTGAAAACGTTCAGCCAGGAGCACTTTCCCCTGTTCGGGGAACGGGCATGGCCGGCTGTCATCAGGCTGTCGTCCTTGTTTATGCACAGCAACACCACCATGTCATTCTTTCTTTTATACAGTTTGAATCAGCTATTCCGTATACTGTTTCCCGACAAATCAAACATTGCCTGATTAAATTACAATCTTTCCTGGAAAAAACCAACGACAGTATTTAACCGCCTCAGTAAAATGGGACGCTCATAAAAAACACAGATCAACTAACCATGAAGGAATGACTCTCTGAATTGAACTGGAGTCATACCTTTCAGTTTTCTCTGTTGTCCTGTTTCAGCAGTTCCAGGTCCTTTCGATTCAACTTGACCCAATTCCACAGCTGCCTGTTCGATCGCTGTCCTAGGCTTTGTACTACCATTGTCATCCCTCCGATCTCTCCGCGCAGATAAATTTAACTGCTTCCTTCTTGGACTCTGTCGAATAATGATTAACTTCGTCCCTTTTTTGCCATGAAGAAAACGCCTCTTGTACTTTAATTGTACAAGAGGTGTTCTTTCTGCTTTTTTTATAACTGTCCATTTTCAATGGGACAGTTCATATCGGTGGTTTTTGTATGACCGCCAAATCATATGCTTCAAAAGCTCAGAATTTAAGAGATCATCATATATTGATTAAAGCAGCCCCATTGTCCCCAGGCCTGAAATCAGCAGGAACATCGTGAGAATGACGCACACAGTCGTGGACATGACACACTGCGCGGCCAGCTCCCCGTCCAGACCCATTTCCTGGGCCATGGAGAATGACGCAATCGCTGCAGGCCCGGCGAACAGGGCCATCAGTGAAGCCAGGTCCACACCCCGGTAACCCAGGGCAATCGCGGCCCCGAGCACCGCGACCGGGACAATGATCAGCCGGGCAGCTGTTACAATTG
>JAFRHT010000104.1 GCA_017433125.1 Solobacterium sp.
GCAAGCTGACGGAAATGACGCAGGTCATCCGGGTGTTGATAGAGCACATAACGGCCGGTATTCAGGTGGCCGCTGATGGCCGAGCCTTCCAGCGCAGCTGCCCCGGACACTTTCAGCAGATGGGAAAAGATCGTATTCTGCGCCTCCGGCAGATAATATGGTGAAATCTGTCCGGTCATGTACATCGGAATATAGATTTCCAGCCCCATCATCATTTCCGCGAAGGGCCGGCTGATATCGTGAATGATATGCAGGCGCAGGCCTTTTTTCAGCATCATGGCCATGCCCAGGATCCACTGTTTCGGGAAGACAGGATCCGCTGTCATTTCTTCCATCGGCATGTCACTGTAGAGGATGCAGTCATCCGCAGCGGAAGAATGCAGGGTGACACCAATGAAATCCAGTTCAGCTTCCATCATCTCCGTGATACTCGTATATTGTTTCACCGCCGGCGGCAGAGGCTTGTCAGCCGGTATCGGCATATCGGTAAATGACAGGATCTGCATATACTGATTCAGATCAAAAGCATTGAGAGTTTTCAGGAAATGCCCCACGGGTCTGGCATCCGCTGCCGGCAGATCGGAGAAAAACCATGTCTGCAGGAACTGCTGTGTTTTTTCCGGCCGGTTCAGCGCCTCTTCGGATACCCCGGTGAAGCGGCAGAAAGTCTCGAGATCGGCCGGCCGTGTCAGCCGCTGGGCCAGGAAGGCAATTGTGGCGTTGACAAAGCGTTCCTGGTTGCCGGGCCGGCGGGAACCGGACAGGATTTTTGAGATGTGGGACGGATCATAGTTCAAGGCCCGGGCCAGTTCACTGATCCTGACCGGCAGGATCCGCAGCAGCTGGTTCAGATGCTCAAGGAACAGGGAAAAGTTCACGGCGGAAGGTTTCTGGGCTGTGTCATTCAGGGCTTTGCGGATCTCCTCTTCCGACAGGGAAAACCCGGCTGCCGCTGCCCGCGCCGCAAAAACCTGCGCCAGTTTTCTGATCTGAACGCTGTCGCTGGCCGGGGTCCGGATGCCGGAACAATAACGGCTGATTGAAGCCCGGCTGAAACCTGTCTGCTCGGCGAGGTCTTTCTGCGTGCAGCCCAGCTGAACCATGTACTTGTTCATTACTTCTGAAAATCGCATATCTTCATGTAAAGCATAGGGGATTAACCGTATCTTAATGCATGAATTACCGCTTTGTCACGGCTTTTGTCGGCAATCGGTAACTATCCTTTTCCGTGCTTCATAGAATATAATTAAATCAGACCGCAAATGGCTTTTGCGGCCTGTATTTCCTGTAAACCAGATGAGAGAAATCGACAACAGATACCCTGAATTTGCGGCTCCGTATGAGCCGATTAAAGGCGGAAAACATAAAAAGCGGCTGGACTTTGCCAGAATGGTACTGATGATCCTCGGCGCGCTGCTTGCGGCTTCCGTGTTTTTCAGGATGCCTGAGCCGGAACCGGAACCGCAGGTTATCGCCGTGGTAACCCCGGCATCAACGGCAGAACCGTCGCCGCCATCCACCCCAATGCCGACCGTGACGCCTGCCCCTGCCCCGCAGCCGACGGTGACACCATACGTGCGGCCGATACCGCCGTATTACCGTCCGGTAACGCCGGATCCGCAGCCAAGCGAGCAGCCCGCCGGACCGACGGCTTCCCCTACGTCCACGCCGACCACAGAGCCGGAGAAGGAACACCGGGCAACCGTCCTGATCCTCGGCAATACCGGGACCATGGCCTATACCGGCGAGCAGATCTCCTTTTATGGCTATACATATGAAGTGTATGAAGACAATGACACTGCCGGGGACAGCGGCGCCGTCACAATCACGGTAAATCTGCGGGACGGTGTGGACCCGACCCTGGTTTTCGGTATTGAACCGGGCAGTTATGAAATGAATATTTCACCGGCGGACTTCACGGTAACGTCGGATTACTATACGGATATTGAAGTGCTGGTCGAACCCGGCTGGCTGGAAATCGTCGACGGGGAACAGCAGGTCAATGTTGTGATTGTCGGCAATCACGAGACGGTTACCTATAACGGCAGGCCCCATACCGTAAGCGGTTTTGAGGTTCAGGTGATCGATGAGAACGGGAACAGCATGGATCCGGGCATGTTCAACGTTTCCCTGATCGACCCGGCAATGGCGCAGGTTTCGGCAACAGCCGCGGGCAATTATCCGATGCGGCGCAGTCCTGTTGAAGACACGGAGCTGTCCGCTTCCGATTTCAGCGTAACTTCTGATATCTACACCAATATTACGGTGGATTTCACCAACGGCTATCTGGAAATCGTGCCGGCCAAGGTTACGGTAACGATTACCGGAGAGACAGGCACGGTTGTTTTCGATGAAGCAACACACGTCATAGAAGGCTATTCCGTCAGCATTCCGGCCGACTCCGGGCTGACCGAGGGCGATATCAGGATCAGGAACAGTGAACTGGCTGCCGTAGCCGGGGACCAGGTCGGAAAATACCCAATGAATCTGCAGCCGGAGTATTTCGAATGCCTGAACGATAATTACGAAGTTGAATTTGAAATCGTTGACGGCTGGCTGGAGATTGTGGCATCCAGGACGGCGCATATCACCATCACCGGCAACAGCAAGACCGTTACCTATGACGGCACGCTGCAGTCCGTCTATGGCTATACATACACTGCCGAGGATGATACGGGGAGCCCGATTGACAGCAGCCTGATCAGCATATCCATGGAAACCCCGAGCAAGGCGGGTGTTGAACGCATCAACGCCGGGGAATACGGCATGCAGGGCCTGGAAGAAGGCGACTTCACGATTACGCTTAATTCCGATGAATACAACAGGTATGAAATCGCGGAGATCATCCCGGGTATCCTGACGATCAACCGGGCTGCGGTTACGGTCGGGGTGACCGGCAATACCGCTGAGGTTGAATATGACGGCACCGTGCAGACAGTTTCCGGGTATACATACTCGATTCCGTCCGGTTCGGCGTTTGATGAAAGCATGATCACCGGTCCGGCCCAGGATGACGTAAGTGTCTCCGGAACTGAGCCGGGAACATATGAACTGGTTCTGAATGCCGCTGACTTCAGCTCCTCCAGCCCGAACCATGATGTAACCTTCAATGTGACCAATGGCCAGTTGGTAATCAATCCGGCGTCCACGAGCCATACTGCCCCGACCTTCCAGATCAGCAGTGACATGAGCATCCTGCTTGCGGATGACGGCGGGCTTGATATCTGGCCGGCATTCTATATCAATCAGTGGAACGACCTGGAGAAAGGGACGCTCACCGCGACACCGTATATTTCGGACGCAACCGGGGCATACATCGCCGGCACCAGCAGAACCATCACGCAAGGCTCCGACTTCGAATATACTGACGAAGATTATGCGGAAGTCCAGGGCCATCTGGCTTATCAGAACGGGGCCGTCTATAACATCAAGATTGTTCTTGACTACACATATCCGGACGGCACAACCGGATCATCTGAAATCGGACCGGTCACGATTCATACCGAGAATTTCGCAGCCCTGAACCCGAATTACGCAAATGGCGGGGTTGGCATTGACAACGGCGGATTCCTGGTGGTGGATGTCCTCATTGATGAAACAAATGTTGAAACAGACAACGTCAAGCCGGGATACTACACGACTCCGGTTACGGTGAACGGACAGGCGGCGGCCGGCAGCAGCAGCGGCCAGGTATGGCTGATGCGGTTCCCGGGCACCAACCGTCTGCAGATGTCCCTGGATCCGGGTGATGTCAGCCGTCCGGCACAGGTAAAGGGCAGCCTCATGCTTTATGAACAGACCGGGCCAATCTACTGGATATCCATTGTATCTATTGATAAAACCGTAGAATAGTACAGCTTATAAGGGGGTACACACATATGGCAAACATTATCGGAATTATTATTTCCATCCTGCTGATCGTAGCACTGACACATCCGCAGTGGCTGCCCTTCTCAGCAGAAACCGCAGCGAAGATTCAGGATCTGCGGGCAGAGCATTTCCTGATTGAACGCAGCGGCAAGATCACCCTGGCGCATTTTGCGACCCTGATCCTGGCGCTGGCGGTCGTCTGGCTGATCTTTACGATTATCAAGATACTCCTGCAGATCTACTCGAAACGGGATGATCACTCCGCGACCATCGGCCTGCTGCTGACCGGGATGTTCCGTTATCTGGCCGTGATCGCCGCCTTCATCTGGGGCCTGAGCATTCTCGGGGTCAATACGACCGCGGTGCTGGCCGGGGCCGGCATTATCGGCCTGATCATCGGGTTCGGTGCCCAGAGCCTGATTGAAGATATCATCACCGGCATGTTCATCATCTTTGAACGGCAGTATGAAATCGGCGATATCATCATTCTGGATGACTTCCGCGGCATTGTCCGCAGTATCGGCGTCCGCACCACCACGCTGGAAGATGCCGGCGGCAACCTGAAAGTTGTCAACAACTCGGATATCCGTAATTTCCAGAACCGGTCCCGGAACCGCTCCATGGCCATATGCACGGTCTCGGTTTCCTATGGCACGGATCTGCGGAAGCTTGAGCGGCTGCTGGCCGAGAAACTGCCGGAAATGTATGAACCCCATAAGGATCTGTACCTGGAAGCGCCATATCTGCTGGGTGTGCAGGAACTGGGCAGCAGCGGCGTGGAGCTGCGGATTGTCGCGTGGGTGGAAGAAGCGAATGTCTTCCGGGCCCAGCGGCAGCTGAACCGGGATGTCAAAGTACTGTTTGATGATTACGGTGTGGAGATTCCGTTCCCGCAGGTGGTTGTACACCAGGGCGACTGAATATCTCCCGGAACACAATAAAAGGGATACGGCATGGGCTGTATCCCCTTTTTTATCTGCGTTTTTTCGCAGCAGCCATGTCGGCTTCGATCAGGCCCAGAACATACGCTTTGAGACTGGGCTGGTTTTCCAGCCAGCTGATGATCTGTTTCTCCTTTTCCTTGTCGAAGCGGACAGAGAATGAGCGGTATTTGACTCGGTTGTACGCGTTATTATAGCGGAGCTTATGCTCGTAAGTACTCTCATTATCTGGCATGATCACTCTCCCGGACACGCTCGATGTCCTGTTTAAATCAGTATATCACAGATTTCAGGAAGTGTACGGCAGAGGTCAGAGCGCGGCGGGAAGCCGGTAGCCTTCTTCGGTTTTCTGCAGGGCCAGACGGTATACAGCCGGCTGCAGTTCACCGTATTCCGAAGCCAGCAGGTCGATCCGGAGTTCATCGCCTTCTTCGGCGGCCGCGATAATGTATTCCGGATGATAGGTCAGCCCTTCCCGGCGGACCAGTTCACTGGGCAGTACA
>JAFRHT010000105.1 GCA_017433125.1 Solobacterium sp.
AATCATGATATGTTCGATTTAAATGCTCAATGATATCAATGGCAAAGAATGGATTTTTCTGTTCAGCGGTTCTTCCAACAGTCAGAATCACTTGTTTCTTCTCAACACCATTCTCTTTTCTTATTATTTCACGACGCAAGCCGTCAAAAACATAGCTCTTTTCATCAATGATATTGGGTATCAAAGAAAATGATTCATTACCAAACATTGCTCTTCCAGCCATATCACCACATGCGGCATATCTATTTACCGTGCGCTTTAGTAGAGGTAGAAAAGTTTTATTACGAATTAGTTTTAGTCTTGTTTCCCCCAAAACGGAATTATGACTATGAAGTATTCTCACCGGAATACCCATTTTTTGAGCTTCATGCATCATCGGCCACGATATAAGTAATGTATTATCATGAATAACATCGTAATTACCCTCTAGTAGAATACGACGACATTGCTTCATATGCTTGTTTATTTTTTTAACATTTTCAAGTATGTAAATCTTGCTGTTACTGATTGATTTTATCTCATCATAGTATGGTGTTTCGCGATCAGAGTATAACGCAAAATCAATATGTATCAAATCGTGATCTAGTCTGCGAAAATAATTCATAGCAAAAGTTGAAACTCCGTTGGATGGTCTCAAATTTGGTAAAAGCATCAATGCTTTAACAGCTTCTTTTTTCATAATCAAATAATTGGTCTATGCTGTGCGCCTTTCAGATAGCAAATACATGATGGCATACATCTCTAGGGGGATAAGACAGTTTCTATGTCTGATTGCAGCACCAGCAGATACTGTAGCCCAACAAAATAATACTCCAGTAAGAAATATAATCCATATTACAGCTCTCGTTTCAAGACTGACCTTTCTTTTCATTACTCGCATGTATCCATAAACTAAACACATAAGTAACGGGAAAATTGAATCCAGTAGAAAACAAAGAATATCTTTCCACCCTCGCCAATCAGTAAATAATGGGCTCAGATAAAAATACACAATTCGCATCGGTGTAAACAGTACTATATTCCAAAGAGAACTGACCTGCATATCAGAAAGATATTTAGAACCTCCATTCAGTCCGGAATACTTTGTAAATGTTAGAATCAAACCATCTGTAAAAGATCCGGCTTCCCGAAAATATCTCATCCTTCCACTATTCAAGACGATAATGGTGGCCATAAACAGTAGAACAATCAAAAATGTAATTTTGATAATTCTCAGTTGTACTCTTTTTCCAGATATACTTTTGTATCCGATAACAAAATGTGATACATACACAATTAGCACTCCTACATATCCCCAATGCATCAGTATGGCTGGGAATGTCAGAAGTATAGCAATTAACAAATCACAAAGTTGGTATTTAAAACAGTATTTTTGGTAAAACAAAAAGGATAATGTTATAAAGCAAAAATATATTGGCTCTCTAAGCAGCAAAACACTAAAAATAATATTAAATGGAGCAAAACACACAATAAACAGCGCAAGGATCTTTTCTCTTTCCGACAAAGTCAAACGGGACAGCATATGATAAAATGCAAGGCACCCGATCATGGCTAAAAAAACCAAGATTAATATCATAATCATTTCATCCAAACCAAACACCTTATAGCACCAATTAACAAATTGCGGAAATCTTCTGCTATTTACTTGATATGCCAGATTTCCGTTATAAAATTCATGAGCTGCATTGGCAAATACAATATCATCTCCAACCCGGAATAATTGCGTTGAAAGTATATTGCCAGATTGTATATTTAAAACCGCAAGTACAATTCTGGTCAAAAATGCACTGAAAAGAATCCAAAACGAATCTTTCTTTGTCATAGAACACAGACAGCAAAACAAAAGACATAAACAAATTATCCAGATACCTCTTTGCATCCATTTTGCTGATATCCCTGAAAGATTTAGTAATAATGATAATAAAATCAACCCTGTACATATTATCAGAGCTAGTTTTCTATTTTTTGGTATAGTTAAGAACTGATACATATTTGTTTCCTGCGAAATAATTATACTGTATATTTTTGAATTCTATAGTTTTCGAAATAGTACATATTTCACCCAAATGATTACTGAGCATTATATAGACAAATTAATCCGCATGCGATAGTCCTTCTCGTTACAGATACAGTGAAAATAGTTACAACTTCAATTAAGTTAGCCCTCTTATAATCTGACATGAGTATACCCAAGGCAAGATCAGAAATATACTGCTTCTATTCCATAAGAAGCGACATCGATATGTTGAACATAGGGATGATCCTACCATAACAATTCCAAAAACACCAAGATACCTGAAAAAAGGATTCCGAATACTGAACCCACTAACACAATGCTATTGTATCGGCCGACGGGTATCTTGAAAATCATATTACAAAAAAAGGATCGTGGCCTACGTGGCCATGCAAAGCAGGATATAGTTTAAATATGGCATATCCCTTTTCTGTGAGAATCCGTTTTTCAGCTTCCAAAATGATGTTCATCATCAAGAAGTGGCAAAATGAATTTATACATAGTTACCTGAGGTCAGATATTGATATCAACGATTTTCATAATTACCTAATGTAGAACTGAGCCAGATCCCTGGTAATCAGCATGGAGGCCGGCAGGAAAAACCGCAGGGCCGCATTCATCAGATTATTTGCGGATTCCCGCCCTTCGCTGACCAGCCGCAGCGTGTACATGGAAAGCAGCGAGATGGACACAGACGAAAAAAAGACCGAGCCCAGAAGCATCATGATACTCGTAGCAATGAAATATGTATCAGTCTCCAGACTGGCGCCGCAGATGGCCGCAATCAGGGACTTCTTCAACACACCGAGAATCTTGGTGACGAATACAGCCAGAGTAATCAGCAGTGTTGAAGCAAGTATACTTTTCTTCTTCATACGGGAATCTCTGAACAGTATTTTAGCAGATTGCCAATGCTTTTCCCACGCAAATAAAGCTGTTTGAACTGCTACAGCCGGCGTGCCGTTGCCCGGTAAGCCCAGCCGATAAAGCAGAATACTGAGCGGATCAGGGAAAGATGTTCCCGCTCACGGTACAGATACCAGATCCGTTCCAGAGCCACGAGTTTATTGGAAGACAGTGATTTTGCCGGCCTTCTGTACACAGCGAGGTTTTTATCCAGGCCATAGGCGGTATAACCGTTCCGCAGCAGCTGCCACCACAGGGCTGTATCTTCACTCGGGCAGTGCGGCATCATGATCTCTTCCCTGCTCATCTTTTCCATATCAAACATGACGGTCGATGTGAAAATGATCGTCCTGGTCAGGGCCATATCATAGGTCAGTTCTTCCACCGCCCTGACAACCCGGCCGGTAGGAGTGCCGTCTTCTTTCCCGAATTCATAGGAATGGTAACTGAATGCCGCGTTCTTTTCCTGCATGAACCGCAACTGCTCTGCCAGCTTGTCCGGCTGCCACATGTCATCCGCGTCCAGGAAAGCAATATACCGCCCGTCTGCGGCTTTGACGCCGGTATTCCTGGCATTTGCCGCGCCGCCGTTTTCCGGCAGGGCAATCAGCCGGATCCGTTCTGCGTAACCGGGATGATCCGCAATCCTGCGGCGGATTATTTCCGCGCTTTGATCCCCGGAACAGTCATCCACCAGAATCCATTCCCAATTCTGCCAGGTCTGCTGCAGCACTGCTGAAAAAGCAGTCTCGATATATGACTCTGCATTGTAAACAGGTGTGATAATACTGATCAATGCGTCCTGCATGCTGACCCCTTCACTATTAATTACATACCAATCATATCAGCCCAGGCCCATAACGTACAGGTGACTGCCGGATCTCTTTTTTCATATCTTATGATTCATGCGGGCTATATGCTTTGTCTTATGCGAATCTGTCCAGAAAACGGGTTGAAACCACGGCAAGCACATGGTGCAGCACCACAGAGATCAGCCATATCATGAGTATTTCTTCTTCAGCCAGAACCAGGTTTTCAGGTGACATTCTCAAAACCAGATTAATGCCGGAATAGATCACAAAATTCCACAAATACATCCCGTAGGAAATCCTGCCGGCAGACTTCAGAAACCGATGTGAGCACAGACGGTTCAGCGGCCGGCATAAACCGGAAAGCATAATGACCGGCATGAATATAAACACATCATAGAACACATACATATTTGAGATAATAAACGGATTGACCAGGTAGTTCGCCGCAAGCACTGCCAGGCCTGTAAACAGGAATGCGAGGCTTATGATAACGAGTTTTCTTTTCTCCACTGCAGATTTTTCGGTTATCCGTCGAAAAATTTCCTCCAGGAAACAGCCGAGGAAGAAACCTGTCAGGCCGCGGGCCGTCCGGATATTGAGCAGAGGATATTCCTTCTCAAGATGGAAGATACAGATACCGGCAAATACGGGAATAAGAAACGGCAGCGGGTTTTTTCTGTTTTTCTGAAGGTACACCATCAAAACACCTATGCAGTAACAGAACAGCAAAACACCGATATACCATATTGGTTCATTCAGATAGACTTTCGTGTGAAAAACAGCCCCGCCCCCCAGGGTTATATTCCACAGCAGCGGCAATGGATCAATTGACCCGCTCCATGACTCAATACCGGTGAGGAAATATATCAATTCCAGTATATATGCCGAAACAGAGGTCAATATAATCATCGGGAGCAGCCGTTTGATCCTTTTCTTCATGAATCCGGAAAAGGTAATTGTTTTCTCTTTCAAACGGTCTTGATAGGCATGGATGAACATCATTCCTGAAAGCAGGAAAAACAATTCCGTACACGCCCATCCCTGCACACTCAGAAAATGAGTCAGGATATTGCCGGAAAATGGGTTGGGCAAAGAAAGAAAGTGAAGAAAATGATCATGAAAATGAAAGAGGAATGCTATCACAGCCGCCGCCAGATACTTGTACAAATCTATAAAAGAATAAGGGTTGTAATCGCGCATGTTATAAGATATTCTAACAACTCATTCTGCATATTAAAAGTTTTTTTTGGTGAACACATTGTTACATAACAATGCTATTTGTATACCAAATTAATTGATGTGTGACTGCTGCCGGCTGGGGGCTTCCCCGCCGTCACGTGCAGCAGACGGCCTGCATGATCGTCAGTGTAAATTGAATATTCATATCCCGCGTGCTAATATTTTAAAGATGACAGATACAAATACAGCTGACCGTTCAAGACGTTATCATCAGATGGTTTTACTGATGGTTTTTTCAGATATCATCACCATTTTTATTTCGTACTGCGCGTCTCTCTGGATCCGGTTTGAGTTCTCGATCAGCGAGATCCCGCTGCGGTATATCGACCACATGACGCATTTCCTGATGGTGGTCATCCCGGCAGCCCTCATCCTGTACTACATCAACCGCCTGTACCACAGCGTCTGGCGCTTTGCCAGCATCACGGAAGTCTACCGGATTGCTGTGACCTATATTATTATTGGCATTCTGACAATCTGCCTGAACTTCTTCAATTATTTCTTTATCCCCCGCAGCTGCCTGACAATCGGGTACATTTTCAGTCTGTTCTTCTGTGTGCTGATCCGGTTCTCCAACCGCTTCCTGCATTATTTCCGGGCCCGCTATGCCAGCGGTGAGGATTATGAGAATGTCCTGCTGATCGGTGCCGGCCAGGCCGCCCGTGAGATCATCCATGACATCCGCATGGGCCAGCACAGCCAGTACCGCATCCGGGCCATCGTGGATGACAGCAGGCTCAAGCAGGGCCGTGACCTGGAAGGCATCCGTATCGAGGGCGGCCGGAACGATATTCCCGACCTGGTTAAAAAATACGATATCAAGCGCATTATTTTCGCAATTACGAACATCTCCGCCCATGACCGCAGCGAGATCCTCAACATATGCAAGGATACCGGCTGCCGACTGCAGATCATTCCGAGTCTCTACGGCTTTTATGCCGGCACGATGACCGTTGCCAAGCTGCGTGACGTCAGCCTGGAAGACCTGCTCGGCCGGGATGAAATCAAAGTCAACAACGATGAAATCATGAATTACCTGACCGGCAAGACGATCATGGTTACCGGGGCTGGCGGTTCCATCGGCTCCGAACTGTCCCGTCAGATCGCCGCCGCTTCACCGAAGCAGCTGATCCTGTTTGATATCTATGAGAATACAACCTATGAGATCCAGCTGGAGCTGAAGAAGAACTACCCGCATATTGATCTCGTGGTGCTGATCGGCAGTGTGACGGACGAGGACCGGGTCCGCAGCATCCTCACACAGTACCGGCCCCAGATCATCTACCATGCGGCGGCGCACAAGCATGTCCCGCTCATGGAAGACAGCCCCAACGAAGCCATCAAGAACAACACCCTGGGCACATATACCATGGCCAGGCTTGCTGATGAAGCCGGGGTGGAGCACTTCCTGCTGATCAGTACGGACAAAGCCGTCAACCCCACGAACATCATGGGTGCTTCCAAGCGGCTGTGTGAGATGATCATCCAGATGATGGCCAGAAAGAGCACTACCACCATTTACTCTGCTGTCCGGTTCGGCAATGTGCTCGGTTCCAACGGCAGTGTCATCCCGCTGTTTAAAAAGCAGATCGCCGAAGGCGGTCCTGTTACCGTGACCGACAAGGATATCATCCGTTACTTCATGACCATCCCGGAAGCCGTCTCACTGGTCCTGCAGGCAAGCTATTATGCCCGGGGCGGTGAAATCTTCGTCCTGGACATGGGCAAGCCGGTCAAGATTGATGACATGGCCAGAAATCTGATCCGCCTGTCCGGATATGAACCGGACAAGGATATCCCGATCGTCTATACCGGCCTGCGGCCCGGCGAGAAACTCTATGAGGAACTGCTCATGGATGAGGAAGGCATGCAGAAAACCGGAAATGACCTGATCTATATCGGTCATCCGATATCATTTGATGATGCCGTATTTACCCATGATCTGGAAATGCTGCAGGACCTGTCATATCAGAATGCCGGAAATATTGAGCAGATCGTTGCCGGAATCGTCCCCACCTACCATCCGGCCAGAAATGGAGAACGGGCATGACCACGGACTTCTCGGTAAACAACAGCGGATCCCTGCATAACTGCAGCGCGGCGGAATTCTGCGCATATGGCCTGCCGCTGCGGCAGGATCCGGCAGCTTCACGGAAGATCCTGCTGGTCGGCAAAGACAGTTATGTCGGCAGTCATCTGAAGCAGTATCTGGGCACGGAAAACTATACCCTGGATGAACTGAATGCCCGGGATCTTGTCCCGGATGCGTCCATGTTCCGGGGCTGGGATACCGTTGTCTTCCTGGCGGCCATTGTGCATCAGAAAGAAACGGCAGAGAACCGGGAGCTGTATTACGACGTCAACCGCGACCTGGCCATAAAGACCGCAGAGGCGGCAAAAGAAGCCGGGGTCAGGCACTTTGTCATCATGAGTACCATGGCTGTCTACGGCGTTGAAACCGGGGTGATAACGAAAAGCACAAAAGCAGCGCCGGTCACCCACTACGGTTCTTCCAAGCAGCAGGCTGATGAAATTATCTGGGCCATGCGTGATGACAGTTTCATGGTCACCATTCTGCGGCCGCCGATGGTCTATGGCAAGGGCTGCCACGGCAATTACCAGCCGCTGCGCAGTTTTGTCCTTACCTCCCCGGTTTTTCCTGACTATGAAAACCACCGCAGCATGATCTTTATCGGCAATCTCTGTGCCTTCATGAAGGAAGTCATCGATCTCGGCAAGGAAGGTGTCTTCTTCCCGCAGGACAGTGAATATGTATGCACCAGTGAACTGGTCAGACGGATCGCCGCGGAAAACGGCCGGCATATTGTTATGACCAGAGCCTTTAACCCGCTGATCAGTCTGTTACAGGTATCCCTGATAAAAAAAGTATTCGGCTCACTGACATATGAACAGACCGAGCCGGTCAGCACCTATTCATTCAAGGAAGCGATTCACCTGACCGAAAAACAGTAAAAACGAAAAACAATTCTCTGCCCGGAGAATTGTTTTTTTATTATCCATGTTATGCAGACACCGGTGCCGTCAGAGAACCAGGCGGATCAGCCGGCAGAGATTCCTGTAGCCCAGCACACTGCACGCCATATGCAGCAGTTTAACCTTGCGGCTGGTGCCGCTGTATTTCATGATACCCTTATATCCGGCCAGTTCGTTGATGCACCCGGCCGGCACTTTCTCAGCCCTGGCCTGCCAGACAAAAAACGTTGCAAACTGGAAGGCCGTATAGATCTGCAGGAATTTCTTCTGATAGCCCTCTGTCTGTTCACACAGCCGCAGGCAGGCCATGATGTTGTCCTTTCTGTCGGTGCAGTGCTTTTCGCTGTAACTGTAGCGGGAAGACCCCTCCCGCTGACGGTACATGTAGAAGTTTTCATTAACATAATCAAATGACCGGGCCGCCAGCAGCAGTTCCGCCGACCAGGCCACATCTTCGGAGTGCACGCCTTCCGCAAACGTCAGGCCTTCCGCAAAGATGCGGCGGGCAATGATCTTGTTGCAGGGACTGGCTATGTACAGGCCGTGCGCAAACAGATAGCCCAGCTGGTCTTCCCGCTTTTCCAGAGCCGGCATGTCAGGGGCAGTAAAATACGGCTCCTGCCGGTTATCCTTTTCCCAGTATTTGACATAGGAAAAGTTCAGCAGTTCGGCACCGGTTTTCCGAAGTCTTTCCGCCAGGCGTTCCAGCGCCCCTCTGTCAGCCCAGAAATCATCCCCATCCAGAAAAATGATATAGTCTCCGGACGCCTGCCGGACACCTGTGTTGCGGGCCGTCGCCTGGTTGTCATGTTTGTTTTCAACCACCGTTACCCGCTGATCCGCAGCGGCAATTTCCCGGCAGACAGGAACGGATCCGTCCTGTGAGCCGTCGTCCACCACAATCAGTTCCAGATCCCGGTAAGTCTGGTTCAGGACACTTTCCAGACACTGCCGGATATAGTTTTCCAGGTTGTACACCGGTACGATTACACTGATTTTCATCTGTCATTCTCCGGGGCAAGGCCATAGATTTCCTTCATGATCTTCATGACATTGGCAATGTCGTATTCCTTCATGCCCTGCTGTGCCTTCCGCCCGGCAGAAGCAGCTTCTTCCGGCGATGAAAGCACCTGCAGGATTCGGGCTGAAAGGCTGTCCCTGCCCTTCCGGATCAGCCAGCCGTTTTCACCGTCCCGGATCAGATCATGATTGCCGCGGATATCCGAGGCTATGACCGGCCGGCCGGCAGCCATGGCCTCCATGACCGCAACCGGCAGCCCCTCCTGTTTGGACATGAATACAAAGAGATCCGCAGCCTGCAGGATCTCCTGCACATCATAACGGAAGCCGAGCAGGTGCACATGGTCACTGATCCCGAGTTCAGCCGCAAGTTTCTCCAGATAGTCTTTCAGGGCGCCGTTGCCGCAGACCAGATAATGGATCCGGGAAAACAGCGGTTCGTCTTTCAGCTCGGCCAGGGCCCGGATCACTTCCTCATGATTCTTCCTGACGGTCATTTCCCCGACCGACAGAATGACCAGATCACTTGCGGAAAGACCCAGTTCCTGTTTTTTCTTCTGTGCATCAACGGTTATTTCCGCGAATTTCCGGGTGTCGATCCCGATGCCGGGAATCAGCCTGACATCGCAGCGTTTAAATGCCGCAGCCCGGTTATAGTCTTCTTCGTTGATGGTGATCAGCGTGTCCGTATCTTTGGCAAAATGCTTCTCCACAGGATAATACAGCAGCCAGTTTTTTAACGGTGCCCCGTCAAAGAAATGGAAGCCGTGGGCCGTATAATATACTTTCGTGCCGTTCTTCCTGGCTTTCCGTGCTGCCATCCGGCCGATCACACCGCCGACTGGTGTATTGCAGTGAATAATATCAAACTGTTCCCGGTCAATGATCTCTTCCAGCTGCTTTAAGGCTGTCATATTATCGCGGCTGAACGGGCTTCTGGCAAACGGGATATCGTAATAGTGATCACAATACGGAATGACGCATTCTTCCTCCGCGTCATAGTCGTTCTTCGCGGCCACGGCCGTCTCCCAGCCCAGTTCCTTCATCATGCGGATATACGGCAGATGAAATACGGCGATATGGATTTTAACAACAGTTGCTACAAACAAAATTTTAGGCATCAGTCTTCCTCTTGTTTCGTACCTATTCTACCCGAATCACCTTCAAACATAAAGAAACCGATGCAAATTCATCGGCTTTACGGATGATATAACCGGTATTGGCCGGCTTCACTTTCCCAGATACCGTTCGATCAGGTCCGGAAGGTGCACCGGGGAAAAATCCCCCCGGTAATGATAATCAGGCATTGACCCGTCCTTCAGCCAGGTCGCGTCGATCTCTTCCGGACGGCTGAAATACCGCATGTACTTTTCATCATAGTACGGCAGCGATGTCAGGTTGGGATTATTGGACAGCAGTTTCCTGTTCATGACAACCGCTTCAAAATACCGGGCAGAATTATAGTTCTGATTCTCCTTCAGCACTTCCAAGATACATTTCCCCGCATGTTCCCGCCGGATCAGTTCATCATAGCTGACATAATCTTTTTCATACTGAATGCCGTCGTTCTGCTCCGGCCAGTTGGTAATCACAAAATCACAGTCAACACCCTGCCCGGAAAGACAGGCATAGATATCCCGGACCTTCCCCACCCGGGTATCGTTTTTCTGTGCTCCCCCCAGGTAAACAAGTTCTCTTTCCGGCAGCCGCGGCGGCATATCCCGCAGAACCCGCGGTACGGAAAAGTAGTTCAATTCCAGATTTTTGAATCCATATTCTTCACAGTCATCCTGGTTGAATGACAGGACAAGATCCCATGGCCAATTCAGGATGACCGGCCGCCCGACAACCAGATTCCTGGCCTTGGCATGCATGGCATCCAGAACAACCAGCACAAACCTGCCATGCGGATAATGCCTGCGGATTTTGTTCAGAACATCCTCGTTGATAAAAGCCAGGGTTTCGTTGATGAAAATGAAGTTTGTCCGCTCATCGGCAAACTGATTGATTCTGTCCATGGAAAACCAGAGTTCCTGGCCCGGAAGATGAACATGGCGTCGGACCCGCTGGCTCGTATGGGCAAGCCGGATAAACTCAACAACCCTGTTTTTCCGGGGTATATTCACATCAATGTCCAGTGTTTCGGGAAGATCGATCAGGTCATTGAACAGGTTCTTGGCGGCTGAACCGTATTTATTGAAAATAATGTTTTTCATATCGCAACCTATGTACTATTATCCGCCTGCAGAGCAAACATGGAAAATAAAAAAGTTATGCAGTTACTGCATAACTTTTCTTAATGCTTTTCAGAAAGCGACGATTTCACCTTCAGCAGAACCGCTGATCCCGCCGGCATTGGCTTCATCGGTATCGATGTGCATAGCCAGGGCATACTTGTCGCTGACGCGGACAACCGTGTCACCGAATACGATGGAGCGTTCCGGTGTTTCAACCTTTACAGCTACGATCTGGCCGTTTTCAACGCCATACTTCTCGGCATCTGCCGGGGTCATGTGGATATGACGCTTGGCTGCGATCACACCTCTGTCGATCGCCTTTTCACCGGCCGGGCCAACCATTGTCAGGCCGCCCTCTGTGCCGTCCAGAACGCCGGACTCACGAATCAGGGCCTTGACGCCCAGCTGGCGTGCTTCTGTCAGGGAAACTTCGATCTGTGTTTCCTTACGCAGCGGTCCGAGGACTCTGAGCTTCATCTCGCCCTTCGGGCCCTTCAGAACAACCTGTTCTTCGCTGGCAAACTGTTCCGGCTGCGAAAGCATTTTCTTGACATGCAGTTCAGAGCCTGCTCCGAAGAGAATGTCCATATCTTCCCGGTTGAGATGAATATGCCGTGCAGATACTTCTACCAAAAACTTGTCCATGGGTATTTTCCTCCTGTACTCCCGTCTTTATTATAGGGTGAATTCATGACATCTTCAATTCATTCAGAAAGAAGGTCACGATACTCGTTCTCCGTCAGCGGCAGCAGTGAGCCGTGCCGTACATCTTCCTCCGGCAGGTTGTATTCCCCGGCCTCATACCAGTGAATATCCAACTGATCGGACATCCGGTCAAATGTCCCGGCCAGGAACGTCTGATGCGGGAAATCATCAATGTAGAGCAGCCAGCCGCCATCTTTCTTCCGGCACAGCATCGGGCCCTCAACACCCCGCTGCAGGCTCAGGTAACGCCAGTCATAAGTTCGTGTAAAGCCCAGCGAAGGATCGTCGGCCATGGCGTAGTAAACCGTCTGGGCCGCAGCCCGCTCATCCTTGTAGAAGAGCCAGTAACGACCGCTGTCGGTGAACATGACCGTATCAATCGTCGGATACAGCGGGTCAAACAGCCGGTACGGATAACTGAATGTCACAAAATCCGCTGTCCGGACAGCATACGCGGCTCCCCTGTCAGGGGAAGGATCCGAGAAGATCAGCAGGTAGTCACCCGTTTCCCGGTCATGGTAAATCACCGGGGCCCAGGCCCTGGTGCCGCTCATCCCGAGCCCTTCATCCGGCAGGTCAACCAGAATCATCCGTTCCCCGGTCAGTTCCTTGAGATCCGCACTGTGCCAGAGGTAGATTTCCGGGTTATCAAAGCCCTGGGTGGCCGCAATCAGGAAACTGCCGTCGGCAGCCCGGGCCAGAAACGGATCCCGCACCCGGCCGGTACCGCTTTCCGCCTTGATGACCGTATTGGTTTTCTGCCAGTGCAGACCGTCTTCCGATACGGCGATATACCCGGTTTCATATCCGTCTTCCCCGTTGAAATAACTCATGGCATAGCCGTATACAGATTCCAGCAGGACCAGGCTGTATTCCTTTTCCAGCGTTTCCCCTTCCAGCTGCAGCACTGCTTTCAAGGTGACAGTTTCACGCAGCGGGCCGCCTGTTTTAATCAACATTCCTTCATAAATCTCAGCCACACCGGAAAGCACCTCATAGGTAATGGCCGAACCGCCGGGTTCAGTTGCCGGCAGCGTCTCACCGCTGTGCATGACCGAGCGGATATCCGCATCAAGACTGCGCAGGTCGTCTTCCAGGCGCACCCGGGCGGAAGCCCCGGCCACATGGAACTTGAAGGTCTTCTCTGCCGAGCCGTATTCGGTCGAAATCGAGGCCTTCGCCCGGATATTGCCTTCCGTACCGAGGTCGGCAATAATGCCCCGGTAATCCATCTTGTCCGGATCCAGCACCGTCCAGGTTACCGGCACCCCGGCAATAGAATTGCTGTCAAGCCAGAGGGAACGCTGCAGCCTGTCCTGATCCGGGAAATGCAGCTGATCGAGCAGGACCGCCGGGTATTTCTCCAGGTATTCCTGCCGGATTTCCTTCAGGTCCCGGCTGCGGCCGCTGAAAACCCTGAGGGCTGATATATATCCTTCCACACTGATGCGGTTGTCAATGGATGAAGCCCCGATGTACAGCTGCGGATTCCGGAATGATTCCTGCAGTTCACAGGACAGGATTTCCTCCCCGTTCAGCGCGCAGGTGATGTTTTTGCCCGAAGATAAAGTAATGCTGACCAGGTTCCACTGCCCGCTGGCCAGGGAACCCGATTCGGCATTGACCGCATTGACAAAACCCTTGTCCGCCTCAACCAGGCCGGGTCCGAGGAACACCCCGTCCTGCCGGTCGGAACCGGTCAGGGTCAGCGAATGATATTCTTCCTCCAGGCTGAAGATACCCGTACCGGGATAGTTGCTGTCCGGTTTCAGCCAGAATTCAACCGTCCAGTTTTTCCCCTGCAGCGCTTCCGCCTGCCGTGGTTCATGATCAATCCGGCTGTACTGCCAGAGACCGTCATCAATTGTATCCTGCGAAAGAAACGACACCCCGCCGGCAGCCGTACAGCCGCAGAGCACGAGTGCGCACAGGAAACCCAACAGTTTTTTCATATCATGCCCTGCTCTTTCTGCGGCGGACCAGAATGCTCTTCAGCCGCCGGAACAATGCCCTGAACGAACGGAAAGATACCGTGTAGATCACCAGCGCCGTAAAGCCTGTGGCCATGCCCAGCATCAGCACCGCTTCGAAGAAGTGCAGTGTTGAAGCCGTGATCCAGGCCAGGTTCATATTCCAGACCTGATAGGCCGTTCCGCCGATCAGGACAGCAATCAGAACTCTCGCCGCCACCATCCGGAAGTACTTCACGGTGGGCAGATGGAAGACATTCTGATAGACAAGATTCGGATTGTACAGGAAGTCCACGGTCCAGTTCGTAATCGTCGTCGCCAGGATGACCCCCAGCAGCCCGAACTTCTGGATCAGCAGGACAGAAAGCACAATCTTGGACACCGCCATGAGATAGGCGTTGTTCTTTGCATTGACATACAGGCCGTTGGCATCTCTGGCGATGATGACCGGCTGGCGCATTGTCATGTAGAAGATATTTGCCGCAAAAGCCAGACAGATCACCACCGACACTTCATAGAGGGGCTTGGCCATCCAGATATGCACGAACTGCGGCATGACAATGAAAATCACCACGCTGACCACCGTGCCGACAAATACGGCAAAGTTATAAAACTCGGTAAAGATGTTGTACGCATCAGCCCGCTTGTCATTGAACAGGTTGCCGAACGAGTTCATCGGCGAGGTTACCATGGACTGGGTGATCTTGGAAATGGAATCCGTCAGATAGCTGTATGTGCCGAACACGGAAGTCATTTCATAGCCCATAAAGGCGGTGATGACAATATTGTCGGTCTGGGTCGTAGCCAGTTCACTCAGGCGCTGGATGACCGCATACCTGGCTTTGCCCCGGAAAGCATTGCTGGATTCATCAAACGGATCCTTCAGCCACGGATAGGCCTGCAGGGCAATCATCCGGGCCACACTGTTGGCCACCAGGATGTTGGCGGCTTCAATGCACAGGATCCAGATAAACGGCAGCTTCAGCCGGATGATCAGGACCATCAGGAACATTCTCAGGATCGCGATGGTCTGGATCCAGATGTTGATCCGGTATTCCTTCTGATCAGCCATGATGACGAAGTTCGGGCCCATCAGGAAATAGGAAATGCCGTACGGCATGGCCAGCAGGAAGAACGTCCCGGCAGTATGCCAGTAATCAAGCGGCGATTCAGCAAAGAACGGGAACCCGAGGGCCACGCCGGCAGCCGCCAGCAGCACCACACAGCCGGTAACCCGGAAAATCCGCACCGCGCCATGGTAGATCCGCAGCACTTCTTCATGATCCTTTTCGGCCAGCGGTTTGAACAGCAGCTGCCGGAAAGCCAGTGAATAAGCCAGTTCGCATATATTCAGGAATGTGATCACCTGCGCGATCGTCACCTGCAGACCGTTGAGCCCCGACCCGTAGAAGTCGATGAAAAGACGGACTTTGATGATGCCTACCAGCGGCAGGACCACAGCCGTTATCGTGCTGACCAGGAAGTTGTAGAAGGAATATTTAGTACGCGTATGGTTCTCCTCTTATCGGATGAAGCGGTGAAACAGCCAGGCTGTGCCGCGGCTGTACCACTGCAGGAAAATTCTGTTCTTGAAGCCGAGATTGGCAATGTACCGGTTCTGTTTCCACTGCGGCCAGTACTGCCGCATGACGGCCTGCACCATGCCATAGTATTCACGCCAGTTATCCGAGCGGATAAACCGGAACATGCCGTACAGGCACAGATGTTCGATGTGCAGATACTCGATTTCATCCCGGTACGTTTCTGCCAGCCCGTTTTCCGCGAACCGCTCCCGGACCATCGCCATGATCCCGAAGATCTCCCTGAGCCGGGGACTGGACTGGTTCGCCATGATGCTGCCCTCGCGCTGCCGGTAGTGTATCAGGCATTCGTTCAGATACCCGATCTTTTCACTCCGGGCAAAGATCTGCGTGGTTACGGGAATGTCCTCATACCAGGTATGCAGCGGGTACCGCAGTCCCATGTCCCGGAAGAAGGATGCCTTATAGACCTTGTTCCAGGCAAACATCGGTGAAAGCAGTGCCTTCTTCTGCACGGTTTCCGCCGGCCAGTCACTGAGGCCCTTCATGATGAACCGCCTGGCCGGATCCTGGTACCAGTATTCGATATCAGTCACACAGACATCGTAGCCCTGATCCATCAGCGCACACATCTTCTCATACAGCGCCGGTTCGACAAAATCGTCACTGTCCAGGAAGGCAATGTATTCCCCTTTCGCGTGCGGGATGGCATAGTTGCGGGCATCACTGAGGCCGCCGTTCGGTTTGTTCAGCAGGATGAACCGCCCAGGGAAGCGTTCCGCGTATTCCGCCGCGATCTCAGGTGTATCATCGGTACATCCGTCGTTGACCATCAGCACTTCCATATCGTCCAGTGTCTGTGCTGCCAGTGAGTCCAGACACTGCCGTACGTACTCCCTGACATTGTACATAGGCACAATTAAAGACAGTTTCATCAGCTTACCTCGCTGAGATTATACCATGAGGCGGGCGTCTTTTTCTCCCGCAAGTTCATTGTTGTGCATCAGAAAAACTTGGATTTCCTACTATTCAAGGATCAGAACTCGGGATATAATCATTTCTAGAAACAGAGGGATAGTAT
>JAFRHT010000106.1 GCA_017433125.1 Solobacterium sp.
CCCTTTCTTTGCCATAAAGAAAACCTCCTGTACTTTGATTGTACAAGAGGTGCTCTCCACGTTTTTTTATTACTGTCCATTTTCAATGGGGCAGTTCAAGATGCCGTTTTCAGTTGCCCGTTCCAACCAGATTCTGTACCCAGACCCGCTTATGGACCAGGAACAGCCCGAGGACAGCTTTAGGGATATCCGCACATACAACGACGATGAAGATATACAGCACCGGCAGATCCGTAAACCGGGAGAGCCCGAAGGCAATCGGGTAGTTGACCAGGCAGGAATAAACACTGTCAAACAGGAAGGTGATAACCGTCTTCCCGCCGCTGCGCAGGGTGAAGTAAGCGCCGAAATACAGCGCGCCAAACGGGATGCTGAAGGCGGTGACCCGCAGCAGCCTGCCGG
The DNA here is from genome assembly GCA_017433125.1 of Solobacterium sp. Classification (GTDB taxonomy): domain Bacteria; phylum Bacillota_I; class Bacilli_A; order Erysipelotrichales; family Erysipelotrichaceae; genus Bulleidia. The sequence continues at coordinate 403 of JAFRHT010000106.1, forward strand.
CCAGTGCCTGCACTTCCGCAGAGGTATTGTACAGGCCCGGGAACAGCGGGGCCAGCATAAACAGCAGACAGCCCATAACCGAAGCCAGACAGAAGGAGAAGACAATCAGCTTCCGGTCGGTATCCACGGCTTCTTCGGTTTCATTGGCGCCGAGGCGCTGTCCGACCATGATGGAGATCGAATTGCCCATGGCGTTGTTTGTGATCGTAAAGACATTCTGGATGGTCTGGTTGATATTGATGGCTGCCACGGCACTCAGGCCGCGGGTGGAATAGCACTGGGCAATCATCGCAATGGCAGTGGACCAGAGAACTTCGTTGACAACCAGGGGTGCGCCCTTGAGAATAATGGCTTTCACCAGCGGGACAGGAACCCGCATGTCCTTCAGCGGGTCATGCATGAAAGCGAACCGCTCACGGTGCCGGACGGCACCGGTCAGGATAATGGACAGTTCCACAAACCGCGAGATGACGGTTGCCACGGCAGCGCCGGCGATGCCCAGACGCGGCATGCCGAAATGACCGAAGATCAGCGTGTAGTTGCCGATGAAGTTGACGGTAACAGCGCAGATGCTGGCCCGCATGGGTATGATGGTTTCCCCGGTCTCCCGGATCGAAGTGGAGAATGCCTGGGACAGGGTGAATACCGGCAGGCCGATCATCATGATCAGCATGTATTTCCGGGCATACTGCATGGTTTCCAGGATATCGGCAGGACTGTTGACAGCCGGATCCAGATAAAGACCGATCAGCTGCCGCCCGCACAGGCCCAGGATACCGAGCCCGGCAGCCGACAGGAGCAGCACGACATAAAGCTTAAAATGAAAACAGTCCCGGACCCCCTTGTCATCCTGCTTGCCGCAGAACTGGGCACCGAAGATGCCCGCGGCGTTGAATGAACCGAACACAGCCAGATTGAAAATCATGATCAGCTGGTTGGTGATGGACACACCGCTCATGGGCAGGGTACCAACCTGGCCGACCATGATATTGTCAAGCATGTTTACAAACGTTGTAATACCGCTCTGGATCATGATCGGGACTGCGATCATCAGAACAGAACGGTAGAATTCACGGGTGCCGAACCATTTGTTTCCTGTACTCACGGAATTTATGTTAGCACAAAAAAGGGGGCTGAAGGCTCAGCCCCGTATGCGTTACTTCTTTTTCTGTGCGCTCAGCTGTTTTCTGAGCATGTCGTTCAGCTCCCTGAAGACGTTCTTCGGGCTCGCCTCATCAAGCAGTGTGACAATGCGCTGGATCTCGGCATCGGACAGGTCGTGGTTATCCGCGATATCCCGGAATTTGACACCCGTAATATATTTACGGATGGCAGCTGCCGATGTGCCGCCGGCAATCATTTCCCGCACCTTGCTGGAAGAATGGGCGAATTTGATGAAATCCTTATTGAGGAGATCATAGGAGAGCTTTCCGGATTTGTCGGTATACTTCGTGACAATCTTCAGATAGGCTTCGCTTCCGGCTGTTTCTTCCAGTTTCGGATCCGCGGCCGGTTCTTCCGTGACCTGCTTTGCCCTGGCCGGTGCCTGTCTGGCCTTCTGGAACGGCATGCGGGCAGTCAGCACGACAGCTTCATCGAAGGCTTCCTGCGGGAACAGTTTCAGGGAAGTGTTGGCGGACGGAATTGCTTTGCCGGAGGTCTTGCTGATAGCAGCCAGGCCGGGCTGTTTGGTGTCATGACGCGTTATGACAATCCCGACATCACCGCTTGTCAGTTTCTGCCGATATGCTTCTGCTTTGATTATGGTTAATTTGACTTTGTCGGTTCTGATCATAATGATATTCCTCCTTCCTTGATAAATTCATCGTACCATGCCTGCTTTCAGCAAACGTATAAGGAAGTGTAATAGGAATGATAAAAACCGGCACAGTCATGCTGTGCCGGCAGGAATGAAATCAGAGCTTGCTGCGCCAGTAGTGCATGTTCGCGTTATCGCGGTCCATGGCAATGTTGAGCACAGCCTGTTTTGCCCAGTTCCAGGTCTTGTATGCCTGGGCGCTTGTATAATCGGTCAGCAGGGCGCAGGCATAGTCCTTGTTTTTGCCGACAAGTTCCAGATACGCCTGGTCAATGACTTTCTTGGTGGCAGCCCATTCCTTTTCCATGACGGCGATTTCCCCATGGATCCGCTCTTCGGCAGCCTGGTAGTTGAATTCCATGACGTTCTGCAGCAGCAGGAACGCGGAAACAGCCCGGCCGGCATGGTATGCGAATTCATCTTCATCCACGGCGAAGTGGGAAGCCAGGGCTTCCTTCGGCCCCATCCATTCATATCCTTTCGGAATTTCGGTAATGCCGAGGTACCACGGCATAAACGGGGTTGCGCACGGCCGCGGCAGGGAACGCCACATGCAGGTCAGTTCCGGTACCTCATTGAATTCGACGATGGTAGATTCAACGGTGGTATCCCGGCAGATGCCGTAACGGTGCGGGCTCATGTCCGGATGATCCTTCAGGTCTTCGGCGTGCTCGGCATAGTGGGAACGCATGATCGGCTTCAGGTCCTCAACGCTGTATTTCCGCGGTGCCTTGATGGAGAAGGTACGGTGCGGCACCGGATCGCCTTTGAGCAGGAGCTTCCAGGCAAGATCTGAACGGTCCCAGTTCGACTTGATGTCATATCCGCCGGCCTGGTAGACAGCCGCAAAGTCGAAGTCACTGTAATCACCTTCCACTGCCGGGGTATACCAGCCGTTTTCCATGGCATAGGATACCAGGGTGTCGGACCAGTAGAAATTCTTGTGCTTCTTGTCATTAAAGTCGATCTCGTGGATTGTATACCAGTTCGGGATGTAGGCAATCTCGTTGTCACCGACCCGGCGGGCCGCAAAGTTGTGTCCCTTGGTCAGCTGCACAAGCCATGCCTCATCCTTGTCGCAGATAGCATAGCAGCGGGAGCTGCGGTAGCCGTACTTCTTCATCAGTTCAGCTGTGATCTCCACGCCTTCACGGGCGGTTCTTGCCCGTTCCGGAATCAGGCGGCGGTAGACATAGCCCATGGTGCCGTCGAACTTGCCGTCGGCCGGCACTTTGGAATCGACGCAGGAATTGGAGAAGAGGGATACACCCCACTCATTGACATAGCCGTCCGCGAACGGTTCACCGCCCCGGCCCCTGGCTTCAGACCAATAGTAGGCCCAGGTTTCCTTCACCTGCGGGATCACAGCTGCCCCGTCAGGTGCTGATACGGTTTCACCTTTTTCGTGCTTCATGCGCGGTACCAGGTGGCTCTGGATCAGTTCATGCATGTCATCTTCATTATGTGCCGCAATGACCTTCCCGGTCTTGGAGGCGCGCTTGCCGATGAGGATTGTACTGCAGTTCATACCATCATTTTTCAGTTCATATTTATCCATATTCAAAGATCCTTTCTGATTATGTGGTTCTGTATCCACTATAGCAGACTCCTGCCGGAATGCCAGTCAAAGGGGAAAAATCCATTGCGGGGCCGGTGTACTTTGATATAATGTTGAGCGTCAGTAAGGAATTTTTATATTATGGAAACTGTAAGATACAGAGATTACTTCTCCTTTGAAACCATCCGGGATAAAGCCGGGGAGGTAGTGTGCTATCACATCACCATGATCGGCACTGTGGATGCGGACGGGGTTGCCCGGCCATATGAGACGGAAGAAAAGAAAATGGCTTTCGGTGCCCTGACGCTGCATGACCAGAACCGCCGGATCGGGGTCCTGCTCGATCTGCTGAATGCCCGAACATATTACCAGGAGCACAGCTATCTGGAAGGCAATGTGAACATGATCCGCTACACGGCGCACCGGCACCACGTTGAGGAAGTACAGCAGTTTGAGGAGGGAGACCGGGTTCTGATTGAAGGCAGGGCATATCTGCGGGAGAGCAGGAACGAGGAAATACGCCCGGAACTGACTGTTACCGTATCCGGCACCTTCCGGCTGGGACGGCGCCGGGTGCAGCGTAAGACCGCAGCCCTGATACCGCAGGAATAAGCCTTAGCAGGGGCTTTTTTCTTTTCCGCGGGAATATTTCATTATATTGTTGAAGTATAAAATCGGGAGGTCACTGTATGACAGGAAAAGAAAACCTGCTGCGCAGCAGCTGCAGCACACTGATTGCCGGTAAGAATGCCAGCTTCAACGGCCATGTTCTGCTGGGACATGGTGAAGATACCAGCGGAGTCCGGACCCAGTCACATCTGGTGCCGCGCAAGACACACGCTGCCGGGGAAACCGTAACGTTCGCGGACGGAACGGCCGTCATCCCGCAGGTGCCGGTCACCTATGCCTATCTCTGGAATGAAATCCGGGTGCCGGGAGGCGAGTGCTTCGCGGATACGTTCCTGAATGAAAACGGGGTGGCAGTGGTATCCAATAACGGCCTCGGCAGCAAGAAAGCGGAAACCGGCTCCGATGGTGCCATCGGTTACGGCATGCGCAAACTGATTGCCGAGCGGGCAAAGTCGGCGCGGCATGGTGTCGAAGTTGCGGCAGAGCTCATGAAGGACTTCGGATATTATTCTTCCCGGATCTACCACATCGCTGATAAGGATGAGGCCTGGTCCGTGCAGCTGACAACCGGCCACCAGTTTGCGGCCCGCCGCGTCGGAGATGATGAAATTTACTATCTGCCCAACTGGTATACCATCCATGAAATCGACTTCTCCGATACGGAGCATAAGAACTTCTACTGGTCGGATGACCTGGTTGGTTTTGCCATGCGGAATGGCTGGTACACCCCGGCTGTGGAAGGTGACTACAGCGATTTTGATTTTGCCAAAGCGTACCAGGGCGGTCCGGCATGGTATACGCCGATCAACCGGGACCGCCATGTGCTGGGCTGGGTGAAGACCATCGGCCGGGAAGTGCCGGAATTCACCTTTGCCGTCAAGGCGGAGAAGAAATACACCGTGCAGGACTTCAAGGATATCCTGCGGGTGCGCTGGCTCGATGATCACCCGGAAGACGCGGACCAGACATATGAACCGGTGAACGGTGTCAATCTGGAGATGCACAGAGGCATCAACTGGCACGGCTCCATTGAAGGCTCCGTGTTTGAATTCAGCGATGATCCGATGCTGAACTGCATGTGGCGCACCATTGACCGGCAGCGTCACTCCATCTTCATGCCATGGTACTTCGGCATGAAAGAGATTCCGTCCGGGTTTGAATATCTCGGGGAGGTCGCTTCCACGGCTTCACATTTCTTTGTCGATGAAGCGGAGATTTCCCGCTTTGACCGGAATTACGCATTCTGGAGCTTCCATGTCCTGCGGGATCTGATGGACTTCGAGTTTGAAGAAGAAAAATTGCTGACCGCGGTCAGGAAGCTGGAGAATTACTTCGCGGCATCCAAGGCCCAGACCGACCGGGCTTATCAGGCAATGAAAGCAGAAGATGAAGACCAGGCGCGGGAACTGCTGACCGACTACACGGCAGCCATGGCCCTCAAGACTGTCCGGTTCATTGAGCAGATGATCTATGAACTGGTGCAGGACAAGTACGAGGAAAAGCAGCTGTACAATTTCTGATCTGAAACCGGGAGGATGAGACCGTTCCGGCGGCCTCAGCTCTCCTTATATATACGCAGGGCTTTATAAGCGATTGTGTGAATTGCCGAAGGGAATCAGCATCTGATAATATGATTCCAGGTAAGCATAATGAGAAAAATAATTGTTTCAGCCATCCTGAGCTATATGCTCGGCTGCGTGCACCTGGCCCATTATTTCGGGAAAAAGGTCAAGAACATTGATATCCGCACAACCGGGTCACATAATTCCGGAACAGCAAACGCCATCATGGTGGTGGGCTGGCGGTATGGGCTCATGACCCTTGTGTTTGATGTCTTCAAGGGCTTCTTTGCTGTATACGCGGCCCGGCGGTTCCTGACCGGTGCCCTGCCGGTGTATGTCAATGCGTTCAGCGTGATCATGGGGCATATCTTCCCGGTTACCATGAAGTTCCATGGCGGCAAGGGGGTGGCAACCCTGGTCGGCTCCAGTCTCGGCATCAGCACTGTGCTGTTTGCCTGCCTGCTGGCTGTACTGGTCTGCGTATCGTTCCTGACCAATTACCTGGCCATCGGTGATGCCGGGGCAGCCTGCACCTTCGCGTCGTATACGTATTTTATTCACGGGCTTTCCGTCATGTTCTGGCTGGCCTGTATTGTGATGGCGGTCATGATTGCCAGGCACATGGAAAACTATCGGCGCATTGCGGCCGGCGGGGCCGGGGAAGTCCCCATTGACTTCTTCATCAAGCAGCGGGGCATCAAGCCGGATGACCTGGAAGACATTGATGATTTCAAAAACTACAAGATCAAGTAAAAAATACCGGCAGACGTGAATGCCGGTATTTTTATTTGAGCAGGGCCGAGATTGCCCCGGTATCCAGGGCGGAAACGGTTTCCGCGAACAGTCCGCCGGAGACAGACATGGTCGGCAGGGAAATGAAGTTTCCCCGGACCAGCGGCCGGAAACACGGATCAGCGATGACGTTATCATTCTGTGCGGCCAGCGCGGCGATTTCCTCTTCCTGCCGGGTGTGGTAATCTGCCAGGCCGGTATCGGAAAACAGGTCCAGGGCAGCCGCATTGCCAAGGGCCCGGGCCAGACTGTACGCCCGGATATCCTCGCCGATGACCAGGACGGAACCATGCGGGACGGTACAAGGGGGCAGCGGCAGGCCTGCCGTCCAGGGAATGCCGTAACGCTGCTCCAGCATCCTGGCTGTACGCAGCCCGGCCGCGCTGACCACAACGCAGCAAGCGGCGTTCTGGGCCTGGCGCAGGTCATCCAGCGTGCAGTTGAAGCTGAGGGATGCCCGCAGGTCCGGGAACAGTTCCAGGATCCGCCGGGAAGCGTCTGTTCCGGCATCATCCAGCGGCAGCTGACCCAGCAGGAGGGTGCCGCTGCTTTCGGTTTTTTCGCCGCAGAAGCGGTCAGCCAGGGCATACAGGGCATCATCTGCACCGCGGATATAGGAGCGGATCCCGCTGCACTCGAAACCGAAGGAGGGAATGCCGCTGCGGGCCTCTGTTTCTGCCGCAATGCCGGCAAAATCCGTCCCGACGATCAGCGGCACGGAGCTGCCGACATAGGCGATGAAAGCCGGGTGCAGCTCTTCCGCTGCTTTGAGGGCCTTGTCAATCAGCACATCATCGTTGCCCATGACCGCATCGATTTCCGTCAGCCCGCTGCAGTAGACCATGCCGGGCTTTTCGTGCCAGCGCGGTTCATCGAAGGAAACATAATTGACGGTACAGCCGGTGGCGTCGTGGATCAGCACCAGGCCGCCTAGTTCGTACATAACGGCGCAGGCCCCGGCATAATCAGGCGCCGTGGGCGGCAGGAAACGGTAGAGATTGTTCATTTCCGGGCCTCCTTCCGCACCTGTCCGGCAGATCTTGGATGTTCATACGCAGCCCGGATCCGGACCGCGAGCATGCGCAGGGCATAATGTCCCCATTCACCGTTGTCGTAAAACATATTCACGGTTTTATCCGCCCCGGCAAAGGAAGACGCAGCCATGCCGATGGCAATGACGTTTTCGGTATCTTCATAACTCCGGACAAGCGGCATCTGAATACTGCCGGCATCGATATCCGGTTCTTTCTGCTGTATGCTGTCCGCGTAGATACGGCGGACCCGGAAGCCGCAATCAGTCAGGGTCTGCCGCAGGACAGCCGGAAACAGGGTGGCGGTTGCGTCGATGACCAGTTCCGTGTCACCGATGAACGCAGCGCACTCCTGCAGGATCCGCACCGTTTCCGCTTCCATGGCATCCAGATCCGGCAGGGCAATATCCAGGGTATTGCATACGGCGGTGATCGTTGCCCGTATGGACGCGAAATCCGGCCGAGCAAAATACGGGATCATCTTTGCCCCGTAGCGTTCAGCCAGCAGTTCGCCGGCTGTTTTGCCGAACGGCATGAGGCAGAGATCAGCCTTGGCGGAACGGATGGCCAGGTAATCCTCATACCGGTCACACGCCTGGATGTGCAGGGTCCGGTAACCGGCATCCTGCAGGATCCGGATCAGTTCATTATCCGGGTGCAGGGCGATATTGGAACCGATAAAGCCGACAGTATCGGTCAGCGGCACCGGATCTTCCGGCAGGGGGGCATACATGTCATGCTGGAGGGCCACCAGCGGCAGGTCACCGCTGAAACGGGTGATCGGGCACATTTTCAGCACGAAGCAGCTGACATCCGGATAGCGGGACATGATTTCCTCTGTCTGGAAACTGTGGTCATTGCCGAGCATGGCGTCGATACAGCTGACATAGAGGATCATGGCTTTCGGCCGTGGCTGGACGGTATCAAGAATCTCACAGGCCGCGGCAATGGTCTTTTCTTCATAACTGCCGGAGACAATGTCATCTTCAGTCAGGGCCAGGACATCAACCCGGTCCTTATAGCCGCCGTTGATCGCATTCAGGCAGATGTTGCGGGCGCAGGTCACCGGGCAGATGAACAGGATCCGGCTTTCCGGAATATTGAGGGCGATCGTGGCAACGTCCCAGCCGCCGTGATAGGGATGGCAGTAGCGGGGCAGGCCGCCGGTATTGTCAGTGATCATCTTTACACGCCTCCAGCACCTGTTTCGCCATGGTGCGGTATGTATCCGCCATCGGGCTGTCCGGGAAAGCCGCGACAACAGTCCTGCCAAGCGCTTCCGCCTGCTGGACGATGCTTTCCCGGGGAATAACGGAAATGATCCGGCTGTCGATGTCATCGGCAAGCTTTTCCACTTTGGCCAGTTCATCCTCGACATTGCGGCAGTTCAGCAGGATGCCGCTGAGCCGGGCATAGCCGCGGGCCTTGAAGTTATCTACAGCCAGGGCAATATTGCCGGCCGCGTAGAGGGCCATCTTTTCCCCAGACGTCACCACGAAGACATTGCGGGCATAGCCGTTGCGGATCGGCATGGCGAAACCGCCGCAGACAACATCGCCAAGCACATCGTAAATGACAATGTCAGGCTGATAACGGGCAAAAGCACCCAGCTTCTCGATCTTCTCGAAAGCGGTAATGATGCCCCGGCCCGCGCAGCCGACGCCCGGTGTGGGCCCGCCGGCTTCCATGCAGATGACGCCGCCGTCACCGATGGTGACGATGTCATCCAGGGTGACATCATTGCCTTTTTCCCGGATAGCATCAAGGACAGTGGTTATTTTCCGGCCGTTGCACAGGCTGCCGGTGGAATCTGCTTTCGGATCACAGCCGACCTGCATGACGGTATAACCCATCTCGCTCAATGCCATGCTCAGATTTGAGGCAGTGGTGGACTTGCCGATGCCGCCCTTGCCGTAAATTGCGATTTTGATCATAACTTATTCATCTCCAGGATAGTTCCCCCGATAATGGCCTGTTCTTCAGGGGAATGGGTAGAAAGGATCACCGGGATATCCAGGTTCTGCAGCAGCGGGGCCAGACGTTCCACCAGCGGCAGATCCATGCCCTTGAACGGTTCGTCCAGCAGCAGCATATCCCCGTCATAGGCCAGGGCCCGGGCAAAGGCAACACGCCGGCGCATGCCGCCGGAAAGTTCCGAAGGCATGGCAGCGGCTTCCTGTTCCAGCTCCACGGCTTTCAGATAACGCCGGGCTTTTTCCTCATCGTCGCAGACCACCGCGATATTCTGCAGGGCGTTCATCCAGGGGAACAGCCGGTCATCCTGGAACATCAGGGATACTTTCGCCGGGCCGCCTTCTATCGAGCCGCTGTCGGGCTGTACCAGTCCGGCAATGGTGTGCAGCAGGGTCGTCTTGCCAAAGCCGCTGGGCCCGACAATACAGGTTATGCCGGGGCCGAACTCGGCCGAAAAGTGATCCAGGACAACCTTGTCGCCATAGCGCACACAGAGATCAATGACTTTCATCCGGCATCCTCCTGTTCTTTGCGGCGGCGCATAAAAAACTGCATCAGCTTTTCGAAGAAGAAGCTGAAGATAACAACAATGACGGTCCAGGCAAACAGGTCCGCCGTTTCCAGATAGAGCTTCGAGTAGTACATCCCGCTGCCGATCGCATTTTTCGGCAGGGCCAGCACTTCAGCCGCAATGCCGGCTTTCCAGGCCAGCCCGAGCGCGGTCAATGCCCCGGACCAGAAGTACGGCAGGACGGACGGAATATAGACATGCCTCAGGGTCTTCATCCGGCTGAAGCGGTAGATCTTTGCGACTTCCAGCAGAGAAGCATCGGTTTCCGTAATCCCGGCCCGGACATTTCCGAAGACAATCGGCGTGACCAGCAGGGCGGCAATGAAAACCGGTACATAAGTGTAGGACAGCCACAGCATGACCAGAATGATGAAACTGGTGACCGGTACGGCACTGATGGTGCGCACCAGGGGATACAGCAGGGCGTTGAGCAGCGGTGACAGGCTGCAGACAATGGCCAGGATCACCCCGGCCAGACAGCCGCACAGAAAGCCGCCCAGGACCCGCAGCAGGGAAGTGCTGACGACCTTAAGGAAGGTTCCGGAGTGCACGATTGCATAAAGGTGCCGGGCTACGGCAAGCGGTGAAGGAATCAGGAGTTCCTGATGCACCGCCATGGACGCCATAGCCCAGACACCAATCCAGAAACACAATACTGTAAGGCTGATCAGCAGTTTATTCCGCCGCGCCGACATAGTAGAAGTCGTCCGCCGGCAGAGTGCCGCCGACAGATGCCGGATCGGCATTGAAGAGCACCTGGAAGTAGCCTTCCAGCGCCGGCTTCAGATCAGCTCCCGTAATGCATACGATGCTGGCATCCGGAATAGCCTTTTTGGCGATTTCGGCATTGCCGGTGATTTCATACTTGGCAATCAGTTCCGCACTTGCGTCAACATCACCCAGTACTTCGTCCACAGTTGCGGCATAGTTCTTCAAGAAGGCATCGACTGCTTCCGGATTCTCTTCGATGAAAGCCTTGCGGGCAGCCAGGCAGCCCATTGTCAGGACACTGCCGTCATTGGCGGCATTGCTGTATTCAACCGTCATATCCAGCGCCTTGCGGACATCCGGGTTCTTCATCATGATGGTCGTGACAGCCGGCACCGGCAGCATGCACAGGTCGATATCGCCGGCAATCATCTTGGTCGCAATCTCACTGGCATCAGCGAACTCGATTTTAACATCCTCACCCGGCTTCAGACCGTTCTGTTCCAGGACGAAGTTGATCATGTATTCCGGGTTGCTTCCCTGGCCGTTGCAGTAGATGGTCCGGCCGCGCAGGTCTTCAACCGACTGGACCGCATCACCGTTCTCCAGAATGTAGAGAACACCCAGGCAGTTGATGGCGATGATCTCAACGCCGCCGCTGGTCTTGTTGTACAGGTTGGCAGCGACATTGGTCGGCAGGGCACCGATATCCAGGTCACCGTTGGACAGCTTGGCAACGATATCAGTCGGATCCGGTGTCAGGGTGAAGTGATAATTCGGATAGACGCCTGTTTCGGCATCGTCCATGAGTTTGATGGCACCCATGCCGGTCGGGCCCTTCAGCACGCCGACGTTGATGTCAATCGCCGAAACATCGACAGTTTCCTCCGGGGCCGGAGTTTCTGCCGGGGCTTCCGTCTTGGTGCAGCCGGCCAGCAGGGACATGCTCATGGCCGCAGCCATGGCAATGGTAATCAGTTTATTCTTTTTCATGTTTACCTCTATTCTTTCAGAATGTCTCCACTATATAGACAAAAGAAAAAGAAGTACATTGCAATTGCAACGTACAATGAAGATCTTTGTTAAAAAAATCGCAAACAGGTCAGAGAATTTCAAATGTACTGCCGTGAAAGCGGATGATGCCTTCATCTTTCATCTTGCGCAGTTCCCGGGAAAGGGCGCTCTGGTTGGTGCCGAGATAGGTGGCCATGGCTTCCCGGTTGAAGGGCAGGGTAATGACAGCAGTGTTTTCCCGGCCGGTATACTGGCTGAGCAGGGTGATGACTTTCTCCCGGATCGTGAGCTTGCTCAGAACCTGGATCCGGTCGTTCATCCGCAGGGTCCGTTCCGCCAGCATGGCAGTAAACCGCCGGGTAAGTTCGATATCCATGGCGGTCTGGCTGGCCGCGGGATGCCGCAGGGATTCGGTATCCATCATCAGCACGGTGGAATCGGTGACGCTTTCCACGGAAACGAGCGCTTCCATACCCAGGTAACAGAGGGATTCACCGAAGGTGATGCCCGGCGTCACGCTGGCCATGAGCAGTTGGTTGCCGTCAAAATCATCCATGGAAACATGGATGATACCGGTGAGCACAAGTCCGAAGTTCCGCATCATTTCTCCGGTCCTGTTCAGCTGCTCACCCCGGCGGCAGTGCTGTTCGCGGGCATGGAAAAAAGCCAGTGCATAAGCGGTGTCGTTATCGCTGAGGCCCCGGAACAGGGGGCACTGATCCAGTATCCTGCGGTCCATGTCGTTCTTTCCGTATTCTGAAATTATCATAACATACAGCGTATGCCGATTCTTGTCTGTTATAATATTCATAAAGGTAAATGCCGGTCTGACATGCCGGCCGGCACAAGGAGGTAAGATAATGGCAGAAGTAATGGACGTTGAACGCGCACGCGAAGTATTGGCAGGACAGGGTTTCCACTGCTCACAGGCAGTCGTCATGCATGCCTGCGAAGTCCTCGGGCTTGACAAGGATCTGCTGCTGAAGGTCTCAGGCGGTCTCGGCGGCGGCTGCTTCCATGGTGATGTATGCGGCTGTGTCTCCGGGGCTATCATGGCAATCGGTGCGGTTTATGGCTACAACCAGCCGTATTCCAAGGAACAGAATGCGATCCTGGTATCCAAACTGAAGGAATTCGAAGCGAAGTTTGAAGAAAAGCACGGCTCACTGCTGTGCCGGGAACTGCTTGGCGGCTACAGTTTCGCCGACCCGGAACAGGCCAAGGCAATCATGACCCAGGGCCTGACCAAGAACTGCCCGGCACTGGTTGCGAGCGCCTGCGAAATCCTGGATGAAATCATCCTTCCGTCCGACAAATAATCTGCAGCATATCTGAATAAAAAGGCTGTATCCCCAGGATACAGCCTTTTGTATTATTCCCGCAGCAGGAGTTCGTTATCCGGCACCTCTTCCCTGTCCCGGATCCGGCCAGGAGCATGCTGAGCCAGCCCGGATGCCCCGGCCCAGGTAAACAGCAGGATTACGGATATCCGTTTTTCCTGTATGAAACAGTTTCATGATTCCTGCTCCGCGTCCGCCAGCAAAGCAGCGGCAGGGTATCAATGAAATCAGGCTGACCGTTTCTCCGGGAATCCGTTATATCTGAAGCCGAGCATAGTTATATCATCAAACTGGTCAGCCGTTCCGACAAAGCTGTCCAGGTCTGCCTTGACTGCCGGCAGAAGATCCTGCGTGGATTTGTCAAGGTTGGCGTTGAGGGCAGCGAGCATACGGTCCGTGCCATACTGTTCACCCTGCCGGTTGTTCGCTTCCGGCACACCGTCCGTATATACGAACACACTGTCACCGGGGGCCAGCGTAATCTCATATTCCTTGAATTTCAGACCTTCCATTGTACCGAGCGGCAGGCTGTGCTTCTCCTTGAAAATTTCATAACCACCGTCACCGTGCCGGATCGTCGGATATTCGTGCCCGGCATTGACGCACTGCATTGTGCCGGTTCTCAGATTGATGACGCCCATCCAGACGGTAACAAACATGCTTGCGTCATTGCCCTTGCAGAGTTCGGCATTAACCCGTTCAAACACTTCTGTCAGCGTCAGGCCGGTCTCCGCCAGACCGCGCAGGGCAGTCTTGCTGTGCATCATGAAGAGGGCAGCCGGTATACCCTTGCCGGACACGTCGGCGATGACAAGGCCGAGCCTGTCCCGGCCGACAAAGGTAAAGTCGTAGAAATCACCGCCGACCTCCCGGGCCGGATCCACGAAAGCATAGATTTCAAATGCCGGATTGTTATAATCAAAGTTTTTGGGCAGGGCGGAATCCTGAATGGTCTTGGCCAGCATGAGTTCCTGCTCCATGTTCTTCTCAACGGCCGCAATATAACCTTTCAGTGAATTCACGGTTTTGTTGATGTCAACGGACAGCGACGCAAATTCCCTGGATGTGTAAACGCTGACTTTTTCATTCAGGTCACCGTCGGTAATCCGGTTAAGGGATTCATTGACCTTGATCAGGTTATTTACAATGGTTCTCTGCACCAGCAGGGATATCAGCAGATATATTACGGAAAACAAAAGTACATCTGCCAGCAGGGTTTCATAGGCCTGGATGTCACGGGCCTGGTAGACCAGCAGTTCAGGCATCATGATGATCAGCTTTGCCCCATCCGCCAGGGTTCTGGTCCGGCAGAGCCAGCCTGTCGATAAATACGCTGCCCGGAACGTGGTTCCTTCTTCGTTTGTGCGCCGGATCTCCCAAAGGAACTCCAGATTTTCTTCATCTGGCGCATAACCCGCGATCACATTGCCGTCCGGATCAAAAATCGTGAAGCGGCCGTTGTTGCTGATGTGTGTGACCAGCTTGTCCACCGGGCCGGCGCGGCTGCTGAGCATTTCATACGTGGTGCTGATATCGTTTTCGGCATCACGTAATTCCCGTTCAGCGGCCTGGGTCGCAGTGAGGGTCTGCAGGCTGTAACTCAGCCCGAAGTTGACGATCAGGACAACAGCAGTGATGCCAAACAGCCAGACGCGGAATTGCCGCAGTACAGGCACCTCGCGTTCGGGCATTTTACGCAGCGGCCTGTATTTTATTCCCTGGCTGTGTTCCAGCAGGATGACGGTCAGGAAAAGTCCGATACCGCTGAAAAGAATCATCGGTATGGCGCAGTATTTAACGGTCAGGAAAGCCTTGGACATTTCATTCCGGTGCGTGGCAAAGACCGCATACATATGGAAGACTTCGATGACTGCGCCCATGAAAAAAGCGTGTTCCGGGGAGGGGTCTTTCCGTTTGAATATGATGATATGCATGGCTGCGGCAAAAAATCCCGCAAAGCACGTGGAAATGCTGCAGGCAACGGTACTGAATGCGCCGATCTGCCAGTATGTTCCCGCTATATACCTTTCCGCGCCGCCGATGAGGCCGGCAATAACACCGGATACAGGGTCAAAGAGCAGGCCGGCAGACATGGGCCCCAGATCCCGTGCATTCAGGATCATGTTTCCGTAATTAACGCCGAAGTGTGTGGACAGGATACAGAACACACCGTAGATCAGCCCGATGGAAATCTTCCCGGCAGCGGTTATTTTTCTGTCCTTCAGTTTTTTCCGCAGCAGATATGTCAGCAGTACGCAGAAAAGCGTGATACCTGACATCTGAGCGATCATCAATGCTGTTGCCAATAAGTCTGTCATTGTCTGTTCCATTTTTTACAGTACTAATATAATTAAAAAACAGTCCGTGATGAAATAAAAGTCCTCCGGGCGGATTTTCATTAAATCGAATAATAGCGTTATGAATATGAATGATCTTTCTCTGGCAGGAAAGGGTGAGCGGGTCCGGCTGCAGGAATGCATGTGCAGTATGGGCGGGCAGATGAACATCCGGTCTTTTTCCGCTTTGCTTCATCTGTCAGTGGCACAGCCAGTTTTTTTACTATATAGTGAAATCAGTAAGAAAGAGGGGCCAAGACATGCCGAAAGTGAAAGTAACAGTCATCGACAAGAAGTGCTACACAGATCTTCAGGAAAAGTATCTTGCCAACCCGCAGAGCGGACCCTGCCCGGTCTATGAGGTCGGGGATGAGTTCATCTTCGGACCGGATGATCTTCCGTATTTCCGCTGCGGGAACGGAACTCAGTGTGCCGAAGCCTGGGACTGCATTTCCCGTTATATTTACACAGGTCTGCAGGGCGGCTCCATCATGCGGGGCTGGACCAACGATGAGAAGATGATGATCGCCTGCTGCAACGACGGCACCCGGCCGGTCATCTTCAAGATCGAACGGATTGACGACTGACGGATAAGGAAGGAAATAAACAATATGACTAAGGAAAAATACCGCGTCGGTATTGTCAAGTATACCGATCACGCCTCACTGAACCGGATTGAAGCCGGCACGAAAAACATCCTGGCTGCCTTAGCGGAAAAGCACGGGACAGTAATTGACTATGAAGGTCTGGTATTTGACGGTCAGGCTGATGTGAAGCGGATGAAGGAAATTGCAATCAAGCTGGTGGAAGAAAAGGTGGATCTGGTGATCAGCATTGCCACCCCGCCGACCGTAGCTATGAAGGATATTCTGGAAGCAGCACACATCAACATGGTCTTCCGGGCCGTTTCGGATCCGATCCGCGCCGGGGTTATCGATTCGTTTGAACATCCGGGTGAATACATCACCGGGACATCGGACTCCCTGGATGGCGCCGAACTGGCCGAGGTCATGCTGGCGGTCATGCCAACGGTCAAAACCGTCGGTCTGCTGTACAGCAGAAACGAATTCTCCTCCATGAAACCGATTGAGGAAGCCAAGGCTTTTCTGGAATCCCTTGATATCGAGTGGGTGGAAGCGACCCCGGCATCAAAGGCAGAAGTCCGGGCGGCCGCGGAAGAACTGATTGTGAAAGAAGTGGAAGCGGTACTGACGCCGACAGACAACACTGTCATGAGTGCGGAACTGGAAATTTCACCGGTCTTTACGGCGGCGGGCATCCCGCAGTTCACCGGTTCACATGCCTTTACCATCAATGGCGCGTTCATGGGCCTGGGCAGTTTTTACAAAGACGGTGATCTGGAATGCCAGGGGCTGGTGGAGAAAGTCCTGATCGACGGGATCAAGCCGAATGACATTCCGGTAATCCGCAACCCGCATACGTTCGCAGCCATCAACAACCAGGTCTGTGAAGCATTAAAGTTTGACCGGGAAAGCCTGGAAGCAAGGATCACCGGATTGGGCAAGAGGACACTGTTCCTGGATTCCCAGGCGGAATTTGATCCGGACAGCAATCTTTAGTGTGTTAAAAAAATCACAAATGCTGTATAATTAAATCAGAAACAGACAGAAACTACAGGAGGTAAAACAATATGGCTGTTAATCGTTTTGTGTTAAATGGCATTTCCTATCATGGCCACGGGGCCATCAATGAGATTCCCGGCATCGTCAAGGGCAAGGGCTTCAAGAAGGCTTTCGTCGCTTCTGACCCGGATCTGGTCAAGTTCGGGGTTACCGCCAAGGTAACAGACCTGCTTAAGGCCAACGGCATTGACTTTGAACTGTATACCGATATCAAGCCGAATCCGACGATTGAAAATGTCCAGCATGGTGTAGACGCCTACAAGGCTTCCGGCGCTGACTTCATGATCACGATCGGCGGCGGTTCGTCCATGGACACCGGCAAGGGCATCGGCATCATCGTCAACAACCCGGAATTCTATGATGTCCGTTCGCTGGAAGGTGTAGCACCGACAAAGAACCGGACAGTCTTCACGATCGCGGTTCCGACAACCGGCGGCACCGGTGCCGAATCCACCATCAACTATGTCATCACTGACGTTGAGAAGAAGCGCAAGTTCGTCTGCGTGGATCCTAACGACATCCCGGATGTCGCTGTCGTTGACCCGGATATGATGTCCTCCATGCCGAAGGGCCTGACCGCCTCCACCGGTATGGACGCGCTGACCCACGCCATTGAAGGCTACACCACGGGCGCTGCCTGGGAACTGGCTGACTGCCTGAACCTCGAAGCGATCAAACTGATTGCCAAGAATCTGCGCAAGGCTGTCGCCAATGATCCGGACGGCCGGGAAGGCATGGCGCTGGCCCAGTATGTCACAGCCATGGCTTACTCCAATGTCGGTCTCGGCATTGCCCACTCCATGGCGCACACCCTCGGTGCTGTCTATGACACCCCGCACGGTGTTGCCTGCGCAATGATGCTGCCGATTGTCATGGACTTCAATAAGGAATGCACAGGTGATAAGTTCAAGGCTATTGCCGAAGCGTTCGATATTGATACCACCGGCATGAGTGCGGATGAATACCGCAAGGCTGCGATCGATGCTGTCCAGCAGCTGTCCGTTGATGTCGGCATTCCGACCAAACTGGAGAAGCTGAAGGAAGAAGACCTGCCGTTCCTGTGCGAATCCGCAGCCGCGGATGCCTGCGCGCCGGGCAACCCGAAGCCGGCCACCCTGGCAGACTTCGAAGCCATGTTCCGCAAACTGATGTAACACAGAAAAGAATCCTTCCGGAAAACGGAGGGATTTTTTTAGGTAATATGAACTAGCGTGTGGGTGAAAGAGAGCCCAGGGTGAAAAACCGTGTGGGTCACAGGATGAACCAGCGTGTGGGTCATAGCGACAAATGAAGAGATCGATCTCGAAAAAAGGGGTCGATCTTTTGTGTCTAATC
>JAFRHT010000107.1 GCA_017433125.1 Solobacterium sp.
CGGCGCGCACTGGGACTTCAACAAGGAAACCTGTGTCTGTGATGAAGGCCTTGAAGGCGATCCGTGGAAGGGCTGCGGCGTCTGCGGCGCATATGCCAGCTGGGACTGGAACGAAGCAGTCTGCAAGTGCTGGGATGAGCACGTCGGCGACCCGGTCAAGGGATGCACAACCAAGCAGTAATAACCACAAAAAAGACAGCTGTCAGAATGCAGCTGTTTTTTTCTTTGCTTTTCCGCGGCTGCGGGGCAGATCATGCTCCTGCCGTCCCGGAAGCCGTCAGTACGGTATTTTTTTCAGCAGTGTATCCAGGATTACGGAAATTCCCAAGGTCATCAGGAGTCCCCACAGCAGCACCAGCAGCGGATTGCGCGGGAAGAACAGCCAGATCTGGGTAACCGACTTGGTGCAGTTGAAAAACAGGCAGTGGAGATACCACATATACATGGAATACTTCCCGATGATTTCCAGCGGTTTCCACGGCAGCCGGACCATCCTGGTCAATGTAATCAAAGCGAAGATAAAGAGCGGCGCGTAGATGACATCCATGTTGAATGCCCCGGAAAGATTGACGGTATGCAGAGCCAGCGGCCCGCAGTCCAGTGCCGGCAGGAACCGCCGCCCGAAAAATGCCACGGTCACCATGGCCAGGCACAGAAAGCCCTGCAGGACGCCGGGCAGGCGGCTAAAGCCTTTCTCCATCTTTTCAAACAGGCTATGCCGGGCAAAGAGCCAGCCGCTCATCACCGCCGGCAGCCAGGCCCGCAGATGATCCAGCAGCACCCAGAGTGACGACTCCGGGTCCAGCCGGGACATGACCAGGATCATCATTGCCGCCGGCAGGATCACGCCGCCCGCCGCGGAAACCGGCAGACTGCGCTTTTCCAGCAGCCTGTCCATCCCCGGCAGAAGGAACAGGATAATCAGGTAGAAATAAACATACCAGCAGAAGATCATCACATCTTCGCGCATGCCGAACAGTTCCAGCAGGACATTTTTCGGGGTCAGGACATACCGGTTCAGACTTACGGCAATGATGATCATGACTGCCGTCACCAGCCAGTACGGCACAAGGAACCGCCAGGCTTTGCGGACCGAACCCTGCAGTGACTTGTCGGAAGAATACCGGTACAGGTAACCATTCAGAAACGCAAACAGGCAGACGCAGATTTTTGTTGGCTGCTGGCACAGGGCTGCTGCCCCGGCCATGTAATCGTAACTGATGCCGCTGACATACCAGATCGGCACGGTAAAGAAATGATGCACAAACATGAAAATCAGGGCAATCCCCTTGATCTGCAGTGTTTCATTGCGGTTAAACCACGGCCTGTTCATATTGTTGATCATATCATATTCAGATTTACAGTCATCATAAAAGGACAGTCTTCATCAGACTGCCCTTCCATAATTTCATAACCGCCGGTTTACCCTGTCGGCATTTCCCTGTTCCTGACCTCTTCCTGATAGGCATCAAAGTCACGGATATATTCACTCCCGTCATAATGGGTATCTGCCAGGCACAGAATCACACTGTCGGAAGAGAAATCGTACATTTCCTTCCAGACCATCCGGGGGATGAATACCCCGATCCTGGGCTTATCCAGGTTGACAACCACTTCGTGTCCCATACCGTCATTGATGCGGACCTTACTGGAGCCGCTGACGTTGATCAGCACGAACTGGGATTCCCGGTTGGCATGCTGGCCGCGCACCATGGAATCATCCGTTCCATACATATAGAACACCCGTTTGATTTCAAAAGGAACTTCCTGGCCGCCTTCGATCGCCACCAGGTTGCCGCGTTCATCACCCAGTTCCCGGAACGTCAGGACCCGATAGAACTCCATGCTTACTTCCCCTCCGGCACAAAGGCATTCAGGGCATCAATGACATACTGCTGTTCCTCAAGGGTCATGCCGTTGTACATCGGAATGGAGAGAACCGTGCGGGAGTGCTTTTCCGTCAGCGGCAGGTCTCCTTCGTGCAGACCAAGGTAGGCATATGCTTCAGACAGGTGCGGTGGAATCGGATAGTGAATAATCGTGCCGATTTCCTTTTCTTTCAGATAAGCCGCCAGTTCATCCCGGTAATCGCAGAAAATCTCATACTGGTGCCAGGTGTTGTTGGAGCCGGGTCTTGTCTTAAGCACCCGGATCAGCGGATTGACAATGCCGGTGTTATACCGTTCGGCAATCTCACAGCGCTCTTCATTCAGCGCGTCCAGATACTTCAGCTTCACCCGCAGCAGGCCGGCCTGCAGTTCATCCAGGCGGCTGTTGACCCCGACAACCTCGTTTTCATAGTGCACGCGGCTGCCGTAGTTCCGCAGCATCTTCGCGGCTTCGGCATACTCTTCATTATCCGTAAGCAGGGCGCCGGCATCACCGAAAGCGCCAAGGCCCTTGGTCGGATAGAAGCTGAAGCAGCTGATATCGCCGATCGTCCCGCATACCCTGCCGTCCCAGGTGGTCATATGGCTCTGGGCACAGTCTTCCACAACCTTCAGGTCATACTTTTCAGCCACCGCGCAGATCTTGGTCATATCGCAGCTCTGCCCGTACAGATGCACGGCCAGGATAGCTTTTGTCTTTTCGGTGATCTTTTCCTCGATCCGGTCGGCATCGAGATTTGCATACTCATCCGGTTCCACGAGCACCGGCAGGGCCCCGTTGATGGAAACACCCATCACGCAGGCAATATAGGCATTGCCGCAGACAATGACCTCATCCCCTTCCCCGATATTCAGGATGCGGAAAGCCAGGATCAGCGCATCCAGGCCGTTGGCCAGACCGACGCAGTACTTTGTGCCGATATAGGACGCGAATTCCTGCTCGAAAGCCTTCACTTCCGGGCCCAGGATATACCAGCCGCTGCGCAGGACTTCCAGGGCTTTGGCCTCATATTCATCTGCATGTAAATCATACTGACGTTTCAGATTATTCGCCGCGATTTTCATAGTGCTTCTCCTCCGGTTCTGCCGTTATCACCTTTTCTATAACATAAAGCGGTCGTTTCCTGGTTTCATCCAGATTGCGCCAGACATACTCGCCGAGGATCCCGAACATGACCATCTGGAACCCTGAGGTCAGAAGGATCACCACAATCAGCGAAGTCCAGCCCGGCACGATGCTGTTCCGGAACCAGTCAACGATGAAGAAGATGGCCAGAATCAGTCCGGCCAGGCTGATGCACAGGCCGCACCCGGTCACAAACCGGATCGGCTTGTTGGAAAAGACCACAAACGTATCAATAAAAAGATTTACCCGTTTGCGGAAACTCCACATGGATTTGCCCTTTTCCCGCTCCCGGCGCACGTACTCAATGGTTGTCGGGGTATACCCGAGCCAGATCAGCTGCAGGTAGATACTGGAATTCTTTTCCTGCATCTCCACGAGTTCATCAGCCACTTTGCGGTCAATCAGGAAGAAATCAAATCCGCGCTTAGGATAATTCGGCTCCACCCACCGGCGGACGAGTTTGTAGTAGGTGTCCGCGAACCAGTTCTTCAGGGCAGATTCCTGCCGGTCCTTACGGACTGCCAGGTTAACCAGGTTTCCCTTTTCCCAGGACGCGAACAGTTCCGGGATCAGGGCCGGCGGATCCTGCAGATCAGCGCTCATGACGGCCGCGCAGTCACCGCTCATCTGTGAAAGCCCGGCCACAATGGCGCGGAACTCCCCGAAATTGCGGGAAAGCTTCACGATTTTTACCCGGGGATCCTTGTTCTGGACAATCTTCGCCTGCAGCAGGGTATCATCACCCGAACCGTCATCCACAAAGATCAGCTCATAATCTATATCCGTACGGACGGAAAAAACATCCCGGCAGATCACCTGATAGGTTTCCGGGATATTCATGCCGTTGTAATAGCACGGGATCACCAGTGAAAGCTTTGTCATGATTTTATGCTATCACAAATACCTGCTGCTTTCCGCAAAGATTTTCCCGCCCGCAGTTATTTAGCCCGGTTCCGCCGGGAAAGGAGGTTGTTTCACGGGCTTGTTCCGTATTAGTATTAATTCATGAGCGCGAAAAAATCACGGCTGTCTGCCTTTCTGGAAGAGTATGGGATTCTGCTGCTGATCACCCTGGTATTCGGAGTGATCCTGTTTTCCCCTACGCTTTTCGGGAGCCGCTCATTTGCCTGGTTCAACGACCAGCAGTATGAGAACAATATTTTTTATATCGAATATTACGAAATCGTGCGGGACTGCCTGAAGTCCCGGTCATTGGCGCTGTATTCCTGGAATACCTTCCTCGGGTCAGACTTTTTTGTTTCGCATCTGATGTATACCAGCGGTGATTTCCTGCTGCCCCTGGTAGTTTTCATCTATCACTTCACGAAAAATATTGATCTGGCGATGGCCGTTGAAACCATACTCTGCCTGATGATCTCGGCGGCGGCCATGAATCAGTATCTGCGGAAGGTCCGTATCAAAGACAGAACCCTGCGGCACAGTATCTCCCTGATCTATGCCTTCAGCGGGGCTGCCGCGATCTTCTCCGGGTCGTACATGTTCCACCGGTTCTATGCTTTACTGCCGCTGCTGTTTACAGCCATCGAAAACTGGTACAGGGAAAGGAAACTGGCCATGATCCCGGTCGTGACGGCACTGCTGTTCCTGCAGTGTTTCGAGCTGCTCTTCAGCCTGTCCTTTTTCCTGCTGCTGTATGTCTGGGTGACCAGCCGTGTGCATGGGGAGAAGTCCTCCGCGGCTGACATCGTCAAGTCTGCCCTGCCGCCTGCCGCTGCCTATATCGCCGGCATGTTCCTGGCTGGTATTGCCCTGATCCCGCTGATCCTCTTCCTGCACAGCAATCCCCGCATCGGGGAGATGGGGGCTGGCGGCCTGCTGTGGGATCTGCGCAGTACAGCCGGCCTGTTCTACTCCCTGCTGGCTGCCCCGCTGAATTTCCGCAGCGACACCCCGCATTTCCTGTTTTACGGTGATCACCATTTCGGTTCCGAATTCAGCATCTACGCGTCCTGCCTGCCGCTGCTTGCCCTGCTGCAGAGCAGTGCTGACAGAAAGAACATGCGGGTCTGGCTTGCCGGGGAAGTCATCATTTTCCTCAGCCTGCTGGTCCGGCCGCTGAACTCGGTCATCCACGCCTTCAGTGAGCCGACCTTCCGCTGGAGTTATTTCCTGATTTTCTATAATCTCTGGATGTGCGCCGAGATCTTCGCAGATGGAAATGCGAAGCCGGCCGGCAGAAAACTGTTCCTTCTCTTCGGACCATACGCCCTGCTGTTCGCCGGTTTCTGCGCGGTTTATGCCATCCCCGGCAAAGATGCCGTCTGGACCTGGCTGCTGCTGGGGCTGCACCTGGCCGTAACACTGGCCGCGGATGCCTGTCTGAAAGGAAGCCGGAAGGAGTTCTGCTGGATGCTTGCGGCGGCGTTTACCATGATAACCTACGGCATCACGGTCTTTGTCCCGTATCATTACTATCCGGATGAAAAAAAGCCGATGAACCGTGAATATGTCAATTACTTCCGGGAAAATGACGTAGACCTGATGTACCGCATGCATATCCCGTCAGCTGATGTCTATCCGTTCAGCCCGCTCAATAAAAACCTGTCCCAGCAGTATAACTACATGAGCACGGAAGCCTACTTCAGCACCTTTGACAACAACATCGCGCCCTTCCTGACAGAAAACGGCTATGTTTCCAACATCATCTTCGATATCAACCAGCCGGATCATATGCGCATGCTGGGGGTCAAATATATCGGTGCGCTGGATGAAAGCGAACTGCCGCCGGAGCTGTCATTCACCTATGCCTACAGCCTTGATGACCTGAAGGTGTATCAGATTGACAACTATCTGCATATCGGGCATACATATTCCCGGTTCGTGTCAGAACTGGTTGATGTCAGCGACTATTGTGAAGAACTGTATGTGCCTGCTGCGGTACAGGCAGAACTGCGCGGGATTACCCCTCACGCCAAGAACCAGTTCACCGTTACCGCCTTCAGTCACCGCGGTCTGACCGGAACCATAACGGTACCGCAGAAATGTGTCCTGTTCATGGGCTTTCCCAATTCCTCCGGCTGGCAGGTCTATGACCGGGATAACGTAAAGCTTGAGACATTTGATGTGCAGGGCGGGTTCCTGGGCCTGGTCCTGGAACCGGGGGAACATGTACTGACCTTCACCTTCACCCCGCCCGGCATCCGGGCCGGGGCGCTGCTGTCCGGCATTGTCCTGGCGGCGGTGCTGTACGGCCTGTACCGGGAAAACCGGCGTAAATAGAAAAAAACAGTACCGTCTTTCCGGTACTGTTTTGCTTTCGGTACTTATTTTTCTTCAAACTCATTGGTCATCCGGCGGACAATGCCGCTGTAGACCGAATTCATCAGGGACGGGTTCAGCAGGCCCTCATCCCGCATCCGCTCAATGACAGCGGTTTTCGCGTACTTCTTATAATATGGTTTGACTTCCTTCTGGCGGGCAGTGACCATCTCCAGGAATGTACCGAGATACTCCAGGGTTTCCCTGTACTGCTCTTTTGTGCAGTTCAGCCTCCTGGTCTGGTACAGCATGAACTTGAAGGCTTCAAACATCCGGTACCAGAAAATGTCCGGGATGTTTTCCAGTTTCACAGCCTGTTCGGCAATGGTCCGGAAAACCAGGATCTGGCCGTTCATGGCCTTGTAACTGATGTCCGTCATCGTATTGCCGGTGCGGTCAATCAGATAGTTGGCCAGCGGCTTGTCAGTGTAGATTACTTTGCCGCTGTTCAGCAGACTGATATAGAACAGCAGATTGTCGGTATATCCTGTCTTCTCCGGGAAGACGATATCCTTGGCCGCCTCACGGCGATACAGCTTGGCGTGCGGGCTCGGGTTGACGAAGAACAGGTCATCAAATTCCTCTGTCCCCCGGTTATAGACCCGGTTGCTTTTGAGCAGGGTGAACTGCTTGTTGTAGGAAGGATCGTATTCCTTGATGCTGGAGCCTTCCTTCATGATCATCTTGGCTCCGATGGTTATGTCAGCCCCGGAAACCTGCGCCAGGTTCAGCAGGGTTTCCACCGCTTCCGGTTCCAGCGTATCATCCGGATCACAGACAATGAAATATGGCGTATCCATCTCTTTGATGGCCAGCTGCAGCACGGAACCATACCCGCCGTTTTCCTTGGTTATGTATTTGATCCTGTCCGGATAGCGGGCGGTAAACTCACTGATGATCTGGGCACTGTTGTCCGGTGAGCCGTCATTGACTGCCAGCACAACGAAATCATCGCTTGTCTGCTTCAGCAGGGATTCGAAGCAAGCCCGGACATACTTTTCAACATTGTAAATCGGTACTACCACCGTCACCTGTGCCATGATCTCACGCTCCTTTGTTTTTCCATCTGCGGTACATCAGATAGGCTTTCAGCTTTTTCGGATCCGCATAGATCCAGTCATTCTTCTGCCGCAGGATTTCATATCTGCACTGCGGAAATTCCGGCCAGTTCTTCCTGATAAAGGCAAAGCAGGCATCAATGAACTCCTCAGTGAGTTTCCTGTCGCTTACATCCCGGGTCTTCTTGAGGCATTCCAGGATATTGACACAGCAGAGATACTTCAGTTCCTCATGATACGTTTCCGCCAGACCCAGGGCCCGGAAATCCTCCAGGTTGATCTCTGCCATCTTCAGAATATCATAAACACGGCGGTTAAATGAACGGGTAATGTTTCCGGGGCGGTCAACCAGATAATCGTACAGGGGTTCGTTGACAAAGGCCACCTTCCCTGCCCGCGCCAGCAGGCGGTAGGTTGTCCCCAGGTCCTCGTAGAGGTACCCTTTCGGATATTCAATATTGTTATCTGTGAACAGGGATCTGCGGTAGACCTTGTTCCAGGCCGCGTTCAGGATTTTTGTCATCAATTCCGGCGTTTCTTTCAGCGAATACACCTGATCCTCTCTGAACGGGTTGGCTATGACTTCCTTCAGCCCGGTCATCATATGGTACTGATACACATCGAACATGACGATGTCCGCGCCCGTCTCATGCAGTTTCGTGATGGTCCTGGCAAGCATCTGCGGCTCAACGAAATCATCGCTGTCAATGAAGCAGAGATATGTGCCGGAGGCCTGTTTCATGCCGGCATTGCGGGCATCGCTGAGGCCGCCGTTGGGCTTGTCAATGACAGAGATCCGCGGGTCTTTACCGGCATATTCATGCAGAATGGCCGGCGAGCCGTCGGTTGCCCCGTCGTTGACCAGTATCAGTTCATAATCCGTAAACGTCTGGGCCAGGATGGAATCAATGCACCTGGCCACATATTCTTCCACGTTGTACACAGGAACAATCACACTGACCTCAGGCATTGGCTTTTCTCCTCCTGATCATGCCCATGACTTTCATGCACAGGTCTTCCTTTGAAACATACAGGATAATGAAATAGACAATCATGCCGGCAAAGATGCTCAGCACCGTACCGGCAATATTGACCGGCAGCACCCTGACGACGGCCATGACCGCAGCCATCATGACCGCAGCCCCGATGACATAAATGACATAACTTCTGTCAAAGAACCGGATATGTGCCTTGCGGTATACAAAGGCCAGCTGCACGCAGGTGACGCAGAACTCCGCAATCACACTGCCGGTAATGGCCCCATAGGCACCATAGCGCGGGATCAGCAGCGAATTAATAATGAAATTCACAACCGAGCCGGTCACAACGCTGATCGTATACTGCGTATACATGCCGGTCGGCACCAGATACTGGATACCGGTCACATTGGACATCGATATAAAGATGATGATCGGGCTGCCGAAACGGATCAGATCAGCTACGATCGGGGCGGTCGGCAGGTACCAGCTGATGAAACTGTCGGCTATGGCTACCATGCCCAGGCACATCGGTACCGACAGCATCAGCGCGATCTTCATTGTTGTCTTAATCAGATTCTTGGCCTTCTCTTCCCCGCCCTCTTCGTTGTAGAAGACATTCGTGATGCGCGGCAGGACAACCGCGCCGATGGACGTGATGAAGTACAGGAACATCTGCACAAAGCCGATCGAGGTCTTGTAGTATGACAGGTGTTCTTCGTTGTACAGGGCGCCGACCATGGTCCGGTCCAGCATCGTGTAGACACTGATCGCAATGGTCGGGATAAACAGCTGGAAAGTCGGCTTGAAGTGGTGCCGGTACGCGTCGGTGAGGGATACCTTTTCAAACGTGATGTACTGGCGGAGCTGGAAGAACATGATGAACTGCCCGAACAGTTCACTGCCGGCATTGATCAGCACGAACTTCCAAAGATCGGCCGGGGTCTTGCACAGCAGGAAAATCAACCCGGTGCCCAGGCATTTGACCACAATATTGCGGATGCTGGCCTTCTTGAAGTCTTCCACCCCGTAGAAGAACCAGCTGATATCCAGCATGCTGGCCAGCATCGTAAAGCCGGTCAGCCGGAAGATC
>JAFRHT010000108.1 GCA_017433125.1 Solobacterium sp.
ATATTTTGTGTGTGCCAATGAATCGTACTTCTTGGCCATGTTTGCACCTCATCCTTTCTACTCATAGTGACTTCGACACTCTCTATGATAGGTTTGATGAGGTGCTTCTTTCTACAAGAAGCACCTGTCTCTCCACCCGCCCAGCGGGTGGATTCTCTGTTTCGCACAGTCTTCTTTCTTCCTCTTTTTAATCTCTTCTTGTGCTCAACTGTCCACTAGGACGACTGAAAACAGCTCCCACAGGAGCTGTTTTTTGTTACCGTCTTGTCCAGGTGCTTCTGGAAGCCAGAATCAGGATCGGGAAGATCTCGAGTCTGCCGGCCAGCATGTCGGCGATGAACACGAGTTTTGACAGCGTGCCGTACGCGCCGAAGTTGCTGGTGGCACCGACTGCATCGAAGCCCGGCCCGATGTTGTTGAAGGTGGCCAGCACGGCCGAGATATTCGTCTCCACCGAGAAACCGTCCAGCGATACAACAATGACGCTCAGGATGATGATCGTGAAATACGCGACCAGGTAGCCGTTGAGATTCTTGATTACCCGCTCGTCCACCGGGGCTTTATTGAAGCGGACCCGGCTGACTTCGGACGGGTGCAGATTCTCATGGATATTGCGGCGCAGGGCTTTCATGGCCAGGATGATACGGGCCACTTTCATACCGCCGCCGGTACTGCCGGCCGAAGCACCGCAGATCATCAGGAACAGCATCAGCGCTTTGACAAACGGCGGCCACAGGTCTGTGTTCGTCGTGCCGTAACCGGTTGTACTGATAATCGAGCCGACCTGGAAAGCCGCATGCCGGATTGCCTCACCCAGTGTCGGGTACAGACCCTTTATGCCGAGGGTAATCAGGACTGTGGAGCCGACAACAATACCGATATACGTACGCAGTTCTTCATCCGAGAAGACATCCCTGAACCGCTTCAGAAGCAGCAGATAATAGCAGCTGAAGTTCACGCCGAACAGCAGCATGAACACCGTTGTCACATTGACCAGATACGGGCTGTAGCTGCCGAAGGAATCATTTTTGACGCCGAAGCCGCCGGTGCCGGCTGTACCGAACGCGTGGCACAGCGCCTCAAACCAGGGCATCCCGCCCAGCATCAGGAACAGGAAGTCCAGTACGGTCAGGGCAACATAAAGCCAGTACAGGATCCGGGCGGTGTTCTTCATGCGCGGCACCAGTTTGCCGACCGACGGACCCGGGCTTTCGGCCCGCAGGATATGCAGGGTGAAGCCTTCGTTCTTGCCGGACAGCGGCACAATCGCCATCAGGAACACCAGCACGCCCATGCCGCCGACCCAGTGGCTGAAGCTGCGCCAATACAGAATGCCGCGGGACAGGCTTTCTACTTCCGGCAGGATACTCGAACCGGTGGTGGTAAAACCGGATACCATTTCAAACAGCGCGTCGATAAACGACGGTATTTCCCCGGAAATACAGAACGGCAGGCAGCCCAGGATCGACATCACGATCCAGGTCAGGCCGGTCAGCACCAGGCCTTCACGGGCATAGAAGCCGGCCGGGGCGTTTTTTGTCAGAAGATGCAGAATCCCGGACACCACTACCGTCGCGATCATGGCAATGATAAAACCCCGGGCTGCCGCCCTTGATCCGTCATAAAGACACAGGGCCAGCGCCGGTACCATGAAGGCTACTTCAATCAGCAGAAGCGGGGAAAGAATCTTCCCGATCATCTTATAGTTCATGGTATCTGTCAGTCCTCAAAAATATCGTTCAGCTGCAGGATTTTCGTATCGCCGTTGGTGACAATGACGACATTGTCTCCAAGCGCGAATTTCGAGTTGCCGTGCGGCAGTTCGCTGTTCCAGCCGCGGGAAATGCTGACAACCAGCACATTCGGCTTGATCTTCAGGTCTTTCAGCGGTTCGCCGATATGCTTTGTCTCTTCATCAACAATGAATTCGATGGCTTCGCCCTGGCCGTTGGCGATCATATGGATCGTCTGGGCAGCCCCTTCCTTGTTCTGCATGGCCCGGACATAGCGCACCAGGGACGAGCAGATCAGTTCCTTCGGGGAGATGACGCTGCCGATCGGCAGGGTATCCAGCACGCGGTTGTTTTCCGCATGACTCAGTTTCGTGATGATGACCGGAACCTTCCGGGCATCGCCGTAAAGGGAAATGACGATATTGAGTTCATCCATGCCGGTTAAGGTTACCAGGGCATCAAAGTTCTCAATGCCTTCACTGTCCAGGAATTCCTGGCTGCTCGCATCACCCTGCACCACCGTGATCTCCGGCAGGACCGTCGCCAGCTCATGGCACCGCTTGCCGTCACTTTCGACGATTGTGGCCCGGATGCCGCTGTTTTCCAGTTCCTTGGCCAGATAATAACTGATGCGGCCGCCGCCCACAATAAGCACCTGGCGCACCTTGCGCTTCAGGATATTCAGATTATTGAGCAGGCTGGCCAGACTGGCCTGGGAACCTGTGACATAGGCAATATCATTCTCCTGCAGGACAAAGTTGCCGTCCGGTGTAATGCACTTCCCGTCCCGCTGCACGGCGCAGATCAGCACCTGCGAGCGGATGTTGGCACTCAGCTTGCTGAGCGGAACACCCTTCATCGGGCTGTCGGCACCGATCCTCAGTTCGGCAATCTCAGCCGAACCGCGGGCAAACATATCGATTTTCATGAAGCCCGGCAGCTGCAGCAGCCTGGCGATTTCCTTGGCTGCTTCCTCTTCCGGATTGATGATCATATTCAGCGCGAACCGATCCCGCATCAGATAGGACTGATCCCGGTATTCCGGATTGCGGATTCTGGCAATGGTATGTATTTCCGGGTTCATGACATGGGCCGTCATGCAGCACAGCAGATTGACTTCGTCCGCATCCGTCGCCGCAATGAGCAGATTCGCTTCGCCGACCCCGGCCTGCTCCAGTACCGACATGGTTGCCGAATTGCCCTGTACGGCAATGATGTCATACTGTTCCATGATCTCTTCCAGCACACCGGCGCTTCTGTCAATCAATGTTATTTCATGACCTTCTGTTGTCAGCTGGCGGATCAGTGATGATCCGACTTTGCCGCCGCCTGCAATCAGTATTTTCATAAGGCCTCCTCTTATAGGTAAATTCAAGTCATTATTTTAACACGGGCTTGCAAAAACAGGAAGAAAGACACCAGAATCCGATCACCTTTGCGGTATCGGGGATGATATTGCCGATTTCTCCGTCAGTGCTTTGCATGGGAAAAGCCGCGAATGTTTCGCGGCCGTTTATAATGGTACAATTGATCTGACATGAAAAAAGGGCGCATGCATAAATCAGCAGTCATGATCAGGAAAGCACGGCACTTTTTTACCGTGCATGAGATGCTTGTCTATTCCGGCTATGCGGCCTTCTGCATTCTGATGGCAATGATACCGCTGCTGATCCTGGGGATCGCCGTCATCAACCGGATTCCGGGTTTTTCGGTTGAAGAAACAGCGGCGTTAATCTTCGAACGCAGCCGGATTGTACCGGAAGTCCGCATCATGCTTGAAAGCATGATCCACAGCCTGAATCGGCAGTCTGACGGCTTTGTGGCATTACTGTCAGCCATGGCGGCGCTGGTATCTGCCTCACGGGGTATTTCAGCGATTCAACTGGGACTTAAAACAATGCAGCATGAACCGAAGAATTTCCTACGGGACAAAGTGACAGCAATCATTTTTACGCTGCTGTATATTATCATGACTCCTGCCCTGCTGATTTTCCAGCTGTTCGGGAAAATCGTGCTGGAGTTGATCACACTGGTTACAGACCTGCTTTCCCTTCCGGATATTGCCGGTATCATGCTGATGGTCTTTGAATACAGCGGCATCTTCCTGATCGCTGCGAATGTCTTTGTTATTCTTCTGACTTATACATACCTTGGGGGCGGGAAACATGATCTGAAAGAGTGTCTGCCGGGGGCGCTCCTTACAGCTTTGATCTCGGCCCTTTTCACAGCAGCGTTTTCCTTCTTCATCCCGCAGTTCTGGAAAGCTTCCAACATATACGGTTCACTGGCAGCATTGTTTCTGAGTGCAATGTGGCTGAACATCATCATAGCGATTCTGTTTTTCGGGGAAGCATTCAATCAGGTTTTTGCTGATGAGAAGAAGAACTCACTGCCAGCGGAAGATCAATCATCGGCAACTGAGAATGCGATCTGACATCAGCCGGGATCTTTGCGTGTTTTCAACCGGGAGATTTGCAAGCATTCAGACGGGAACTTTTCACACATCCGTCTGCAGGCACGTCTGTTTACGTACGTTTCTTTCTGTTTTACTATGAATCTGTAAAAAATAAAAAAACCGGAGGATGAA
>JAFRHT010000109.1 GCA_017433125.1 Solobacterium sp.
CCGTTTTTTGAATATGCCTGATTTGGTTATAAATAAAGGGAGTGCCGGTATACAGCCGGATTATATCTGTGAGGATGGCCGGATCAGAGTGATTCTGCCGGCGGGCCGGCCGCTTCTTCGGATGCCGATTCGTCGGTAAAACCTTCCAGACCGACGACTTTCGTGACAGGTACGGAAAAGGCGATGCCGTGGCCTTCACTTTCCAGCCCGGCAATGGCGTAGATCTGTTTCAGGACATCATCCTTGAATTCTTTCGGAATCAGAATAATAACAACTTCCTTCTCCGGCTGAATTGTCAGGTTAAACTGCTTTTCGGCCTCGGTCCGGGTTGTACCATGTCCCTTCAGGATGGTCGCCCCGGTTGCGCCTGCCTTTCTTGCTGCGAACATCACCGTATCTGCAAAGCCTGCATTTATGACACAGAATACTGCTTCAAACTGTTTATTCATATCATCTGTTTCCCTTTCCGAGTCTTTCATCATTGCTGAGGAACCCATATGTCAGTTTGCCGATCACACTGGACAGCGGCATGGCAAATGAGATTCCGGTGTCGTTATTTACTGTATGGAACTTGTCCTGCAGTGCCTCCATGCAGGCATCAACTTTGTCTTCACGCAGGATGCTGAAGACGATGCTTCGTTTGTTTTCCTTGAGCCCGAGAAATTCCGCAAGATTGCTCTCGGCAGTTCCGGTGCCGACAATACTGACCTGCAGGTTGGAATCAAATGTTTTGATAAAATCCGCGAAGAAGGTTCCTTTGCCTTTCTGGACAACGGTAATCAGCAGAACCAGTTTTTCCGGGGCGATATTCCTTTCCTTGTCACTCATTGTTCAGTCCTCCGAATCGAAATAAATGATCTGGGCATCATCTGCAGACAGAATTCTGCGGACGGCTGACTTTTCATGCATAAAGCCTGATACAACAGAGCGGAAACCCAGCGCCTGGATTGTGATCAGCGGTGTCATCGCAACCATGGCCACTACTCCGAACGCATATTCCATGATGTAACCGGGACCGCGCATGGCTACACAGGCCCCGATGACCAGCGGCAGGATGAAGCTGCTGGTCAGCGGTCCGCTGGCCACGCCGCCGGAATCAAAGGCAATTGCCGTATAGAGTTTCGGCACAAAGAATGACAGTCCAAGCGACAGCAGATAGCCCGGGATCAGATAATACAGAAGCGAGAATCCCAGCAGCAGCCGGAGAACCGAGAGACCGATGGAAACCCCGACCCCGACGGACAGGGCAATCATCATCTGACGCCGGGTTACAGCCCCGTTGGTCACTTCTTCCACCTGCTGGTTCAGCACATGGACTGCCGGTTCGGCAAGGACCACAACCATTCCGATGATGAACGCAAATAATTCCAGAAATCTGGGATCGGATTTTCCCATCGTATAGCCGATCTTGAAACCGACGGGCATGAATCCGATGGTGACTGCCACCAGGAATATGACCAGGCCGGTAAATGCGAAGACCAGGCCGAAACCGATCTGGACAAGTTTCTGTGCAGGCAGGTGCAGGATGAATTTCTGCAGCCCGGCAAAGAACAGGACCATCAATAGCAGTGATTTGGCGACATCCCAGGCGGTTTCACCCAGCAGTGCCCAGAATTCGGGACCGATTGCCGTCATGACAGAGTATTCCGGCAAGGGGAAATTGATGCTGGCACCACTGGCCGCAATACTGAGAATCAGGACTGCAAGCACCGGACCGGCGGAACACAGGGCGATCAGACCGAAACTGTTCTGACTGGCATTGCGGCCGCCCAATGTCTGGGCAATACCAAGGCCGAGTGCCATGATAAACGGAACTGTAATAGGCCCGGTTGTTACGCCGCCGGAATCAAAGGCAAGGGGCAGATAGGATTGTCCGCCGCGGGCAATCATCATGGCTGCAAAAGCAAACAGCAGCATATAGAAGAACAGCAGCATCGATGTCAGGTCAGTCCTGGTAACGATACGGACAACCGCAAGCACCAGGAACATGCCGACGCCAATGCCGACTGCCGCAATCAGCATTGCCGGATTGACCACATCGCTGATCTGACCCGCCAGTACAGACAGATCCGGTTCCGCAACGGTGATCAGCACACCCATGAAGAAACATGTACAGGCCAGAATCACAATTTTCCGCGACTTCGTCAGGCCTTCACCGGTATACCGGCCGATCGGTGACATGGCCAGGTCTGCGCCCAGATTGAACAGGCCTATGCCGATCACAAGGAATAATGCGCAGACTGCGAATACGACTCTTTCATGCGGTGCCAACGGCGCCAGGGGCGTGAAGGACAGCGACAGAACCAGCCCCAGAACCGGCACAACAGAGACCAGGGCTTCTTTCAGTTTTGCCAATAAAGATTTTCCCACAGCAGACCTCCATTCGAAGATGGATCAGTAATCTAATAACTAATTTACATCAGGCGGCCCCGTTGTTTCAATGAGAGCATGTAAATTTAAAGGTACGTACAGTTTCCGCAGGCAACCGGATAATTACCGGCGGTGCTGCGGTCATTTCACACCGGCTTTGACAGGGGAATTACGGCTGTGGCGAATCTGTTTACAAACCCCGGCCGTCCGTGCTAAAACGGACTTAGCAAAGCTCATTCATGTACGAGGAGGACACATAATGAAAAAACTGAGAGTACTGTTTCTGGGCAACAGCCATACGTATTTCAACGATCTTCCAGTAGTATTCAAATATCTTGCCGAAGCCGGCCAGCCGGATGTTGAAGTGGAAGCGGATCTGATGGCTTATCCGGGGGTAACTTACGAATGGCATCTGCAGCAGGGATCACAGCTGCGGTTCGCGTTGCTGCACGGCAACTATGACTATATGATCATGCAGCAGGCTGCGCACTCACCATGTCCTTCACCGGAGCAGACCATCCGTGACGGCAAGGAAATCATAAGGCTTGCCAAGGCAAATGGTGTGACACCGATTCTGTGCATGCCATGGGCAGAGCGCAAGTATCCTGAACATCAGGCGGTCATGTACAACACCTACCAGACCCTGTCGAAAGAAGCCGGTGTAACCCATACACCGACCGGTTATGTCTTTGAACGGGTTCTGCAGGAACGTCCGGATATTGACATGTATTTCGTTGACGGTGAGCACTGCTCGCCATACGGCACATATACAAGAGCGCTTTCGGTTTATTCCGTCATCTTCAATGCCAGCCCGGAAGGCCTGCCGACCAGGGCCATCCGCTCCGTATCGAGCACCGTGGAGGAAGCAAAGGAATTCCTGGCTGCCAATGACCGCTACCATGAAAGCGGCAATGACCCGGCTCTGATGGCTGAGCTGAAGAAGGCAGCCGGCAATGTCTTCAAGCCGAACTGGGATAAGAATACCCTGTGGCTTGATCTGGATCCGGAAAAGGCCGCAACTCTGCAGAAGTTTGTCTGGGAAGCTGCCGTGGCAAATGATCTGCCGCTGAAATAATCGGAAGTGTAAACTGCTTCACCGGTTACATCTGACAAGAACAAAATCAGTCTGCTCGTCAGGCTGATTTTTTTTAGTTATGAAAAACATGAGGGGCATGCGGACACAGACAGCCTGGCAGGTGTTCCTGATGATTCCTTTTTCGCGGAGAATCCGGTCTCTTCCGGGACACCGAGACTGCAGCCGTTCCGGGCGTGTTATTGAGTTTTATGCCGGACAATTCTTGCCATCCTCCGGGATCGGAAGTATGATACACGGGTACTTCGAGGATACTGCATATGAACAACAGAGAAATTACGATTACCCAGCGGCTTCGCTTCGGCATGCTGCTGACAGCGGCCGGAGGGTTTATGGATTCCTATACATATATGACAAGGGGAAAAGTATTCGCCACCGGCCAGACCGGCAATTATATCCAGCTGGCAATCCATCTCATGCATCGTGACATGCCGATGGTCCTGCATTTTCTGCTGCCGGTTGCGTGCTTCTTTCTGGGCGTTTTCTGTGCCCAGTTTCTGACCCGCAGCCGCATATATGAAAGGGCCGGGCATATTCATGCCGTGCTGCTGATTGAAGCCGTTTCCTTCATCCTGATCGGGTGCATCCCGGGAACTTACAACACCCTGGTCAACAACTGGGTATCATTCCTGGCGGCCATGCAGTTCTGCATGTTCCGGACCCTTGGCGGCACCGAAAACTATGCCAGTGTCTTCTGCACGGGGAATATGCGTTCCTGTGCCGAAGCACTCTACCAGGCGGTGGTTGAACACAATGAAACGCAGCGGCGCCGGGCCTTTCACTATGGCCTGATTCTGTTCTCGTTCTTCTTCGGGGTAGTGCTCGGGGTGCTGCTGATTGACCGTTACGACTTCCGCGCAGCCTGGGCAATTGCATTGATCCTGCTGATTGCTTATGCTGTATTCATGACCGGCAGGAAAACGGCGGACGCATAAACAGGTATGACGATGTTCCGGAAACGCTATTTCTTTTTTGACATTGACGGTACTTTGACCGATCTGAAGACCGGTGCTTTTGTGCCGAGCGGTCTGCAGACAATTCGGGAACTGGAAGCACAGGGGCACTTTGTGGCCATTGCTACCGGCCGGGCCTGCTACAAGACCATTCCGGCTGCGAAGGCAGCGGGGATTCACAACTATGTGGCCAACGGCGGGGCTGCCCTGATTCTCAATGATGAGATTATCCGGAACAGTCCCCTGGACCGGGACAAAGCCCTCACGATCATTCATGAAGCTGATGCCCTGGGCTACGGGATCCTGATCGCGCCCGGAGACAGTACAGATGTACTGATGCGGGACAGCCGGTTTCTGGACCAGGCCGGAGAGCGGCAGGAACCCACCAACTACATTCTGCAGCCGGACCTGTCATTTGACACCGTCCCGGCAATCTACAAGTTCTATCTGTCCGTACCGGAAGCGGAGGAGAACCGTATTGCCTCCCGGGATCTGCTGGGGCATATACGTATGGATAAACCTTACTTCTGGTATCAGCACGATGCCAAAGACCGCGGCATACGGGACATGCTGGCGTATTTAGGCGCTGATCCGGCTGATGCGGTTGTCTTCGGAGACGGTGAGAATGACATGGTCATGTTCGGCCAGGAGTGGCTGTCGGTCGCTATGGGCGGCGGTTATCCGCCGCTTCTTGCCATGGCTGACTATGTGACTGACCCGGCTCCAATGGACGGAATCCGCAGGGTGTGTCAGCATTTCGGATGGATTCCTACGGAATAACTGACAGATTTGCTGCTTATGTAACGGGAAATAAAAGCAAAAAATGGCACTTTGTGAAAACAGTGCTATAATATAACGCTGAAGCGATTATGCTTCGAAGTAAAGGAGGAGTTATTATGCCTGCAAAGAAGAAAGCGGAAGAAAAGGCTGTGACAGAAACAGTAACTGAAAAGAAGACAGTCAAGAAGCCTGCCGCAAAGAAAACTGCAAAAAAGACAGCTGCTGCAGCTGATAAGACAGCAGCAAAGACAACCGCAAAGAAACCGGCCGCCAAAAAAACCGTAAAGAAGACAGCTGTCAAGGCCGAAGCGGTACCTGTGATGCCGAAGAAGTCCGTACAGGATTATAAAGACATCATCAACTGGAAGAAGGGTGAAGCCCATAGCTGGAACTGGCTGTACATCGAAGTCAATGCCGGTGACCTGCTGACTGAAGTCGAGGCCGGGGCCGACAACATGGCTGCGTGCGTCGAAGCAATCAAGGACTGCATGCTGGAAGGCGACTACTTCATTGTAGAAGCGGACGATGCTTCCCTGTCTGTACGTTACTATACAGACAACCTGAGCGAATGGCGCCGCAAGTACAGCGAAGTCAACGGCTGAAGCAGAAGCCCGGAATACTGATCCGGGTTTTTCTATGCCCGTACGGTGACTGATGATTCACCGCGGATTTCATGGAATGATATGCGGGCTTTATCTCTGGAGGGTTTTATATGGACTATGATGTCATGATTATCGGGGCCGGTCCGGGCGGTATTTTCTCAGCCTATGAACTGGCGGAAAACAGCCCGGAACTGCGGATCGGTGTGTTTGAAGCGGGTCATCCGCTGGAAAAGAGAAAGTGTCCGATTGACGGCAGGACCGTTAAATCCTGCATCCGCTGCAAGCCGTGCGCCATTATGAACGGATTCGGCGGGGCCGGAGCTTTTTCAGACGGGAAATACAATATTACGAATGATTTCGGCGGCACCCTGTATGAATACATCGGCCGGGACACGGCCATGGAACTGATGCGGTATGTTGATGATATCAACTGCCGTTACGGCGGGGCCGGTACGAAGATGTACAGCACTGCCGGCACTGCGTTCAAGAAATTATGCATGCAGAACCGGCTGACCCTGCTGGATGCTTCAGTACGCCACCTGGGTACGGATATCAATTATGTTGTGCTGGGCAATCTGTATGCGGAACTCAGGGATAAGGTTGATTTCCATTTTGATACACCGGTCTATGACCTGCGGATCTGTGAGGATGGTTATGAGATCATCACAGAGAAGGGGGAACACTATACGGCCGCAAAATGCATTGTATCCGTCGGCCGCAGCGGCAGCAAGTGGATGGAACATATCTGCCGGGAACTGGATATTCCGACGCATTCCAACCGGGTTGACCTCGGCGTCCGGGTGGAAATTCCTTCCGTGATTTTTGACAGCATCACCGATGAACTGTACGAAGGCAAAATTGTGTACCGGACAGAGAAATTCGAGGATCCGGTCCGTACTTTCTGCATGAATCCGCACGGCATCGTGGTTACTGAGAATACCAACGGGATTGTGACGGTCAACGGCCACAGTTTCGAGGACGAGCACCGCAAGACGGAAAACACCAACTTTGCGCTGCTGGTCAGCAAACATTTCTCCGAGCCGTTCAAGGACAGCAACGGCTATGGCGAAAGCATTGCCAGATTAAGCAATATGCTGGGCGGCGGGGTCATTGTGCAGCGTTTCGGTGATCTCGAGCGCGGCCGCCGCAGCACGCCGGCCCGGATTGAAAACGGCAGTGTCCGGCCGACCCTGAACGCCACCCCGGGTGACCTGAGCCTGGTGCTGCCGAAACGGATACTGGACGGGATCATCGAGATGATCTACGCCCTGGATCAGATTGCCCCCGGCGTAGCCAATGATGATACGCTGCTGTATGGCGTTGAAGTCAAGTTCTACAACATGGAAGTGGAGCTGAACAGCCGTCTGGAAACCTGCCACAAGGATCTGTTTGTGATCGGTGACGGCAGCGGGGTGACCCACTCCCTGTCCCATGCCTCAGCCAGCGGGGTCTACGTGGCCAGGGAAATCCTCAGGGAGTATTGAGCAATATGAAAACCGGCCCGCATGAACTGCCCCATTGAAAATGGACAGTAATAAAAAAACGCGGAGAGCACCTCTTGTACAATCAAAGTACAGGAGGTTTTCTTTATGGCAAAGAAAGGAACCAAATTTAACTATTATTCACCAGAATTCAAAAAGAAAGCAG
>JAFRHT010000110.1 GCA_017433125.1 Solobacterium sp.
ATGGAACGGGTGCTGGATGAGTATCCGGCTGTCCCTGTCTATGTGGCCCAGGATAAAGACCGGCAGTTTGATGCCGTGGATCGGCTGGCGCTGCAGCAGCTGGGTGTGCGCGGCGTGCTGGACCTGGACGCGCCGGACTTCAGCGAAGAACTGGATGCCATCCGGACCGGTCTGGCAGTGGAGCAGCAGGTATTCCGGCTGACAAGATCCAGCTCTGCCGTTCATTTCCGGGCGGTGGAATATGTTTCCCCTGACGGTACAGAAGCGGAAATCCGCCTCTGCGGGTACAATGTCCGGATGGCCGTGCAGGCCGGCGATGAGAAGAGCGTGCTGAACAGCCTGTCCCTGCCGGAAGAATCCTTCGATGATGTGATCGGCCAGGAACATGTCAAACAGGAAATGAAGTTCTTTATCCGCTATCTGAAGGATCCCTACAGTTTCAGCACGAAGCTGTCCGGGGTGCCCCGGGGCCTGCTCATGTACGGCCCGGCCGGGACCGGGAAAACCATGCTGGCCAGGGCCTTTGCCCACGAAGCCGGACTGGCGTTCATCAGTACCCAGGGCAGTGAGTTTGCCGGGCCTGACGGGGCTGACCGGCTCCGGCAGACGTTCAATACCGCCCGGAAGTATGCCCCGGCCGTTATCTTCATAGATGAAATTGACAACCTGGCCAGAACCCGCAGTGGGCAGGAAACCTACCGGGAAAATGCCCTGACAGAACTGCTGACGGAGATGGACGGATTTACCGTGCACCGCAGCCGCCCGGTCTTTGTGATCGGAGCTACCAACTACAGTGTTTCCGGCACCGGCATGACAATCGATGAGGCGGTGCTGCGCCGGTTTGACAACGTGCTGTTTGTGGACCTGCCGGACCGGGAAGACCGGAAAAAGGCCCTGCAGGCGGAAATCGGCCGGTATGAAGGCCTGTTTGCCCTGTCTGACAGCGAACTGGAAAGCATTGCCGTACGGACGGCCGGCAGGAGCTTTGCCTGGCTGCGGCTGGCGGTCAACGCGGCGGTCCGCATGATGATCATGAACGACTGGCCGGTACTGGATGACACCAGGTTTGAGGAAGCTTTCGAAACCTTTGCGGACGGGGAAGAAAAACCGCACAGTGAAAGCGTTGTGCTCACCACCGCCAGACACGAAGCCGGGCATGCCCTGATCCAGTGGCTCTGCGGCCACTGTCCGGCCTATATCACCATTACATCCCGCGGGGTATACGGCGGCTATACGCAGATGGAACACGATGAAGACCGGATCTATCTGACCCGTAAGGACCTGCTTCAGCAGATTGCCGTGGCTCTGGGCGGCCGGGCTGCCGAAATAGTCTGCTACGGACCGGATGCCGGCATCAACACCGGGGCAGCCGTTGACCTGCAGCGGGCTACCCGGACCGCCGAAATGATCCTCACCCGCTTTGGCATGGATGAAGAGGCAGGTCTGGCAGTGTTCGGAAACACTTCCGGGGCAGCTTACCGGCACCGCATCAATGAGATGCTGGCACATGCCCTTGAACAGGATATCCGGCTGATCCGGGAACACCGCGGACTGCTGGATGCCCTGGTCAGCGCGCTGATGAAAAAGAATCACCTGAATCAGAAGGAAATGGAAGAAATCTTCCTTGGAAAGGCACAGCCATGACAGAAACAGAAAAAATCTACGCGCTCGCCGACATGGAAACAGAGAACGATTTCCTCGGCATGAAAACCTTTGCGGAAGGCTGCACGGAATTCATCAGGCATTGCCAGACCCCGATGTCGATTGCCGTCCAGGGCAGCTGGGGAACCGGCAAATCCAGCTTTATGAGAATGATCCGGGACAATCTGGATAACGATACAAGTGAAGACCTGAAGTGCGTTACTGTCCTGTTCAATACATGGCAGTACTCCCGGGCCGGGGAAGAACGACTGTTCCTGCCGATGCTGCAGCTGCTGATTAAAGAAATCGATGCGGCCTATGAAGCAAACGACAAAACACCCGACAGTGAAAAAGAAACGTACAGTAAATATTTCGGCGAAGGGGCCGGCAGTCTTAAGGATCTTCTGCGCAAAGGCTTTCAGTGGGGTCTTGGCGGGGCTGATGCATTCTTCGGCGGCGGAAAAATCAATGTGCTGATCTATGCGGTGAAACAGATTTCGGCAGCGCTGACACAGAAAGACGGCGGTCAGGCCGAAGATGCAGAGACAGACTATTTCGCTGAAATGGTCAAAGTGAAAGAAAAACTGCAGCAACGGATTGATGTTCTGACCGGTTTGAAAACGATCGCGGATCTGGAAAACCCTGACCCTGAGAACGATGAAAAGGCCGAAAAAAAGAGAACCCGGCGCCTGGTCGTGTTTGTGGATGATCTGGACCGCCTGCAGCCGGCGGCGGCTGTCAGCCTCCTGGAAGACATGAAGAATTTCATGGACTGCGAAGGCTGTGTGTTTGTCCTGGCAATGGATCACCATCTGGTCCGCAACGGCGTCAAAGCCAAGTACAATAACGAAATCGACGAGGAGTATGCCCGCCGGTTCTTTGAAAAGATCGTTCAGATCCCCTTCTTCCTGCCGACCAGCCGATATGATCTGAAGAGGTATGTTGCATCCTTGCTGAATGAGATGAACGGTACGCACAGCGTTGACAGCGAGGCCTGTCTGCGGGCCATCGAATCCCTGACAGACGGGAATCCACGGGTGATCAAACGGGCCCTGAACGCGTTCCAGATGAACCAGATCATCAACCGGGATGCAATGCCCCCCGGCAGCGATGAACGGCTGCTGGCACTGCTCCTGCTGCAGTCGCAGTATGAAAATGAATATGCCGGGCTGGTGGAACTCCTGGCGCCGGAAATCCCGATCAGCGAGTCATTCGAAAGGGAAATGCAGCGCAGGATGCCGGCCCTGAATAAATGGGCCGAAAACCTTGCAGGGGACGCCGGCCGGGCAGTGGCATATGTCCTTGGCCTGTATGAGTCGGATCCCCGCTGGCTGCGGACAGATCTCTTCACCAGTTCGGTGTTTGATGCCGGTAAAATCGAGGCAGTCCACCAC
>JAFRHT010000111.1 GCA_017433125.1 Solobacterium sp.
CTGCTTTCTTTTTGAATTCTGGTGAATAATAGTTAAATTTGGTTCCTTTCTTTGCCATAAAGAAAACCTCCTGTACTTTGATTGTACAAGAGGTGCTCTCCGCGTTTTTTTATTACTGTCCATTTTCAATGGGGCAGTTCAGACAGCGCATGTGTTTTTTTGTTTTTATGCCAGGGGCACCATGATTTCCGAGACTGCCACCAGCACAGCCTTCCCGCTCAGGGCGATGCGGCCGCCTTCCAGCAGTTCGCAGTACAGCCACCCGCCGCGCCGGGATGCCTGGTAGGCCCTGATCTGTTTTTTGCCAAGCACCTCAGACCAGTAATCCGCGATCTGGCAGTGGGCTGAGCCGCATACCGGGTCTTCCGGAATGCCGAGTTTCGGACAGAAACTGCGCGAAACACAATCTGCCTCATGCCCGGCGGCCGTGGCGTTCTGGATCCGCCCTTCGATCTTTGCAAGCAGGTCCTGGTCCGGGGTCATGTTCCGGACCGTTTCCTCATCCGCGAACACACAGACCAGGTCCAGCCCCAGCACCGCCTTGACCGGCCGCGCCCCGAAAGCGGCTTCCATTGCGTCTGTCACCGGGATCTCCCGCAGTTCATAGGTCGGGAAGTTCATTTCATACCGGTCGTCCCTGCGGGTTACCGTCAGCGGCCCGCTCAGGGTATCAAAGCGGACAGACACACTGTCCGGCTCGTAGTAATTCAAAATAACAAAGGCCGAAGCCAGGGTCGCGTGCCCGCACAGTTCCACTTCGGTTGCCGGAGTGAACCAGCGCAGATGCCAGCCGGCATCTTCCTTGACGATAAACGCCGTCTCGGAAAGGTTGTTTTCCATTGCCAGTTTTTTCATGGCTGTTTCGGACGGCCACGCTTCC
Source organism: Solobacterium sp. (assembly GCA_017433125.1). Lineage (GTDB taxonomy): Bacteria > Bacillota_I > Bacilli_A > Erysipelotrichales > Erysipelotrichaceae > Bulleidia. The sequence goes on from JAFRHT010000111.1 coordinate 881, forward strand.
ATGACACAGACGGCGGCGGGATTGCCGCTGAACGGCATGGCAGTAAACGCATCAACTATATACTGTTTCATGCTTCCTCCCTGATCAGTTTGATCGTTTCAAGATCCTCCGGCACATGCAGCGTGCCGTGGTAGTACTGCATTCCTTCTTCCATATACAGCTGTTTCCGGCTGCCCTTTGTGTGGTCCTCCGTGTGATACAGGATCAGGTTCTCCGCCTGCAGGCTTTCCGCATTGACGCAGGCATCCCGGACGGTGGAGTGGCTGATGCGGTGCGGGTCAAATATCTGTTCATCCGCTTCCCGGCAGAATGCCTCGTGCATGAGCCACGTGCAGCCCTGCGCATAACGGCGGCATTCCTCATTGTACGGCTCGTCCCCCAGGCATACCAGGGTTTTCCCTTCCCCGTACCGCAGGACATAGCCGAACTGCCGGGCCTTGGCGGCGTGTATATCGAAGAACGTTACCTCATGGCCTAAGATCCGTACCGTTTCCCCGTCCTGCACCTCAATCAGGTGAATGTTTTCATATGTTTTGTCCGGCATGAGCAGGCACATCATCTCCCGCAGGATACGGATGACTTCGGCATGGCTGTAAATCCTGAGTTCGCTGCCGCGCACCATGCGGAACAGCCACAGGACCCCCAGCAGGTGGTCCGTGTGCCGGTGCGTGACAATGAGGTCATGAATATCCTGCGGCCTGACACCGACCGCCTTCAGCTGCTTCAGAATCCCGTTTCCCCCGCCGGCATCCGTCAGGAGATACCCGTTTTCATCGTGCAGCAGGAAACATGTGTTGTAATATTCCGTCACCCCGGCATGACCGGTTCCGAGCATTGTCAGTTCCATCTTGTGTCCTCCAGGCAAATCATACCTTTTTTCTGCCGGACAGCGTGCATCTTTCTGCCGGATCGATTACCATTAATGTGTAAAAGGAGATGTACTTACATGACAAATCTGTGGGGCGGACGATTCTCCGGGGATATGGATGAAATCGTCAAGTATTACAACGCATCGATTTTCTTTGATCAGAAGATGTACAGCGAGGACATTGACGGCAGTATTGCCCATGTGACCATGCTGGCAGAACAGGGCATTGTCACAAAGGACGAAGCTGACCGGATCATCGCGGGACTGGAAGCGATCCGGGCCGGTATACAGAGCGGCGAGATCACGTTCAATGTCGAGGATGAAGATATCCACATGGGCATTGAAAGCCGGCTCATTGCCATGATCGGCGACACCGGCAAGAAGCTGCACACTGCCCGCAGCCGCAACGACCAGTGCCAGGTGGACGGCCGGCTGTTCCTGAAGAAGGAAATCCGGAATATCCTGGAGCTGCTGTACAGTCTTGAGAATATCGTGCTGGCCAAGGCGGAACAGTACGCGGACAGTTATACAATCGGCTTTACGCATATGCAGCACGCCCAGCCGGTGACGCTCGGTTTTATCTTCATGGCCTACTTCCAGATGTTCCGGCGGGATATCGAACGCCTGCAGGACACCCTGGAGCGCATGGACTACTGCCCGCTGGGCGCCTGTGCCCTGGCCGGGACAACCATGCCGATCAACCGGCATCGGACAGCGGAGCTGCTGGGCTTCAGGGCGCCGGCAGAAAATGCCATGGACGCCGTCAGTGACCGGGACTACAGCCTGGAATTCCTCAGTGATGCCAGCATCTCGATGATGCACCTGTCGCGCTGGGCGGAAGAATTTGCCTGGTGGAACACCTCGGAGTTCGCATATATCGCCATCGATGACAGTTACTGCACCGGGTCCAGCATCATGCCGCAGAAGAAGAATCCCGACATGGCCGAGCTGGTGCGCGGCAAGTGCGGCCGGGTATACGGTGATTTGATGCAGCTGCTGACCGTCATGAAGGGCACGCCGCTGGCTTACAATAAAGACTTCCAGGAAGACAAGGAGAGCCTGTTCGACGCGATTGAAACATGGAAAGCCAGCCTGCAGATCTTTGCCGGCATGCTGGAAAAGACCGAATTCCGGCTTGATATGATCGAAAAGCAGCTGAACAAGGGCTTCCTGAATGCCACGGATATTGCCGAGCACTTCGCGAAGCAGGGCATCCCGTTCCGTGAGGCGCACAGCATTGTCGGTCATATGGTCCGCCTGTGCGAAGAGAATCACTGTGATTATGCCGATCTCACCGATGAACAGCTGCAGTCTGTTGATCCGCGCATCACAAAGGAACTGCTCGGGGACATCAGTATTCCTGCGTGCGTCAATGCCAGAAACTCGTTCGGCGGCACGGCCCCGGATGAAGTCCGCCGGCAGATCAGTGTCGGCCGTACCTGGCTGGAAAGCGTCCGATGA
>JAFRHT010000112.1 GCA_017433125.1 Solobacterium sp.
AGATTGTCAAACGCGTATTTCTCACTGCTGATGTCATCCTCGCTATAGACTTCAAAGCCCAGTGACAGGAACGCATCGTTCAGGTCATAGCACATCTGGGTAATCGGGTGCAGCGACCCGCCTTCCACAGCCGTGCCCGGCAGAGTCAGGTCGATCGGTTCATCCAGAACACTCTTCGCCGCGATCAGTTCTTCTTCCTTTTCGTTCAGTTTTTCGGCAAACAGGTCCTTGACCTGGGTGGAGAGGATACCGATTTCCTTGCGCTGTTCCGGGTCAATCTTACCCAGGGAACGCAGCACTTCATTCAGTTCACTCTTCTTTCCGGTCAGTTCGCGCCGGACGTCAATGAGCTCCTCAATGCTCAGCGTACCGGCAATCCGGGCCAGCCCCTTCTCACGGATTTCATTCAGCTTTTCTTTCATGTTTGTCTCCCTCTTAAACAAAAACAGAGCAACTCATCCAAAAGGACGAATTGCTCGTGGTACCACCTTTCTTCGCAGAATTGCTCTGCCTCATTGCGGGTATAACGCACCCGGGCGTCTGACTCCGCTGCTGAATTTCGTATGAACGTCTTTCCCATGCGGCTTCCAGTCCATGACCGCATTTCCCTGTCCGGAGTTTCGTTCACCTACTATGACAGTTTCCTCGTCAAAATCGAAATTATTATAACGCTCTTTCCCGGCAGATGCCAATGGAAATTCATCCTGCTGCCAGTGGAGAGCGCCTTTACTCATAATCAAGCAGATTCGGAGCTTCCTTACGCTGCATCCAGCTGTCATTGACACTTTCAAACATGGCATAATCCACAAATTCCCCGACGGCCGGATCGTAGGCCGCAAAGAACCAGCCTTTTTCCCGGGTGCGGAATACTTCATCGCCGTTTAGCCAGAGGACAATACCGTCATTTTGGCTCACAGTCACCAGACTGCCACAGAGATCCCCTTCCGTACTCACGTATACATATTGACCCAGCCGGTCCTGCACATCTGGTGTGATATCTGTTGCCGCACCCGGCGCAATGACCAAGCCATAACCGTCACGTTCCACTTCCGCCAGCCAGTCTTTCAGTTCAGTAATCTGGGTCAGATAAGTATGGCTGCTATTGCGACAGAAATGTTCCCAGCTGACATAGCGTTCATCCCCGCGGTGATCTGTAAGGTCATACTTTGCGAGCATGCCTCCCAGCCAATTGCCAACTTTTCTTGCTCCCTGGGTATTGAGATGGCTATTATCGATTGAAAAATCTGGTGTTTCCAGACCAAGTATATCGGTCATTTCATTCAAGATATATACTGGCTCATCATATTCTGCGGCCACTTGTTTAACGTAGTTATAGTATGGCTGCTGTTCTTCCTGCAGGGAGGTTGGCGTCTTGATCAGAATCAACGGAATTCCCCTGTCATGCGCCAGAGAGATGATTTTCCTGAAATACTCTTCTTCTTTTTCAGTCATGGGAGTAACAGCATCAGAATAACTATATTCAATCGGGACAGTCCAATTTGAACCATACCGTGTACTGCCACCTTTGAAATCAGATAGTTCGATATTCCAAGGGTAATGTCTGAAATCTTCCGCATCCAGTTCCTTGTAACGTTTGTGATAGATCGGCATGCTGAGAATCAAATCAGCCCAGCGGTCCTGAGGGGCAGTAACCATGATAGCCTTTACTTTATTCAATGACAGCCTCATTCCCTCGGTATTGGTAACCTGCCGTTCATTATCAGCATATTCATGCTGATACACCGAGGCATAAACATCAACTACAATCACCTTCGGGCTCTGATACTTAAGCGCCTCCACCATGAAATGATATGTATTCCAGAACGGCTGACTGCTGCCCCAGAGAGTATAGGCTGAGTAGCCATAGTTGCGCCAGATTGTTTCAAGATCAATGTTTACCCCGGCATGACTGCTGCCAAGAATCAACACATCAACTGTACCTTCCGGCTGCTGGTAAAAATTCTGCATTGGGAGAATCCCGTCATCTCTTTTCATGATTAAAGTCCGGCAGCCAAACCACCATAAAACTGCTGACAGAATCAGAAAACCAAATATCCGGAAAGCTCTTTTTACATATAGTCTTTTCATCAGAAGCCCTCATAGATAAAATTGCTGGCTGAATAACCGGGTCCGTACATGCCATAAAGAACTATGGAAATCATCAGGATCAGATAGACAATCCAGCGGCTCCAAGTCCGCTTAAGAATCATCGAACTATCAAATCCATTCTCCTTTAATACTGATACGCATGCCAACAGAGGCAAAGCAATCAGAATAATATTCTTATCCCAGGATTTCATGCCGGTAGATGCCAGGTCAAACACAATACTGAAATGCACGAGACAACGGAAAATGCCAATCGCAGCCGAAACGGAATACGCCCGGAAAAACACCCAGGCAAAAGTCGTTAATACAAATACATTCAGCCGCTGTATGCTCTTCCAGATTATATGCTTTCGATTAATATGCAAAAAGTCTGTAACAGTTTTACGAAGAGGCAAGGAAATATGTCCGATGATCTGAAACAGGGCGTGCAGGGCACCCCAGATAATGAAACGCTTAGCCGCCCCATGCCATAGCCCGCTGATCAGAAAGACAATCATGATATTGCGGTATTGCCGCCATCTGCCCTGCCGGCTGCCGCCCAGGGGAATATAGACATAATCGCGGAACCAAGAGGTCAGGGAGATATGCCAGCGCCGCCAGAAATCAGCTATTGTCAGCGCCAGATACGGCTGTCGGAAATTTTCATCCAGCGGATAGCCGAACAACTGCGCCACAGCCATGGCCATCAGGCTGTAACCGGAAAAATCGGCATAAATCTGAAAAGAGTAAAGCACCATGCCCGTCAAAGTCATCAGACCGCTGTATTCTTCAAAGGCATCAAAAACCGGATCGGTAAACAGAGCCAGCCGGTCGGCAATGACCAATTTCAGAAATACTCCCCAGAGAAAAAGGAGAATCGCTTTCTCAAACTGCTCATAACTTAGATGTTTCTGGTTTTTGAGACGGGGTAAAAATGTATTGCTGCGCTGGATCGGTCCTGACATGATAACCGGGAAAAATGACACAAACAGTGCATAGTTCACCGGATTATGCTCCACTGTTCCACTGCCCTGCAGCAGAGCAAACAGATAGGTTGAACTCTGGAAAACATAAAACGATACCCCAGCCGGCAGAATAATCTCCAACGGTGCCATCCCGATCGTTGCCAGGATGAAATTAGTGTATTTGAAATAGATCAGAATAAGGAAATTAAGCACCAGCGATACTTTCAAAACAGTCTGGCTGCCGCTGCTTTCATATAAAAGTCCACCAACATACGTGATCACGATGCAAGCTATAAGAATCATCAGAGTCCGCCAGTCAGCCCAACCATAGAAAACCAGGCTGCCGATCATCAGGATACAGTTCTGCACCGAAATCTGTTTTCGGAAAGCCCAATACAACAGAAAAACAGCCGGCAGGAAAGCAGTCAGAAATGTCAGGCTCATCATGGACATCTTTCATCACTCCTTTCTAGCCGCTGTACAGGCTGTACAGTTCATCCAGATCACGCTCGTCAGCGATAAACGCGCTGCCGAGCAGTTCGATATTGCCGTAGTCAAACAGAACCCCGCCCTGGGCCGGGACAATAATGACCGATTCATCCCCGGTTTCCAGATACCGGATGATCTGCGCGAGCTGTTCGGGTTCTTCACTGTAGTTCATCATCAGGTGGAAGCCGGAAAGAACACCGAGGCCTTCCCGCTCCACGCCATACCAGCTGTCTTCCACGGTATCCAGCAGGGCTTCAGCCCCGGCTCCGATGCCGATCAGCAGGCCATGGTAACGCCGGATCAGGGAAGCCAGGCCGTGATCGTCCAGGATCCGGCAGGCCTCGGATGCACTCCGGGCGCTCAGGACCAGGACATCACTGTGCTGCAGAACCCGCGCAAATATCTCCGGCTCCAGGCCGTTCTGATTCAGGATACGGATATTTTCCGGTTTCATGCCATACGCCCGTAAAGGCCGCTGCAGGCGGTAGAGATTTTCCTCTTCTGCCAGGAGGTCACCATGCATCACCGCGTCACTGGCCCAGCCTTCTTCATGGACAAGCGGCAGGACCGCCGCTGTCTGCATATAGGAAAAAGTCTCTGCCAGCAGGCCGGCAGCCCATTCCCGGTCATAATTCATATCGCTGAACAGCAGGATCATCGCTGCCCCCTGTATCTGTACATGATGATGCCGCCGGCCACTGCCACATTCAGTGACTCAAAGCCGTTCATTTCGATCTTCAGCCGCCGGTCCGCTGCTTTCTGCAGGGACAGACGCACGCCATTGCCCTCATTCCCGAGAATAAAGGCCATGGCCGGCTGTGCTTCGACCGCGCTCATCGGTTCGGCTTCCTGCAGGGTGGCCGCAATCACCTGCACCCCCTGCTGCTGCAGCTGTTCCGTCAGCTTCTCCACATCCGTGCGGATTACCGGGATGGCAAACAGCGCCCCCTGGGTTGCCCGGATGACTTTTTCGTTGTAAAGATCACATGTTTTTTCCGAGCAGTATACGGCATCAAACGAAAAGGATACCGCTGTCCGGATTAACGTCCCGAGGTTGCCAGGGTCCTGGATATCATCCAGAATCAGGATCCGGCTGTTTCCCTCAGCCTGCTTCCGCAGCTGCCGGCAGACCGCGATGACATGCGCCCCGGAAGGATTCTGTGACAGTTTGTGCATGACCGCAGGAGTGGTCATGATGATGTGATCAAACGCGAACGCCGGTTCAATGTCGGTGATGACCGTTTCCACGATGCCGGCTTTCAGGGCTTCTTCTGTCAGGTGCATTCCTTCAATGAGAAACAGACCGGTTTCATCCCGGCCTTTTTTCTGATGCAGTCTGACCCAGTTTTTCACCCTGGCATTCTGCGTGGAGTCAATACGTTCCATATACGGGCATTGTAGCACAGCCGCACTTTTTCTAAAACCGCTCAATACACACACAAATGCAGTGTGTCCCCGTCAAAGACGAGCTGTTCCGCGGAAAAATCATCCCAGTTTTTCCCGTAGAAATAATCATTGTATTCTGCCTGGGCCACCCCGCGTTCATAGTGCCGGTCCAGGTTGCAGTTGATCGCATTGACATCACTCCAGAACTCCACAAACGCCCGGGTATTGAAACCGCGGCCGTCCATGCCCGGATAATTCCAGGTCAACTGGTCATCGTGGTAAATCGTGATGGTTGTAACTGTATTGCCGGTTTCGGCCTCATAGCGGTCGATGCTCTCCCCGATCTGCAGGCAGATCTCGCGGTCCTTCGCGTTGACCCGGTAGCGGTCACGGAAGATCCAGGTGAAGTTGGCCGCCTGGAACAGCAGGACACCCGCAAACAGCGCCAGCCAGAGTTTCTCCGGCTTTTCATAGACAGCCATCATGGCCTCGTGGTGATTCACAAACAGATGCACCAGCATGATCCCGGCCAGGGCCCCGAACGGATAGACAATCCGCGGGGAGAAGTCCGTGCTCGCCTTGACAAAATACAGCGCGAAACCGGCCAGCAGATCGACAAAGACCAGATACGGGATTTCATACAGCCGCATGGGCCTGCCGGCCTTCAGGATGACAAAGGCAGCCAGCAGCACGGCCCCGGTGCACAGCAGGGCAAAGCAGTACTTCGGCATGACATGGCAGCTGACCAGGAACACATCCTTCATGTTCACAAAGGTATTCCGGATGGTCTCGGCCATGGTCATCGTACTGCCGATGCGCGGGTTGGCCAGCACAAAGCGGGTAATCAGCCAGGCTATGATCATGACATTGCCGTACATTCCGGCCAGAATCAGATTATTCTTTACAAATCCGCGGAAATCATGCGTATGCTCCAGCAGGTGCGGCAGGCACAGCACCACAAAGATGCCCAATGCTGTCTGGTAGATGAATACCGCGCAGAACAGCCACACTTCCGTCAGGACCAGGTCCCTGGTTTTGTGTTCCTTCCACCAGCGGTTCAAAGCCTCAAAGGCCAGCACCGCGAAGAAAACCGAGGCGTTCAGAAGACCTGTTTCAACAAACAGGTAGAACTGGATACAGAACAGGTTCAGCAGCACAAACGCCGCCAGGAACACCGCGGTCAGGGCATCCGGGCAGTACTGTTCATAGACCCGGGCCGTGCGGTACACCGCCAGGATCAGAAACACCGTACCGATCACATAGGAAACCACATAGGTCACCGGCATGGACCAGTTCAGATATGTTTCGTAGAGCCAGTAAACCGCGGCGCTGATGATCCGCCCGTTGCCGTACAGCATCCATTCCCATTCGCTTGACGCAAACGTACTGTAGGTATCGATCGAATATTCCGGCAGACAGTCGGCCAGAAACAGCGCCAGCACTGCCGCAATGCTCAGGAGCCATGTGATCGTTTTGTCTTTGGCAAACAGTCTTTTCATTTCTGTGTACCTGTTCCGTATGTTCTCTGCCGCAGCACTTCGAAGCCCAGGGCCGCCGCTGCCCCGGCTGCGTTGAGCGCGTTGCGGAAATCATTCGCGTAAGGAATATAGATGTTCTGTTCACAGTTGGCCAGCACACCCGCAGACAGCCCGCGCATTTCCCCGCCGATGGCAATCAGCACCGGCTGCCGGTAATCAACCTCAAAATAGGAGACGGCATCTTTCCGCATGGCCGCATAGCTTTTCAGGCCATGGTTACGGCAGTACTGCACGGCTTCGGCCGGATCATCACACAGGATAACCGGCAGATATTCAAAAGCGCCGGCACTGGATTTGAGAATGACCGGTTCCGCCCGCTGCCAGTCCCGCTGCCGCAGGATCAGGCCGGTGCAGCCAGCGCTGTAAAGCGAGCGGATCACATAACCGAGGTTAAAGGGATCTTCCACCCCTTCCAGCAGCACTGCAAACGGGATCCCGCACAGCAGGTCAGGCAGTTCCTGCCACTGCCGCGGGCCGGTTTCGGCAATCACCCCGCCATGGGTCCTGCCCGCCGCGAGCGCATCGATTTCCTGCCGGTCACAGCGGACCACCCTGATGCTCTGCCGCTCAGCCTGGTGAACGATGAAACGCGCGTCCCTGTCATGACGCTCCCGGTCCAGCATAATCTGTTCCACCTGACGCCGGCCGCCCAGCATGGCTGCCTTGACGCTGACCCCGCCTTCAATGATCATCTTCCCTGCTCCTTCTGAGGATATCATCCTTCTGCACCGCAAAGGGCACCTTCAGCCGCAGTTCCCTCATCGGCTGCCGGCTGATTTCCAGATATTCCCCGTTCTCGTTTTTGATTTCACTGATCCGGAACACCCGGTTTTCCTGTCCCGGACTGAGCACTTCCACAGCCTCGCCAAGATCAAACGGATTCCGCGTAACCATAGTCATCGTTTCCGTAACAGGATCATAGTCTGCCACAGTGCCGAGGAAATCATGATTGACATCATTGCCGGCTTTCAGATCCGATATGAGCCCTTCCGCACCCCTGACACCGCCGTAAAAGCCGTTCCAGACCGCCCGGTTTTCACCTTTCATGATTTCCCGCCGGTGGGCCTCCAGCCGCTTCGGCGCCAATATACCATTGTGTTCGTACAGGTCATCGAGCAGATGCCGGTAACCCGAAACAATCGAGGCAACATAATACTCGGTCTTCATGCGGCCTTCGATCTTGAACGACCGCACACCGGCTTCCCAGAGCGCGGCGATTTCGTGCACGGCACAGAGATCCTTTGAGCCCATTGTAAACAGGCTGTTTTCCGTGCTGATTTCCTCACTGCCGTCATACAGGTGGTAGAACCACCGGCAGCTCTGCGCGCAGCCGCCCCGGTTGGCATCCCGCAGGGTCATGCGGTTGCTTAAGGTGCAGCGGCCGGAATAGCTCACGCACATGCCGCCATGGATAAAAGCTTCTGTATCCACCGGACTTTCCGCGGTGATCCTGCGTACATCTTCCAGCGTGCACTCCCGGGCCAGCACGACCCGGTCGATCTTCAGGGTATCGTAAAGGAAGCGGGCCGCTTCGGCATTGGTCACGCTCATCTGCGTACTGCAGTGGATTTCCGCTTCCGGCGCATACTTTCCGGCCAGTTCCATGACCGCCGGGGACGCGATAATCAATGCGTCCACACCGATTTCCTGTAGCCGGGCCAGATATTCCTTCAGACCGTCATAGTCTTCTTCATGGGGAATCATGTTTACAGTCACATGGATGTGTGCGCCGTGCTCATGGGCGAAGCGGCAGGCCTCGGCAATGTCTTCCAGTGTGAAGTTGGAAGCCCGGGAACGCAGTGAAAACTGCGGTCCGCCCAGATAGACCGCATCGGCACCATAGCGGACTGCTGTTTTCGCCCGGGCCAGATCTCCAGCCGGGGCCAGCAGCTCCGGTTTTTCAGCGAATCGTTTTCTGTCCATAATAGCCCGTGGAGAACGGCATGTCTCCCCATTTTTCCATATATCCTGCCGCCGCTGTTTCCGCCGCCGTGCCGGTCATGACCTGCCGGTACACAGTTACCGTATCCGCCAGCAGGTCAGCCGTCAGGAATGTCCCGTCAATATAGAATCGGTCAGCACCCGCAAATTCCTCAACATAACCGAAGGATTCCTGGATGAAATCCGTAAAGATCATTGTCCCGGCATCATTTTCAAAAACCGGCATGTGCTCCTGCCGTTTCTCTTCCCGCAGCAGGAATTTTTTCTGTTTCATATCAAGATCCCGGTGCCGGTACGCCGCCCAGGCCGAAAGCAACGGCCGTCTGGTTACCGTCATCATCAGATGCCCGTGCATCGTCAGTTCACAACGGGCTGCGGGCAGGATGTCCCTTACTTCCTGCTCGGTCAGCAGCGGGGAAACGCTGACGCCATGGATGCCCCGGTTCTGCCACCAGCGCGCGTCTGCCCGGCTTGTCAGCAGTGTTTCCGGGCGATAGATCAGTTTCTCTTTCATGCCGGCCTGCGCCGCCGCCGGCACCACGGCCGGATCGGAAAAGTAAATATACCGCAGACCCGCCATTTCCTTCAGCGCTGCCAGTGTCTTTTCGATCTTTTCGCTTTCCGACGGAAAAAACAGCCGGTTCAGCAGAACCGAAAACGCGGGAATATCCTTCAGCTGCTCCGGCTCCTGTTCCCGCAAGGCCGAAAAACAGCAGCCCCGCACTGCCAGGACGGCTTCATCGGCGCCGGCAGCCAGCATCCGGACGGCTTCTTCAGGTGAATTGACACTGCTGCACAATACAGTCATACGGGAAAATCTTACACTGTTTCAGCTGCTTTGAAAACCTCAGTATTGACGTTGCCCGTACGGATTGTTAGTATGAAATCAAATTCAGGGACCCTGCGTTAAGTGCTGCCGGAAATGGGAAGCCGACGGACGAAAAGCAAGGCTTGCGGTAGGATCCCTTCTCCCGGAAATACGTGAAGAAAACGGCTTCCTGATTCACATAACACGGTGAGAAAGGAGGCTTTTATGTTTACAAAGGAATACTGGAAATCCTCCGCCGTCAAACTGCGGCAGACCAAATATCTTGCCATCATGGCTACCATGATTGCCCTGAAAGCTGTCCTGGCAAACTTTTCCATTCCCTTATCGGAAACCCTGCGCATCAACTTCGGCTACATGATCACTTCCGTGGAAGCGGCAGTGGTCGGCCCGGTGGCAGGCATGGTCAGCGGGGCGGTGTCCAACACTGTCAATTTCATGATCCGGCCCAGCGGCACGTTTTTCATCGGCTACACGATATCGGCCATGCTGGGAGAACTGTTCTACGGCCTGTTTTTCTACCGGCGCCGCATTACCCTGCCGGCCATCATCGGGGCCAAAGTGTCGGTCAACTATCTGATTAATGTCCTGCTCGGATCCCTCTGGTCCAGCATGCTGTACTCCAAGGGCTATATTTACTATGCCGGAAAAAGCGTGATCAAGAACACGGTCATGCTGCCGGTCGAGATCACGCTTCTCTATCTGATATTCAAAATGGTACTGCCGTTCCTGCAGCGCCGCCAGCTGGTCGTGCCGCAGAATAAACCCGAACCGGAGAAACAGGACTGATTATTCCAGCCCGCCGATCCGGATAGAATCATCCATCAGCTGCAGAATCTTCATGTATTCTGCAGTTTTGATTTTGCTGACGTCATATTCACCGGGGCTCAGGTCTCGCAGCAGTGCGGTCCGGTAGCCGCCCGTTCCGTCTTCCACGGCAAGAACCAGGTCCACCCGCGGGTTGGTCAATTCAACCTTCTTGCGGGAGCCCAGGGTTGTCTTTGTGATGGTTACGGCACCGATGACTCCCAGACGGTTTTCATCCTCCGGGCTGTCGCTGATCATTGTGCCCATTGAGTAGAAGATCAGCGTATCATCGATCCAGGCGGCCGGCTGGATGGCATCCGGCGCATTGCCGATAATCACCGAGGCGCCGGCATCCGCCAGGGCCTTGGCAATGGTGCGCTGCCGGTCCGACGGCAGTTTTCCGTCTTCGCCGTCCCACCACATCTCAACGATGACAATATCTGCCTGTTCAGCCGCCTTGGCCACCTGGGCCGGGCTCTTTTCATCATCGTAGACATTGACCAGATACTGTTCCTGTTCCGGAATATCGTGGCTCATGTCGTCCGTAAAGGACAGGAACGCGGCTGTGACATCACCGGTGCGGATCGTCGGAATCAGGTTCCGGCGGTCAGTACTGACAAATGTGCCGTTAGCCAGGACATCTGGGTTGTCCAGCCAGTAATCCATGGAACTGTCTATGCCGGCTTTGCCATAGGTCAGGACGTGCGGATCAGCCAGACCGATCAGGTTGAAGCCGATCCCGGTGGCGGCCTCGGCAAACTGCCATGGCACTTCCGTGCCGATCAGCGTCTGCTGACTGTAGGCGGCCAGATCATAATTGGCCACCGTTTCGGCAAGTCCCGAAAAATTGGACCAGTAATCATTTTTGTTTTCTGTATAAAGCCCGTAATAGGCCCGCCCGGCGGCGAGCACGTTGATCACGGCCACATCTTCCTGCGCGGTCACAGGAGACGGCTGCACAACATTGCGATGTTCGAGCCGGATCCGCATGATATTCATGCCCAGACTGATGCTGGCTATTACCAGGGCGGCAACCAGCAGTACCTTCCAGACACCGTTGAATAATTCCTTATGATTCATATCCCCATCACTTCCAAACCAGTGTCATTATAGCATGTCTGATGTTATAATTTTGCGGGGTGGTAAAGATTATGAAACATTACGATAAAGTTAAGGAAATCATTGCCGGAAAGGCTGAATTGTGTGTTGTCACCAAGCGTCATTCCGTTGAGGAAATCATGCCGTTCTATGAGGCCGGCGAGCGGATCTTCGGAGAAAACCACGTTCAGGACCTCACTGCCAAAGCCCGGGTCATGCCCGATGATATCCAGTGGCAGATGATCGGTCACCTGCAGACCAACAAGGTCCGCCAGCTGGCTCCTTACGCTGCCCGCATCCAGTCCCTCGATTCCCTGAAACTGGCTAAGGAAATCAACAAGGAATGTGCCAGGATCAACAAGGTGATGCCGTGCTTTGCCGAGTTCCATCTGGCCCTGGAAGATGAAAACAAGACCGGTCTGGCAGCCGCGGAAGCCGTGGAATTCATCCGGGCCTGCCGGGAATACCCGTATGTAAAAATCGAAGGCATTATGGCCATGGGTCCCCACACTGAGGATGAAGCGGAAATCCGCCGGATCTTCGAACAGGGACATGAACTGTTCCTCAGCCTGCAGAAGGAATTCGGGGCTGATCAGATCCGTTACCTGTCCATGGGCATGAGCGACGACTATCCGATCGCTGTCGACTGCGGTTCCAATATGGTCCGCATCGGCACTTACCTGTTTACGGAAGACGGAGAATAACCGTGCGTTTTCACAGAGCGTCCGCGGATCTGACACCGCTGGCTGATATTTCATTTGCCACTGCCGCAAGAGCCCGCCATGACCGTGAAGTCAACGGTGACCTTGTGGTGCAGGCAAGCATCGGGACCCTATGCGATGATCAGCAGAAGATCATCGCCTTTCCGTCTGTTTATGAACACTTTGATGCCATGGCTGCCCGTACGAAAGCCCGCTATGCCGAAAGCTTTACCGGCAATGCGTCATTCCGTGAGGCTGTGGCCGCGTGGGTGCTGGAAGACCATGTCCGCACCCTGCACCGTGCCGTCATCGCAACCCCGGGGGGCACCGGCGCCCTGTGGGCCGCCATGAACACCTTCCTTGATCCGGGTGAAACCGTGATCCTGCCGGAGATTGCCTGGAATTCCTACGCCGCCATGGCTCGCCATAACGGCCTGCAGGTATGCACCTATCAGATGTTCGCGGATGACCATTTCAACTTTGCTTCCCTGCGGCAGGCCATGACGGATGTCAGCTGCCGGCAGGACCGGGTTGTCTTCCTGCTCAACACACCCTGCAACAATCCGACCGGCTATTCCCTCAGTGATGGTGAATGGGATATCCTGATCGATCTGGTCAATGAAATCTCGGAAACCTGCCCGGTCGTCATGGTCATCGATGTCGCCTATTTTGACTATGTCAATGAGCCGGCCGCCCGCAGCAGTTTCTGCCGGCATCTGGACCGGATCAATGACGGCGTTATGGTGAATATCCTCTTCAGCATTTCGAAGACGATGACCGCCTACGGCATGCGCTGCGGGGCCTCCATCCTGCTGGCCCGCAGACACGAAGATGTCCGGAACATCGAGATCATCCTGGAGAAAACAGCCCGGCTGACCTGGTCCAACGTCAACAATGCCGCCATGGAATGCTTTGCCTGGGCCGTTACCGCAGACCGGGATACTCTGAAAGAAGAGATACAGACCGGGGTCAGCCTGCTGAAGGAGCGCAGTGAAATCTTCCTGAAAGAAGCGGCGGAATGCGGACTGGAGCTCTATCCGTATCGGGAGGGTTTCTTCTGCACCCTGAAATATGAGGATCCGGAATTCGCTGCAAGCATGTTTGAGGCCCTCATGAACAGTCACATCTATACCGTCAGGGTAAACGGCGGGATCCGGATTGCCCTGTGTTCCCTGCCGAAAGCGCAGGCAGCCGGCCTGGCCAGGCGGATCAGAACCGTACAGGATCAGCTTACAGCGGGGCGTTAAGCTCCGTTTTTCATTGAATGTACTGAATAACAATGCTATTCTGTTAAAGGCCTTGGAGGTATAGAAATGACATTTGTCCTCGGTTCAAAACGTGATTTCCTGGATTACCAGGATGAAGAAGCAATGGAATTTCTCGAGGATGTCTGCGATATCGTGGCCATCCCAGAATATCAGAAGCTGAAACAGTTCCGTCATCACTACAGCACCAACCGTTACCAGCACTGCCTGAATGTGGCCTGGTATACGTTCCTGTGGTGCCGGCGGGCCGGGCTGAATGCCCGCAGCGCAGCCCGCGGAGCGATGCTGCACGACTTTTTCCTGTATGACTGGCGGCAGAAGGAAACCCAGCCGATCCCCGGTCATCATGCTGCCGTGCACCCGGTGGCGGCGCTCGCCAATGCCGAAAAATACGTAGAAGTCGATGACATCATGCGTGACTGCATTCTGCATCATATGTGGCCGTCAGCCAAAGGCAGGCCGGTTACGCGGGAAGGACTGCTCGTGTCCCTCGCCGACAAATACTGTGCCGGCATGGAACTGAGCATGCATACCGTGCAGACCGTGCCGCCGGCCATCATGAATACAATTCAGAGAATATCACGATAGGAGAAGATCATGCCTGCTGCTACAACCCATGTGGAATTCGCCCGGGATGTCTATGCCCGGCTGCCGGAAGAACTGCAGAAAACCATTACGGATCTGCCGATGTACTGCCTGGGCTCCCAGGGGCCTGATCTCTTTTTCTTTTCCCGCGCCTACTTCCTGCCCGGTTCCCTGACCTGGGTCGGAAGCCGCCTGCACGGGGAGAAAGTCGAAGAAGTCCTGCGCTGGATGGATGCCTACACAAAGGAACGGCCCCTGCTGCGCAGTTATTATGCCGGGTATCTGTGCCATTATGCCCTGGATTCCAGCTGCCACATGATCATCTGCAGTTATGCCCGCAGGGAAGCTGAGCAGCGCGGCTGCACGGATTCGGAAGCGCACTTTGCCATCGAAGGCGAACTGGATATCTGGGCTCTGCGCCGGCACAGCAAGACCCCGGAAAATTACAGCGTCCACGATGATCTCAAGGTAAGCAGGGACGCCGCGGTAAAACTGGCCCGGATGTACAACCTGATGCTGCTGGAGATCTTCGGAATCTATATTTCCGAACGGAAACTGCTCGAAGCCATCTTCGGTATTCACCGGCTGACCCGGGCCCTGAAACCAGGCAGCCTCATGAAATACAGAGTGGCTGACCGGATGGAGAACCTGCTGCGGATGCCAAAACTGATCACCGGCATGATGCTGGACGGCAAAGGCGCAAAAGATCCGGATGTGCTCAACCCGGATCATCTGGTTTACGCCAATGTAGACTACCCGGAACTGACCGACAGCCATTCCTTTGCGGAACTGTATGATCTGGCCGAAGAAAAAGCCGCGGCCCTGTTCGCCGATCTGGACAGTGTCCCGATCGACACAGACTTCAACGGCAATCCAATCCAAAAATAAACCGGATCCTGCGAGATCCGGTTTTCATATGCTTCAGTTGTCAGTCAGGCCCCAGGCAGGAATCGTACTGCCGCGGCGGATCAGGACGGTCTTCTGGAAATCTGTCTGGTTCAGGAAATGCAGCACTTCCTCGGTTTCCTTATCAGTGCATCCGAGAAGGATCTTCACGTCCAGCGTCTTCTGCAGAATATCGGCAGCTACTACCAGGGCCGTAATGCTCTGCGGCAGTGAACCGACATAAACAGACACCCCTTCCCCGTTATCCGAGGCTGTATCAGTCAGATGACCATATTCCACCGGATATACCAGGTTTTTGAAATTCGGATGTGTTTCCCCCTTGTGACGGCTTATCGTCAGCGTACTGGATAGAAACAGAGTGTCTACTTTCAGCCAGAAATAGGCGTTGTTCTCATAATCAGCCATTGTTGTGCATTCCTTTTCAAGTAAGACTATTATAAATAGCAGCGCTGAAAATGTAAATATGTTTCATTCGCTGAAAAGATTTACAGCCGTTTTTCTTTATAAAACGATATTTTTCTGGTTTCCTTCCAGCCACGCCTTCAGATTGTCAAACACAATCTCAGCCCGCAGCTTCATGGATTCCTTTGTCGCAAAGGCCACATGCGGGGTTACCAGGGTGTTCTTAGCGGCCAGCAGGGGTTCATCAGCCGGCAGCGGCGGTTCCTGGTCAAAGACATCGAGGCAGGCCCCGGCAATCGTTCCGGCATTGAGCGCATCGGCAAGGTCCTTCGTGTTGACCACCGGGCCGCGGGCCGCGTTGACCAGGATGGCAGACGGCTTCATCACGGCCAGCCGTTCAGCATTGATCATTCCCCTGGTCGCATCGCTCAGCGGGCAGTGCAGCACAACGATGTCTGATTTCGCCAGCACTTCCTCCAGGCTCATGCAGGTCACATAGTCAAGGCGATTGTGGGCCGGTGTACGGGTATAGGCAATCACTTCCGCGCCAAAGGCATGGAACAGTTTGGCGCTGCGGCTGCCGATCTTGCCGAGGCCGACAATACCGACAGTCTTGCCGCCAATCTCAAAGCCGACCAGACCGTCCTTGGTGCCGCCGGTACGGGCCCTCTCTTCCACCTGGCGCATATTCCGGTACATGGAAATCACCATGCCCAGCACCAGTTCAGCCACAGCTTCGGTCGAATATCCCGAGGCGTTGGACACGGCAATGCCCTTTTCCCTTGCCGCATCAAGACCGACATGGTCAACGCCGGTGAAAGCCACATCAATGAATTTCAGTCTGCCGCACTGGCGGATGACATCAGCCGGCATCGGCATGTTTGCCAGGATCATCACATCGGCGTCTTCAGCTTCTCTGACAAGCACAGCCGGGTCCGCTGTCCGGTCATATGAAGCGAACTCCATGCCCTGTTCGATAAACGGCTGTTCGAGTTCAGCCAGCAGTTCATTGCTGATGCCAAGCGATTCCATGAGTACTGTTTTCATGATTTAATCCTTCTTTCTACTATTGGATTATAGCGTGTATATCCTGGTTCTGCATTGATGAAGCATTTCTTCAATATCATAGATCCCGGTCAGGGTCATGACCCTGGCAACGATCATCAGGCACCCGTACGCATCACTGCCGGCCCGGTGATGATCCAGTTCGATATCCAGATATTCACACAGGTCATTAAGCCGGTGATGTTCAAGCCCAGGGAAGACATTGCGGCCCAGTTCCACCGTATCAAAGTATCTTAACGACGGCACGGGAATGCCGCAGTTCAGGCACGAAGCCCGCAGGCAGCCCATGTCAAAACGGGCATTGTGGGCTGCCACCAGACTTCCCTCCAGATAGGGTTTCATCTGCCTGTATACCTGAACAAAGTCCGGGGCATGTACCACATCCTGCGGCCGGATGCCGTGAATGCGGATATTGCCGTAATAAAAAGCCGAAACATTTTTCTCCGGCCGGATCAGGGTTTCCAGCACCGGTTCGATCATGCCGTCTTCCAATACGGAAAGCCCGACCGCACAGACGCTGGCCGGACTGCTGTTGGCTGTTTCAAAATCGATTGCCGTTACCTTCATATTTATTCGTGGATATGTTCAAACGCCATCTTATAGATGTTCTTGATATGATCATCTGCCATGGAATAATAAACCAGTTTGCCTTCCCTCCTGGTCCGCACCAGCTTGGCTTTCTTCATGCTGGAGAGCTGGTGGCTGATGGCGGAAGAGGACATCTCCAGCAGCGCCGCCAGATCCCCGACACACAGTTCGCTGACAAACAGCGCGTTCATGATCTTCAGCCGGGTACTGTCCGCAAACATCGTGAAAATGAGGCTCATATCATCGTAGTCGCGTTCTTTGGCCATCTCGCGGCGGCATTCTTCGACCTTATCCTTATTGACCAGTTTTACCATCCTCTTATACCTCTTTGCTCCTGCTGCTCTTCTTTTCCTTGTTCGGGGCGAACTGCCGCATATACTTGGCTACGCTGCGCTTGGAATACATATCCACTGACTGCGTGCTGCCGTCCAGCAGGGTCACCACCAGCAGATCCGACATGGCATGCCACTCATACTGCCAGCTGACCACCTCATCCCAGTAAACCATCTGACAGATTTCCCGGTCCCGGCTGTTATACATGATCATGTAGTCCGGCAGGAACTGCACCAGGGTCCGGTCCGGCATCAGGATAATGCAGCTGATGCCCAGCAAAACCAGCACCATGCCGGTCGAGGTCAGCAGACTCCTCTGGAAAATGAAATAGACACCCAGAGCGACCAGGGCGACCAGTATTTCCACCGGCTTGACGCGGATCGATTTCGGTTTGATCTCGCTGACCGGCAGATTCCTGATTTTGATTTCCTGTGATTTCACAATCGTATTATAACATTCTTTGGTATTCTGCTATACTTGGGTACGGAAATGAGGTTCCTATGAATCCTGTAACATTTGAAATCACCCATGTCTGCCGGCAGTCAGGGGCCCGGACAGGCATCCTTCATACACCGCACGGTGATGTAGAAACCCCGATGTTCATGCCGGTCGGCACCCAGGCTACAGTCAAGTTTGTTTCCCCGGAAGAACTCTACGATGTTCATGCCGGGGTTGTGCTGGCCAATACCTATCACCTGTGGCTGCGGCCGGGTGAAGACATTGTCGACAAGGCCGGCGGTGTCCAGAAGTTCATGAATTACAACGGACCGATGCTGACGGACAGCGGCGGCTTCCAGGTCTTCTCCCTGGCAGATGTCAGAAAGATCAAAGAAGAAGGCGTCACCTTCAAGAATACGCTGAACGGTGACACGCTGTTCCTCTCCCCGGAAAAATCCATCCAGATCCAGAACAAGATCGGTGCGGACATCATCATGTCCCTGGATGAATGCATTCCCTATCCGGCCAGTTATGAATACGCAAAGGCATCCATGGAACGCACCCTGCGCTGGGCGGAACGGGGCAAAAAAACCCACAGCCGGCCGGATGAACAGGCCCTGTTCGGAATTGTCCAGGGCGGTGATTACGAGGATCTGCGCCGCTATTGTGCCGAAAAACTGGTCGAAATGGATTTCCCCGGCTATGCCGTCGGCGGCACTTCCGTCGGGGAGGACAAGGAAACAATGGTGCGCATGGTGCGGTGGTCCCAGGCTGCCCTGCCGCTTGACAAACCCCGCTACCTGATGGGGGTCGGGGCTGTCAATGACCTGCTGGAGGCGATCTCGCTGAATATTGATATGTGCGACTGCGTCCTGCCGACCC
Organism: Solobacterium sp.; assembly: GCA_017433125.1. Classification (GTDB taxonomy): domain Bacteria; phylum Bacillota_I; class Bacilli_A; order Erysipelotrichales; family Erysipelotrichaceae; genus Bulleidia. The sequence goes on from JAFRHT010000112.1 coordinate 18,301, forward strand.
GGCTGGCCCGCCACGGCACTCTGCTGACCAGTGAAGGCCGCATCAATATCCGCAAGGCCATGTACAAGGATGACTTCCGCCCGCTGGATCCGGAATGTGACTGTTACTGCTGCCGGAATTACACCCGGGCTTATCTGAATCATCTGTTCCGCACCAACGAAGGGTTCGGCATGCGCCTGATGTCTATCCACAACATCCGTTTCCTGATCCGCCTTATGGAAGAAGCCCGCCAGGCAATCAAGGAAGACCGGTATAGCGATTTCAAGGAATATACGCTGAAAAACATGAAATTTGATCAGCGCGGCTTCTGAAAAAAGGCAGTTTCCGTATTTCGGAAACTGTCTTTTTCTATTACTTTCTCAGTTCGATGTGATGGTCGTCCATGGCATCGATGATGGCCAGGCTTTCGACCCGGATGCCGCGCATGCGCAGTTCATCACCGCCGGGCTGGAAGCCCTTCTCAATGCAGATGCCGATCCCGCCGACTTGGGCTCCGGCCTGCTCGCACAGATCCATCAGCCCGTGCACTGCCTGGCCGTTGGCCAGGAAGTCATCGATGATCAGCAAAGTGTCATCAGCATGCAGGTATGCCTTGGACACTGCGATCTGGTAATCCCTGCCATAGGTGTAGGAATGCACTGTGGATTTATATACGTCCGGCCCGAGGTTGGCGGCCCGGGCTTTCTTGGCAAAGACAACCGGGACATGGAAATGATAGGCTGTCATGCAGGCCATGGGAATGCCGGAAGCTTCAATTGTCAGCACCCGGGTAATGCCGACATCCCTGAATCTCTCATGAAAATACGCGCCGATATGATCCATAAGTTCCATATCGATCTGATGATTCAGAAAGCTGTCCACTTTCAGAATATTGCCCGGCAGAATTCTGCCTTCCTTCAAAATTCTTTCCTGCAGTTCTTTCATTTCTGTTCTCCTTCTTTTCCGGCTGTACTGTAGCCGGCCAGCTGTTCGTTGCCGATATCAATCAGTTCACTGACCGTGTATTCCCGGAATAATCCCGGGTAATAATACAGGTCATTTTTCTGCGGATCATATGCATATACCAGCAGTTCTTTCCGTTCGGGATCATAGTCCAGCACTGCGCCGGATACGGAATACACCGGCAGGCTGCTGTCTGACTCCAGGGAGATGATGTCAAGACTGTCATCCCGGTACAGGCAAAGCCGGTCACCGGTGAACTCCCAGCGGAACGCGGCGGCGCTGTACACCGCACCGGTACCGAACGGCAGCTGTACAGTGCGGATCCGTTCACCCTGGCTGTATACCTGCAGGGTACCGTCCGGATAAACCGCGAAGAGCATGCCGTCCCGGGCGGCAAACGACAGAGCCGGTTCCCCTGTGTAATATACCACATCAGAGAGCTCCGTGCCTTCTGCACAATACAACCCGTCTTCGGCGGCATATATGAGCTGCTGTCCGGAAAAGACTGCCGTTCCGGCCGCGTCAGGTGTGCCGGGCAGTTCCATCACTTCCCCGTCCGGCAGATGAATCAGGACAGCTTTCCTGGTGCTGTTCCGGTCAGTCATCACGGTATACAGATACTCTCCGTCAGGCGAAACAGTCAGTGCCGACGCCCGGTCGAAGCCGTTCATGGCGGTCAGGCTGAATGTTCCGGGAAGGGAAACCTCCAGTATCTTCTCTTCACCCGTGTCAAGGCTGCGCATGGCAATCTTCTGCGGGTTGTCATAATCATGGATATACAGGGTCCGGTTCTGCACACATGCGGCCCCCGGCGCTGAATAATACGCGTCCAGGAATACTTTGTCAGCGATGTCCAGGGGTGCCGCAAGCAGCCCGTCAGCCGTCAGGGCATCATTTACAGACAGCGGCCATTCCTGCACCAGTTTCCCGGCATGGTCATAGTTCTGCAGCCGCAGGGAACCGCTGCCGGCATCAACGTCCAGAACGGATACACAATCATCGGTCATATCCAGGATGTGATACACATGATTTCCGGCTGCTGCAGGCCGGTGTGTGACGCGGGTCTTAGCATCACAGAACAGCAGACCCTCTGCCGTGCTGATGACCGCCTGCCCGGCATTGCTGAGGCCGCTGAGCGGCGCATCACGCATCTGTCCGGAGGGCAGGTAAACCAGGTGATCATCCTGCAGATATGTGAATACGCAGACATTGCCGTCCTTCAGGATCAGATACCGGGTCTGCCGGTCCTTTCCGGTGATCAACTCAACCCGGTCATGCCCGGCCGGAAATGACTTTTCCAGGGATCCCGTGCCGGTGTCCGCCATGATCAGACCCCGGCGGCCGTCGGCTGTCACAGTGTGGAAATATTCTCCGGTTTCCGGCAATGCGGAAATAATACCGCCGGCTTCCAGGGTTCTGAATACACTCCCCTGCCCATCCAGCACATGGATCCGGCTGCCAAGGACCAGCACAGAACCATCACCGTATGCCCGCACCAGCGGGAATCCCGGTTCCTCCGCTGTGACAAAGCGCTGCTCAAAGCACAGCTGATCATGATCCCAGGCCTGCAGAATATATTCAGCTTCATTGATATGCGCGGTTCCGCCATACGTCCAGGAACTGTTTTCATCATTGTGTGACAGTACCAGCAGGCGATTCTGCCGGTCGAAACAGAAGGAATCGGTATGTGTGCTGACCGTATCCGTCAGGAAGAATTCCGAGGTGCCGAAATCAAAGATGCCGAACTGATAGCCCTGTCCGGCAAGCCGCAGCCGGACGGCAATGTATTGCGCGTCATCCGACCAGCAGAGATCTGTGATATACCCGCCGATATCTTCGGGCAGCGGCATGCTGAGATACGGTTTTCCCTCTGTGGTCATGACCTGTACGGCAAAGGAGTCACCGGCGGCGATATACGCCCCGTCCGGACTGACGGCCGTCATGCCGAGTGTCCGGTATTTCAGCGGCAGATGCCAGTTTTCCTTCCCCGTCACCGGATTGACGGAATAAACACTGCCGCCGGCATATGTAATAAGATTACCCGCCGGATCGCGCTCCGGTTCGGCAGGCTGTCCTGTCCCGGCATGGAACGAAGCCAGGTATTGGCGGGAAGCCAGCTGCAGGGTATGGAATTCACCGGTATTGTCCAGCACTGTGATGTTCATGCCGTCCGGGCTGGTCTGCCAGGAAACAATATCGTTTGCCAGGTCAATCCGCCAGTCTTCCCGGATATGATACGGGACCGTATAAGCATAAACCGCCTGGCTCAGCGCATAAACCGCATCATCCGTCACCGGCCGGCTGCTGTCTTCTGACGGCAGGGCTGCCAGGGCTGACTGCAATGCCGCAAACCGGTCCACCCGCTCATCCGCGGCCAGGGACTGGCTGGCTAGAAGCCTTGATTCGCTGATCTGGGACTGCCGGTAGCTGCCGGCAATGGCCGCGTTGCTCCAGAGCAGGTATGAGATGGCTGCCGTGCCGAGAACCGCCGCTGCCGAGAGAACGGATATCAGCCTTCTGCGGCGGTACTTCTCCTGGCGCAGGACCAGTTCATCATAGGTACAGCCGATCATTGCCGAGGCCAGCCGGGGCAGTTCAAGCCGGTTCGCGTCCCGGAAGTCCATGCGCCAGTCACAGGCCAGCGGTTCCGCCCCGTCCTGCAGCAGGATTTCCGGAAAGACAGCCGGCGGCTCTCCTTCCGAAAGCACACACATCACATGGTCCCTGTCATGGGTACGGACGAATGTTTCCGCCTCCAGCAGGCACCAGCGTGACTCTGTGTAATGCGGCGAACAGATGATGACCAGGTACTCTGAATCATCAAGCGCATCCATGATCTTCTTTGAAAGGTCACTGGTAATTTCCAACTCCTCCTGATCCCGGAACACACGTCCGATCCGTTCCATGCCGTACTTTTCCCTGATTGATGCAGGAATATGAAAACGTTCCAGGCCTTGCTGGATCGCTTTTGCCACGGCGGTGTCCCGGTCATTATGACGGTAGGATATGAATGCCTTGTAAC
>JAFRHT010000011.1 GCA_017433125.1 Solobacterium sp.
CCCTTATAAAATACTGATATGCGATGCCTGAATTAAGTACATTACTGCTGTTATTCCAGTTTAGTGAACACGTAATCTTTATTAAACAGATTCCATATATACATCATATAGTTTATCTGCTTCTTCCATATAGACATCGTACAGTTTGTCAGCCCATTCTTCATATTCATCGTAACTGCCCGAACTATTGGAAAAATAGTATTTTGCCAGTTCGCCGATACCTTCATTCAGGAGTTCAGCCTGCTTTTCGATCTTGTTATTGAGAATCTTAGCCAAGCCGCTGATTCCTTCCGTATTCGATTGTTTCTCTGAGTTATATTCGCTGATTAAGAGTGGTGTGGCATTTCTCAAACGTTGGACATAGTCATTATAAATTGCTTCATAACCCGCACTGTCAGCACTTGAAACAGTTGCTGCTTCCTGCTGAGTAGGTTCACTGCTCTGTGGCTCCTGTGCTGTTTCCGGCAGAAGCTCTCCCAAGGCATCCTTTGCGGTTCCCGCCAGTTCCCCGGTTATTTCAGATCCAACAGCCATCAAATCATTTTTCGCATCATTGAAACTATCAGTCAGATCATCTGAAGCACCAGTATCCTGATCGGTTGCTGATGATGTCCCTGCGGTTCCAAGAGATGTTACATACAATTCAATCTCAGTCAGGCTTTCCCATCTTGTAAAACTGTATTCTTTCCCATTGCTGTCAGTTTCGTATTCAAATCTGATTTCCGTATTCGGTGAAGGATTCTGCGCTGTAACATAATAATTCTGCAGTGACTCGCTGTCTTCAAGGTCTATATAACTACCATCGTCTGTTATCAGCGTAAGCAATATGTTTGTCGCAGCGTATTCGTCACGGTATTCCCCGCCGAGTGATACATATCCGCAGTTCGCCAGGTTTCTTCCGACGTAATCCTTAACGTAGGCAGTATATTTGTCAGCCGGTATGTTAATTGGGGTCATTCCCTTATTCGTTGTTTTTTCGTTTGATCCGACTTTTTTGACTTTAAGGACCACTTCTTCAATGTTCTGCCATTCGATCAGGCTATCATATTCCTTGCCTTCTGAATCTGTTTCATAGATAAACTTGATTTCTGTATTCGGCGCATAACTCTGGGCAACAACTACATAATCCTTCAGGGACTCATCATCAATGCCTGCATATGTACCGTCTTCAGTAATCATGATCAGATGAATATAACCATTCCCGATCTCATCGTTTCTGTCACCGCCAAGAGATTCATAGCCAATGGAGGCACAGTTTCTTCCGACATAGTTTTTCAAATATGCAGTATATTTGTCCAGAGATTCTTTTATCTGAATGACCTCCTGTGTCTGTGCCGGTTGCTCAGATGCTTTTTCTTCCTTTCCTGACCCATTGTCCGAGGAGCATGCCGTCAAAAGAAGCAAAGCAATTACCGCACTAATGATTTTCTTTCTGTTCATATTATTCCCTCTCAACATTTTCTTTATGAAGCAGTTTCCGAAGCTTGTTCTTGATCAGGCAACATTCTTTCCTGATTTCTCTGGGATGGAACAATTCAAATCCAACCTGTTCTGATCCAAGAGTATTAATCATATCCAGAATATCGGCCATGGTATCAAGGTGTTTCCTGTGAGTTTGCAGATATGATCTGGCCGTCTGTATTCCTCCATCTGGATCTGCGAGTATCCGGTTGATATCTTTCAACGGGAATCCCATTTCCTTGAAAAGAAGTATTCTGAACAATCTGCGGATATCTTCTTCCGTGTAGATCCGGTATCCGTGCTGATCTCTTCCCACTCGCAGATAGCCCATGTCATCGTAGTACTGCAGTGTCCTGGCAGACAGACCGGTCAGTTTCTGTACTTCGCTCATTGACATGACATGATCTTCTCTGTTCAAAATGATATCCTCTTAATATGTCACGATAGAGTATCACGTTGACGTTATACAAGATCATGACTCTTTACTGATATCACCGTAGAACCGTTCCCCGCGGAACGGTCAATGCCTGCTTCAGCCGACTGTCGGATAATACGTAATCCGACACCAGTTGAACATCCTGGACTGCAGTTTCTTCACGGCCGTCCGGATTGCCTTCTGCTGCTCGGGTGTCACATAAGCCTGCAGGATATACCAGTCGTGGTCACGCCAGGTGCGGCGCTGCTGCAGGGTGTACTCGGCTCCATGTTCTTCCATGATCGCCCTGACCATCTCGATTTCGTTTTCCTTGTAGTTGGCGTACATGATCTCTTTTCTTTCCATCTCTTCCTCCTTCTGTTCCCCACGGAACGTTTCAGGCAGCAAGTTACTGCTCATTATGCGGTATGTTTTTTTCGCGATATTTATCAATAAAGGAACTCAGCCCTGTCAGCAATAACAGCACTGCCGCCAGATAATCTCTTGTGCCGTTTACACCGGACACAAACCGGCTGGCGAATCCGAATGCTGACATGCAGATGAAATAGACACACAGCGCCCGCCTCATACAGGCGTTAATCAACCGCCTCTGCCGTTCGTTTCCCTTTGCTATCAATCCATACATGAACTGGAGAGCATACTCGTAGACAAAGGTCATGACGCACATTTTCACAAGCATTGTTTTCCTTTCCCTTTCTGTGTTTCTTCCAGAAGTCCCTTCAGAAAGACGATCTGTTCTTCCTTCTGTTCCCGCTCCTGCCGCAGACGTGCCAGGGCCGCCAGCAGGATGGCCTGATGATCCGTGTCATCGCGCAGAAGCCCGCGGACTTCACTGATCTGCAGACCTGCCTCCCGGTATCGAAGAATCCTCTGTAACTTCAGGAGGCCTTCCGGATCATAGAGTTTGCTGTTCTGCGGGCCGGTGCGGGCCGCCGGTTTCAGCAGGCCGATCCGGTCATAGTAGAACAGGGTCTTCCTTGTCACCCCGGTCAAGCTGCAGATGTCACTGACGGTATAGATTGTCGTTCCGTTTGCTTTCACACCGGCATCGTACCGTGCCCCGGGGAACATTAAAATGCCCAAAATTTTTCCACAACTTTTGCAGCAAAAAAAGACAGCCAATGGGCTGTCTTTTTGTATGAATGAAACTTTCAGGCGATTATTCCATGGAACGGCACTGTTCCAGCAGGGAGATGATCGGCAGGTGCTGCGGACATGCGGCTTCGCACTGACCGCACTGGATGCAGTCACTGGCCTTGCCCTTGCCGGTTGTAACAATCGTATACTCCCGCTTTGTACGGAATTCCGGACTGCCCTTCTTGCGGTTCTCGACGGTGAAGATTTCCGGGATCGGAATGTTCATCGGGCACCCCTTTGTGCAGTAGTGGCATGCTGTGCACGGAATGGACTGGTCGCCGTCCAGGGCTTTCTGCGCTTCCTTGATGACTGCTTCTTCATGCTCGGTCATCTTGGTGAAGCCTTCCAGGGACTTGAGGTTGTCTTCCATCTGCTCGAAGCTGCTCATGCCGGAAAGCACAACCCGGATTCCCTCCAGGCCGGCCACGAACCGCAGGGCCCAGCCGGAGTAGGAAATACCGCTGTCTTCCTTGTCAAAGACAGCTTTGACTTCCGGAATCGGATCAGCCAGGATACCGCCCTTGACCGGTTCCATGATCACCACCGGCTTGCCATGGGCCCGGCAGATTTCCAGATTCTTCCGGGAAGCTACACCCGGGTTCTCCCAGTCAGCATAGTTGATCTGCAGCTGGACGAACTCAGCGTCCGGATGCTTGGCCAGGATCTCTTCCAGCAGTTCCGGATCAGCGTGGAACGAGAAGCCCCAGTGCTTGATCAGTCCCTGTTCCTTGAGCTCCTTGACATAATCCCAGAGACCCCAGTTCTCATAGTTGTCGATATTGGCCCGCTGCAGCGCATGGAGCAGATAGTAGTCAATATAGCCGGCGCCGGTTCTTTCCAGCGTGGTATGGATCTCCTGCTTGGCCTTTTCCTCGGTCATATCCGGACCGAATGCCATCAGTTTGGAAGCCAGCGTATACTTGTCCCGCGGCACCCGTTCGACCAGTGCTTTGCGGATCGCCTCTTCACTGCCAGGATAGGCATAAGCTGTATCAAAGTACGTACCGCCGGCTGCCACGAACGCGTCAGCCATTCTGGCTGTCTGTTCCACATCGATGGTCTCGCCGTCAGCCAGGCGCGGCAGACGCATCAGACCGAATCCAAGTTTGAATATTTCTTTTTCTTCTGTCATGATGATTTCCTTTCTTTTCCGATTATGTGAATGTATAAAGATGCCGATTTCATTCTAACATGCAGGAAGAGAATTGTTAGTTACCGCCGTTATTTTTCATCATTCTTTCGCCTCTGCAGGGCTTCTTCAATCTTGGCGGGATCACTCGGTCTTTCATGTTCATAGTCCTGCCGGCTGTCATAGATTTCGGTAATATCGATCCGGTTTTCATGCCCGCAGGCTGTACACTTCCAGACAGACAGATGATCATCGAAGCCCGGCTGATCATTCAGATGGGCACGGCAGGCATCACAGTACCATTCAATGCCGGGAAAGCGTTTCTCCAGATCATCGCCGCTGTAGGTATAGATGTATTCCTCCGGATGGGTCAGATAGTTCAGCCGGTCCTGCAGTGTACCGTCTTCACTGGGTTCCCGGTAGACATTGATCCAGCTGCTGTCGAGCACCCTGGTCACCCGGCCGCATTCATTGCGCAACAGACTCCCGCACAGCAGCCACAGCCAGGCATTTACCAGGCCTTCACAGGAAGTCAGATTCAGCTGGTATGCCGCATTGTAGAGCACCTGATCGAACACTTCATCATCCATGGGAAACGGCTCGCCTTCCGCCTCTTCCCGGCTCATAGCAGCCCGCTGCTGCACCAGGTCTTCCGTATATTCTCCCAGTTGTTCATAGAATTCTTGCAGGCTGTCTTCTGACAGCAGATCAAGCTGTTTCCTGGCATTTTCCTGCAGGTACAGCACATTTTCAGGATTGTTCACCAGCAGGCCGGCCACATGTTTCTGTATCAGTTCGGCTGCTTTTCTTTCCTTCTCGCGGTTGCCCTTAGCCGTGCCGATCAGCCGGCCGGCAATCTGGGTTACCCTTTTATCCTGACCGATATACAGACGCTCATGAACCCGGACAGCATGGATTCTGTATTCCAGATCGATATACCTAGCATCCCGGCGGTCTTCACCGTCAGAGGGTTCTTCCGCAATCAGCAGTTCACCGAACCACTGATACAGAATATCCAGGTAATTCGGTGCTTCCCTACCGAGGGCAGCGTAGTACAGATCTGCCGCCAAGCCAAGTCTCAGTTCCGCAGCATGCTTCATTGCCGTGCCTCCTTGCAGATGGATTGTAACGCATGAGATTGTACAAATAATCTGCCTGCCGGGAAAAACAGTATTGGAACACAGACATAACTTCCGACAGAACAGGGACCGCAGCAGCGGTCCCATACTTTACTATTTATTCTTCTGCCAGTATTTCTTCTGCCCAGACCCGCAGCTCGTCCAGGGTATAGGCCGGGTATGATCCGATGCTCTTCTCTTCCGCCGTATAGATCCGGTTGGCAGCCGGCAGCCAGGTCAATACGGACTTCCTGCCGTACCAGGACAGCGTCCAGCTGTCGGTGTCCACGATAGCCATGTATCCGTACATATTGTAGTCACTGGACCGGATCTTCAGCATGATCCGGTGATGCTCCGGATCACTGATGCAGTCAAGATCCAGGAAATAACGGTCTGTCAGGGAGTCATCAATCATCTGTGAGAACACCAGCTCATGGGTTTCCGTATCCAGGATGTCCAGCCGCCCGGTATTGGTCAGTACGGCGAGATACCTGTCACCCGGGATAAAGGCCAGGGACTGCAGTTCGCCGATGGAATACACATCACTGAGAGGTTCCGCCTGATTGTCTTTGATGTGATAGAGATATAATCCGCCCGAGCTGTCCCCGCAGGCAAAGACATCTTTTTCCGTGCCCGGTTCCAGCAGGGTGATTTCAGCGTCTGCCTGCCGGTTTTCAAGTTCATACCATGTTCCCTCCAGGGCATCATAGAGGAAGAACTGCAGTTCTTCTTTTTCTTCTGAATGGCCGTAGATTGTCACAAAACTGTTGTTTCCGACGATGAACAGATCTCCTTCCGGCTTCACGATCTGCCCGGTTTCCTCGGCCAGTGCTGTCTGGTCCAGCCACAGCCGCAGCGGCCCGGCCGGATAATCACCGGAAGCGTCATAGACACTCAGGATCTGCCCGTTATACAGCTTTCTGGTATAGAAATCACTGCCGTTGATATTCCGGAAGCTTTCTTCATCAATCCCTTCCGGATATGAGATCTGCCCATCCATGCCCAGGATCCACTTGCCGACAGCAACATGCTCTTCATCCAACGCAGTCAGGCTGTCAGAGCGGCAGTCATACATCCGGATACCGCTGTCAGCCCCGAATTCCGCTGTGGCCAGGACTTCATCGGTTTCAGTGTCCCGCATGGACAGCACCAGCCCGTTATCCGGATAGGTCAGGACAAAGTAACGTTCCGGGACAACCGCCGGAATGACTGCGGTCCGGTAGGAAGAAAGACCTTCTCCCAGGGAGATATCCCGGCGGTGCGGGTCTGATATCACGCCGGTCCGGACCAGGTCTGTCTTCTGCCCTCCCGGCACCGAGAGGAGTGCACCGTCATTGTCATCTGTGATCAGCCCGCCGCGGACCATGCCTGCCAGGGCCATGTCCGTCTGGTCAAACGTGGATCCGATCATCGCTTCAAAGGTTTCCCCTTCCTCATCCGTCAGGTCAAAGACAGCCGTAAACCCGCCGCCGGAGGTGACTGTCAGCAGCTGGTCCTCTTCATCCAGCCAGGCCAGCTGCAGGATATCACCGGCCAGCGTATAGCTCTTCAGCAGCGTTCCGGTTGTCCGGTTCAGAAGATATAGTGTGTCTTCCAGGGAGAATATGGCCTTGTTCCCGGAGGCGATTACCGGGCAGAACTTGATGTCGTTATAGTCCAGCCGGAACAGGTCCCCGCCCGGGGCCATCTGCAGCGTATGTGTGATGCTTTGGGTATCATAGGTCATGGTGTCGGGGTGCAGAATCGTAATCAGCACACTGCCGTAACGGGGATGGTACTGCACCGTGAACATATCCCTTGTCTCTTCGTTGATATCAATGCCCAGGAACAGGTTGGACGGCGTCGGCACATAGCTGATCTGCCCGTCCATGAGGGTCTTGTTTTCCACTGTATCGGTCAGCACAAATTTATAGCTGCCGTCACTGTAGTCCTCAATGCCCCGCTGATAGAGCGCACAGCCAAAATACCGGCCGGTAGCGGAAAACGCAGCCCCGTAGGAATATGGTGTCTCTTCGGACAGGCTGATAATCCGGTCCTCCTGGGAAAGCTGGATCAGGCCTGTTTCCTCGCCGGTCTCTGTATCCAGAAATTTCAGGTCCGTAACCGGATTGACATCATAGGTATCCGGAATGTAATACGTCCGGTCCAGCACTGCCGCGGTTTTCCCATCCGGTGAAACAGCGATAAACCCGTTTTCCTCTTCATATTTGTAATTCCAGCGGATCGTGCCGTCCGCGGCGGATAAACCGATGGTATTGCCGGGATTCTTGCAGATGATGGTGCCGGCCGCATCTGCCGGGTACAAACGGGATAGCGCACTGCCGCTTTCCTGACCGGACTGCCACGAAGGCGCCTGCCAGAGCAGTTTTCCCTTTTCCGCGTCAAGCATGGAAACCATGCCGGCCGTATCACAGAGATACGCATACTTTCCGTCCGCTGACACCTGCAGGTCAGCAATGGCAGTTGCCTGCCGGTACAGCAGTTCACTGCTGTACTCACCGTACTCATAAGCACCGAGGGTCCGGATCAGCAGGTTCTCTGCCCGGTGGTCATAAATGGACGGATCTCCGCTTGCCAGTGCTTCCACGGCATTGGTCAAAGCAAGTTTCCGGTCAAACGCGTTCAGTGCTTCATATCCGGCATCCACTTTCATGGATGACATTCTTGTCTCTAGATCCCGGTTCTGCTCATTGATGGTTTTGTTCTGTTTCAGGGTCACGCCGAGGAACACCGTCATGGCCGCCAGAACCACACCGGCCCCGGCCAGCAGCCGTGATGTCTTGGCCCTCCTCTCCCGCTGGAACAGGGCGTCAAACGGGCAGCCCAAAAGCGCCGCAAAGATGCGGATGATCTCCTTCCGGTAGGCTTTGCGGTCAATCGTGTGGTTCGCGCCGCCGATATTGGCCGCCAGCGGTTCAATGTCCGCAGTGATATTTCCCGCCGCGTCATAGCGATGCAGCAGATATGGTGAAAAGGAAACCTCCGGGGTACCGTCAGCCAGCACCGCGATGACATGTTCGCGGTCATGGGTCGCGATAAAATGCCGGATCTCCTGTTCACACCAGCGCGACTTCGGCAGGTCCGGTGTACAGATGACAATCAGGTACTCCGAATGGTCCAGTGCGTATGTAATACTGTCGGACAAATTGGAAGAGATCGGCAGTTCGTCTTCATCACGGAAAACAGGGCCGAACTTCTTGTCCCCTTTTTCATTCCGCATTTCCGGCGGGATGGTATAGTGCTCAATGCTCTTCTGGATCATCGCCGCGGCTTCTTTGTCCAGCGGCTTGTGCCGGTAGCTGATGAATGCTTTATAGCTTCTGGCGGCTTGTTCTGTCTGGTTTGTATGTTCTGACATAGCCTGGCCTTTCTGTCTATTTGTTACGGTCGGCGAGGGTGCCGATCAGTTCCCAGCCGTAATCGTCTTTGGCCTGATCTTCAAGGGTCAGTTCAGAGAACGGACGCAGCGACGGATGCCGGCGCCGGGCGTTGTCCCTGACCGGGGCATACTGCCAGCCGTTCATCAGGTGGAAACGCATCCAGCGCATATGCTCAATTTCCCTATACCGGTCTCTTTCCTCCGGCCCGGCGGCCTGGAATATCTCATAGGCCAGCCGGTACTGATCCGCCACCGGTTTATCAGCAGCCTCACCATCCAGCAGGATCCTGAGCTTGAGCGGCAGGTGGTCCGCCGAGGCCAGGTTGGACCGGCGGGTGAAACTGCCCAGGTGGTTCCAGTCAGCAGTGCTTCCGTACTGTTTGCAGTAGATCCCATGCAGGTACATGGCTGTCCTGTTCAGCTCGGTGCGCATGACATATTCGGGCGTCCAGATTTCCTCTTCTGTCCCGAAGTTGACTGCCCCTTCCAGATCAGCCGCCGTCATGGCGTAGACCCTGCCATATACCGGCCGGTAACGCAGCAGCTGCATGACCCGGTCCATATTGATCCTCTTCACCGCGTCACAGAAGATGATGCGGTCGGCTTCCTCATAGTCGGAAAGATACTGGTTCCAGGGTTCTTCATGGAATTCCAGCCGGTCGGACATGCATATTTCCTTGAGCATCGGGTGGTTCCGGCGGAAGTTGCCGAACTCCCCGTAGACGATATAGCGGATGCTCTGTTCCGGATCGATCACGTTCTGGATCAGGGCATATTCCAGCAGGGCCTCGGCATACATGCCGCTGCCGATGATGATCATTGTTTCATCTTTCTTTGTTACCGGGTACTTCTGCCAGTACAGCCGGGCACAGAGACTGGCCGGATCAAAGATGATTTCATTGGCACTGAGCTGTTCCGGCTCATAGCTGCTCTGGCAGCACACCGTAGCCCCGGTATCCCGCAGCCGGGCACTCAGCCGCAGGTTCTCCGCCTCATTATCACCAATGCAGAAGATGACCGTACGCTGATGGTCATGGCGCATGGCCAGGATCTGTTCCAGGGTCAGGCCGGAAGTTTCCTCGGCAAACAGGACCAGCCCGTTTTCCTTTGCGTCAAGTTTCGCAGCCAGGGCATCACTTTCCGGCGTATGCGATGTGAAAATATACCAGTCATCCTTCCGGTGCAGCTTCAGCTGGACCCAGGGCAGGATGGTACCCTTGAACATCAGGGCCGCCGCCCCGACCAGGACCGCCAACAGGCCCAGGCTCAGCAGCTGGAAGACCATCCCGATCAGCCGGCCGATGCCGGTAACCGGATAAAGGTCCCCATAGCCGACGGTCGTCAGCGTCGTCAAAGTGAACCAGAAACCGTCCGCCAGTGTGTGGATGACTCCTTCCGGCGCGGCTGATTCCACCCGGACCAGCCCGACCAGCATGGCCATATACGCGGCCGTAAATCCCAGTATTGTTTTCCAAGGTGTTTTCTTCATCCCTGTATCTCCTCCCTGCCTGCCGCAGGTGTCTCTTTTTCGTTATGAAACCGTATGGTCAGCCTGGCTGACGGGAAAGACATTGATCTCTTCCCACAGCCGGACCAGCCGTTCGCCGCTGATCATGGCATGCTGGAGGAAGTCACCCGGCGAATCGTAGCGCTTCCCCTCGAACAGCACTGCTGTCTCATTTTCCATGCCAATCGCCCTGGCTACGTATTGTGTCTCGTCAATATCAATGGCATAAACAGAAGGTCTCTTCAGCAGCCAGTACAGATCGAAGAGATCCAGGTTTTCGGCATCCGGCTCCTTCAGGTCATACAGTTCCGTAACCAGCCACTCCATTGTATTGAGGTCCGCGAACACCGGATTGTCCAGCAGCCGCCCGGCCAGGAAGCCCTTCGCCTGCTCATAGAGTTCAATCGCTTCATCGATCCTGTCTTCGGCGCGGCGGAACCGGGCCAGCCGGGTAAACACTTCCGGCAGCGGGTCATCGATCAGTTCCGTATCCTTCACCAGTTCATATGCTTTTTCCAGCATCTTCACGGCTTCTTCCGGGTTCCGTTTGACCCCGTAGCCGTTCTTGTACATGTCGGACATCCGCACCAGGGCATTGATACTGCCGGCTTCAGCTGCCTTTTCACAGTATGCCATGGCTTTCGCATAGTCCGGCTTGCCGGTCCTGCCGTAGTAGTACAGTGTGCCCAGGTCCTCGGCTGCCATGTCACAGCCATGCTCAAATGCCATCTCATAATATTTCACAGCTTTGTCATACTGTTTGTCAGCCATATAGAGGCCGGCCAGTTCCATCATCCACTCGTACTCCTCGGTTTCCCGGATCAGGGTTTCCAGGGCGGTAATCAGTTCACCTTTTTCCTGCGCATCCGGCCTGTCCAGCCAGGCATTGCGTTCAAATATCTGCTTCGCTTCTTCGATTGTCATGGGATTCCCTCCGTATGCATGCCGCAGCTTCCGTCCTGACGGCTGCTGA
>JAFRHT010000113.1 GCA_017433125.1 Solobacterium sp.
AAACCGACCCCGGCCAGATATCCGCGGCCGTACGCGAAGATCAAAAAGAACCCGCTTTAAGGAGGACCGCATGGAAAACAGCGTAAGAAGAAGATTATTGGATGCGATCGGGATCTCCGGCGGGGCCCGTGTTGTAGATATTCCCATGGACCGGATCGAACCGTCCCGTTACCAGCCCCGGATTCACTTTGATGAACAGGCCCTGCGTGAACTGGCGGTCTCCATTCAGGAGAACGGCCTGATCCAGCCGATCACTGTCCGGGAAGTTGATGGGCACTATGAGATTATCGCCGGGGAACGCCGCTGGCGGGCGGCCAAACTG
This sequence comes from Solobacterium sp., assembly GCA_017433125.1. Taxonomy (GTDB): domain Bacteria; phylum Bacillota_I; class Bacilli_A; order Erysipelotrichales; family Erysipelotrichaceae; genus Bulleidia. Next base: position 323 of record JAFRHT010000113.1, read on the forward strand.
GCCGGCCTCGACAGGATTGCCGGCTATGTCCTCTCGCCGAGCGAAACCCAGGCGGCGGAGATGGCCCTGGTGGAAAACATCCAGCGGGAAGACCTGACCGCCGTGGAAGAAGCCAAGGCATATGTGCAGATCATGCGGCAGTCCGGCATGACCCAGGAACAGGTGGCGGCCCGGGTGGGCAAGTCCCAGTCGGCGGTGGCCAACAAAATCCGCCTGCTCAACCTGAACCAGTCGGTGCAGGAAGCCGTCATGGACCGGACCCTGTCAGAGCGCCATGCCCGGGCCCTGCTGGCCCTGGATCCGGAACAGCAGGAGAATGCCTTGAAGTACATTACGGAACGGGAACTGAATGTCCGGCAGACGGAAGCGTATGTGGAAAAGATGACCCTGAAGCAGAGCCGGAAAAAACGGCAGAAGACCAGGGGGTATTCCAGGAACATCCGCATCGGCATCAACTCCGTGAACCAGTGCGTGCAGATGATCAAAAACATGGGCATTGATGTGGTCAGTGACATGGAAGAAACAGATACAGACGTCCGGATTGCCATCCGGTTTCCGAAATGAGGGATAGAAGTATGGGAAAAATCATTGCTGTCGCGATGCAGAAAGGCGGCGTGGGCAAAACAACAACCAGTATGAATCTGGCCGCCGGGCTGGCGTATGCCGGCCGCCGGGTGCTGCTTGTGGACCTGGACCCGCAGGGGAATGCCACCCATGGCATCGGCGCGAACAAGGTGGGCTTTGACCGCCAGCACAGTGTCTATGAAGTCCTGGTGACGGATGAGCCGGTCAGCTCGGCTGTGGTGCATCTGCAGATGCCGCCGCTGGATGTGCTCCCCGCGACCATCGACCTGGCCGGGGCGGATGTTGATATGGCGTCCTCTTCCTATGAAGTCGGCCGCGAACAGCTGCTCAAGCGCAAACTCAACGCAGTCCGGAGCAATTATGACTACATCATCATCGACTGCCCGCCGGCCCTGAGCCTGCTGAACAACACGGCATTGACCGCGGCAGATTCGGTGCTGATCCCGGTACAGTGTGAATACTACGCGCTGGAAGGCCTGACCCAGCTGCTCAGCACCATCCGCATGGTGCAGAAGCTGTGGAACCCGGCCCTGTCCATCGAAGGCGTACTGCTGACCATGTTTGATGTCCGCACGAAGCTGTCGGTGGAAGTCCAGCAGGAAGTCCGTAAATATTTTAAGGAAAAAGTATACCGCTGCTATATCCCGCGCAATGTCCGGCTGTCGGAGGCGCCCAGCAGCGAGATGTCCATATTTGAGTACGATACCCGCTCCGAAGGCGCGAAAGCCTATGCGGCGCTGGTCAAGGAAGTACTGACGCAGAATGAGAAGGGAGGCCGATGATGGCAGAACGGAACAAGAAAGCACTGGGACGGGGGCTCGACTCGATCTTCGGTCAGGACGTCAGCCAGTTCCTCGATGAAATCCAGTCAAACGGCCGGGAAGCGCCGGGCCGCCGGGAGATCGAGGTGGCGGTCAGCGAGATCAGGCCCAATCCCTATCAGCCCCGGAAAGAATTTGATGAGAAAGCCCTGAACGAACTGGCGGATTCCATTAAGCTGCACGGGATCTTCACCCCGCTGCTGGTCCGCAAGAGCGTGCGCGGTTATGAACTGATCACCGGTGAACGGCGCCTGCGGGCAGCCCGGATTGCCGGCCTGACCACGGTGCCGGCGATTTCCGTCGACTTCACCGAGGAACAGATGATGGAAATCTCCATTCTGGAGAATGTCCAGCGTGAAGACCTGAACCCGATTGAAGAAGCCTCCGCCTATGAGAGCCTGATCAGCCGGCTTGGCTACACCCAGGAAAAACTGGCCCAGCGGGTCGGCAAATCCCGGGAATACTGCGCCAACATGCTCAGACTCCTCAAACTGCCGGCCGATGTACAGGATATGGTGACAAGCCGCAGGCTCACCATGGGCCATGTCCGGCCGCTGCTGGCGCTGAAGGATGAAAACGAGATGTATGACGCTGCCCTGCATGTACTGAAAAACAAGATGTCCGTGCGGGAAGTCGAAGCTTACGTCCGTGAACTCAACGGCGGCAAGAAAAAACATGTCCGCCGGGAAAGGGTCAAGGATCCGTGGATCCGGGATCTGGAATACCGGCTGTCCGGCAAGCTCGGCACAAAAGTCGAAGTGACCGGCAAAGCCCTGAGTGTCAGCTACAGCAGCACGGATGATCTGAACCGCATCCTTGAACTGCTCGGCTGCCTGGAAGAACAGGAAAGCTGACCTATTTGTTAAATGCATGAATTATTTCACAAACATGCATATGCTGTTATCGTACAATCATATAAGATTGACGTGGCAGGACCCCGTCTCCGGGTTGTAAAGCATTGCCGGAACGGCTATTATTAATAAATACTGGGAAAGTGCGAATGACTGCGAAGACCTGGAAAATTTACCGGATCCTGCTGGGCCTCTCGATCTGCCTGGCTGCCCTGGACTGGCGGCTGACGGCGGGATATGTCCTGGGGGCTGTCGGCAGTCTGCTGCATCTGAAGCGGGTGGAGCGCTACTGCGACATCGTGCTCGGCCTGAATGACGCATCGGAAAAACAGGCCCGGATCAGCTTTCTCAGCAATTACGCGCTGATGGCGGCGTTTCTGATTCTCGCTGCCGTTCTGCCGCAGGTATTCAACCTGTTTACAACAGCCATCGGTCTCTCGGCGGTGAAGATCGCCCTGGTGGCCGAGGCCCTGACTGACAGAAAGGAGGGTGGAAATGGAGCTTAAACTGCAGGCGGATGTGTTTTATATCCTGCTGGTAACCCTGATTATCGTCATGGCGTTACTCATTATTTCCGGCAGGATCAAAAAGGCGGATCCGCTGGCAAAGCCGTCCGGCCTGATTGTGGCAGTACTGACGGGAGTGGAAAAGGTACACCAGACGGTCAGTGAGAATGTCGGCCCGAAGAACGCGGAACTGTTCACGCCGTATATCCTGACCATATCGATTTATATTTTCCTTTCCAATATCATCAGCCTGTTCGGCGTATCATCGCCGACGGCAAACCTCAGTGTTACGCTGACCCTGGCGATCATCACCTGGATCATCACCCAGGTGGCATCGTTCAAGTACAGCGGGGCAAAGGCGTGGTTCCACAGTTTCCTGGAGCCGATCCCGGTGTTCCTGCCGATCAACGTACTGAGCAAGTTCTCTTCGATCATCTCCATGTCGCTGCGTCTGTTCGGCAATATTCTCTGCGGCGGCATCCTGATGACGCTGGTTTATGCCGGCGCGCAGGGACTGTCCAATATGATTGCCGGATGGTTCGGCGCCAACGGCAGTGTATTCAACTTCATGGGCCCGGTCATTGCACCGGCGCTGCATGCTTACTTTGACATCTTTGCCGGCTTCATTCAGACGCTGGTATTCGTTACATTAACCATGGTATTCGTCGGGGTGGAAGTACCGGACGAATTAAAGCAGAAATAAAGGAGGAGCTTTCTATGGATATCGTTAAGGGTTTGATCGCTATTGGTGCAGGCATCGCTGTCTGTGCCGGCATGGGTACCGGCGTCGGTGAAGGTATTGCCGCGGGCCGTGCCATTGAAGCTATGGGCAGGAATCCGGAGATGCTGCCGCAGCTGCGTTCCAACATGATCCTTGGTATTGCACTGTCTGAAACAGCGGCCATCTACGGTCTTCTGATTGCGATTATTCTGATCTTCGTATACTGATCAAGGTGGAAAGATGATTGACATTGATGTATATAACCAGTTAATGCCCAATCCTCTGACCATGGCCGTACAGCTTCTCAGTACATTAGTTATTTTCCTCGTTGTCAGACACTACCTGTGGGCTTCCATCAAGGACTATCTGGCCCGCCGTTCCGACAAGATGCAGGAGGATCTCGATGCCAGCGAGAAAGCCCGGGCTGAAGCCCTGGCTGACCGGGATGTCGCCTCGCAGCAGCTGAAGGAAGCGGCTGTCCGTTCTGAGGAAATCGTGAACGCGGCTGTGAAGGAAGCCAAGACCCAGAAAGACACCATTCTTGCGGATGCCGGCAAGGAAGCGGATGCCCTGCGCAGGAAAGCGCATGACGACATCGAAGCCGAGCGGCGTGAAATGTACGGTTCCATGAAGAAGGAAATGATCGAAGTGGCCATGGCGGCAGCCGAAAAACTGCTGGAAGACCAGGACGGGGTCAGCCTCGACCGGCAGGCAGTTGATGCTTTTGTAAAGGAAGCGGCAGTCCATGGCGAGTGAGGTCGCTGCCCGCTACGCGGAGGGGCTTTTTGCCCTGGCAAGGGAAAACGGTACTGTCAAGGATAAGAAGGATCAGTGTGACATTCTGCTGAAGCTTTATGACGCGAATCCGGAGCTGATCGGTTTTTTCCGTGCCGCAAAGATCACCGATGAAGAGAAGAAGGACTTTGTGGAGCGGATTTTCGGATCGGTAACGGATCAGGAAATGCGCAACTATATCAAACTGCTGATCGATAAGGCAAGAGAAGGTATTCTGAGGGAATCCCTGAATGAATTTGTCCGTCTGGCGGATGAAGAACTGGGTATCCAGCCGGCTACGGTATGGTCGGCCCGGGCGTTGCCGGAAACGGAAATGCAGCAGCTGAAGAAATCACTGGAAGAAAAGACCGGGAAGGAAATCCATCTGACCAACCGGGTCAATCCCGATCTCATTGCCGGCATCAAGGTAACCGTCGGCAATAATGTGACCGATATGACCATGCGGAGCCGTATCGATCACCTGAAAGAAACACTGCTGAAAGGAGGAGGACAGGCATGAAGGAAATCAGACCGGAAGAGATCAGTGCCCTGATCAAGGAACAGATCAAGAACTACGGCAACAAGATCCAGTCCGATGATGTCGGATACGTCATCAGTGTTGGTGACGGTATTGCCATGGTTCAGGGCATTGACAAGGCGATGTCCTCAGAACTGCTTGATTTCGGCCATGATATTTACGGCATGGTGCTGAACCTGGAAGAAGACCACATCGGTGCGGTTCTTCTGGGTGATGATTCACTGATCAAGGAAGGGGATGAGGTACGCCGGACAGGAAGAGTTGTTGAGGTTCCTGTCGGCGATGCGCTGCTTGGCCGCGTTGTCAATGCGCTGGGTCAGCCGGTAGACGGCAAGGGTCCGGTTGTGACGGACAGGAGCCGGCAGATCGAAAGGGTCGCGCCGGGTGTCATGACCAGACGTTCCGTTTATCAGCCGCTGATGACAGGTCTTAAAATTATTGACTCGATGATTCCGATCGGCAAAGGCCAGCGTGAGCTGATCATCGGTGACCGGGAAACCGGCAAGACGGCCATTGCGATCGATACGATTATTAACCAGAAGGGCAAGAACGTTAACTGCATTTACGTAGCCATCGGCCAGAAGCAGAGCACCGTGGCCAGACTCGTGCAGAAGCTGCGCGAAGCAGGCGCCATGGAATACACCACGATTGTCGAGGAAAGCGCCAGTGCTTCGGCCCCGCTGCAGTACATTGCGCCGTATGCCGGCTGTGCGATGGGTGAGGAATGGATGGAACAGGGCAAGGATGTCCTGATCATCTATGACGACCTGTCCAAGCACGCCGTGGCCTACAGAACGATGTCCCTGCTGCTGCGCCGTCCTCCGGGACGTGAGGCATATCCGGGTGATGTCTTCTACCTGCATTCCAGACTGCTGGAGCGGGCGGCCAAGCTGTCCGATGAACTCGGCGGCGGTTCCCTGACAGCCCTGCCGATCATTGAAACCCAGGCCGGTGACATCTCGGCTTATATCCCGACCAATGTCATTTCCATTACCGACGGTCAGATCTTCCTGCAGACCGAACTGTTCAACAGCGGTGTGCGGCCGGCCGTTGACTCCGGTCTTTCCGTTTCCCGGGTCGGCTCCAATGCCCAGACCAAGGCAATGAAGAAAGTATCCTCCTCGCTCAAGCTGGAACTGGCACAGTACCATGAAATGCTGACGTTTGCCCAGTTCGGTTCGGATCTTGACGCAGCCACAAAGAAGATCATCGATCACGGCGCCAAGCTGACAGAACTGCTCAAGCAGCCGCAGTACCAGCCGATGAGCATGACCGATCAGGTTCTCTCACTGTTTGCGGCCAAGAACGGTTTCCTGGATCAGCTGGACGCTGAAGAGATCGGCAAGTTCGAGAAGTTCATGCACCGTCACTTCCACGAAAACGAAAAAGCCGTGGTTGATGAGATCACGGCGAAGGAAGTGCTTGACGACGAACTGAATGCCAAACTGCAGGAAGCGATGCAGAAAGCACTCGATCAGTACAACCTGATCAGGGGGGCATAACAGATGGCGCAGTCCAAACAGGCACTGCGTTCCCGTATCAAGTCGGTCAATTCCACCCGCAAGATCACCAAAGCGATGGAAATGATTGCCAATGCGAAACTGTTCCGGCAGCGCAACCGGATGGAAGCCAACCGCGAGTATTCCGGCCGTCTGCAGGAAACAGTTGATGAAATCGTGGCGAAGAACAGCAGGATTGACAGTATCTTCCTGAAGAAGCATGCGGAAAATCCGGCCAGGCTGTCCATTCTGTTCTGCAGTGATCTCGGCCTTTGCGGAGCTTACAACCAGAACATGATGAAACTGGCCAGGGATACGGTCCGCAAGGAAGACCCGATGGTGGTGATCGGAACGAGTCTCTACCAGACGATGAAGGATCTCGGCTTCAATGTCATCAACGAGAATCCGATTGAGACAGACAAGCTGACGTTTGACATGCTCAAGGCCTTCATCGATTACGGTACGACCCGGTATCTGAACCAGGATCTCGGAGGGGTGCAGATTCTGTACACCCAGTTCGTCAACACCATGACGTTCAGGCCGTGTACAGATGTGATCCTGCCGTGCACGGTGGACGCTGCCGAAGGCACGGCGGAAGAACCGGCAAAGATGCAGGCTGAAACCCTGTTCGAGCCGGATGCGGAGACGATCCTCAATTCGCTGATCCCGATGATGCTCAGCAATGTTGCCTACTCCCACTGGATGGAGGCGACCACCGCTGAACAGGGCAGCCGCCGCATGGCCATGAAGACGGCTACGGACAACGCAGATGAGCTCAGTGAAGCACTGCTGCTCGAATACAACAAGGCGAGACAGGCCTCGATTACGCAGGAGATTACCGAGATTGTCGGTGGATCTACCGCTGTATAGAAAGAAGGTACATAACTATGACAGATACAGGAAAGATCGTACAGGTCATCGGACCGGTCGTCGATATCCGGTTTTCTCCGGATCACCTGCCAGCCATCCGGAACGCAATTCATATCAGCGTCGGTGACGGCTATGCCATGACTGTCGAAGTCGCACAGCATATCGGTGATGATATCGTCAGATGCATCGCCATGAGTTCCACGGACGGACTGGTCCGCGGGCTTGACTGCACAGATACCGGCGCCCCGATCAATGTACCGGTCGGCGACGAGGTTCTGGGCCGCATGTTCAACGTGCTGGGCGAACCGATTGACGGTCTGGGACCGGTAGACGCAAAGCTGACCATGCCGATTCACCGGGCTGCCCCGACATTTGAACAGCAGATGACTTCCGCGGAAATTCTGGAAACAGGCATCAAGGTCATTGACCTGCTGTGCCCGTATGCCAAGGGCGGCAAGATCGGTCTGTTCGGCGGCGCGGGTGTCGGCAAGACAGTCCTGATGCAGGAACTGATTCACAACATTGCCATTGAACACGGCGGCCGTTCCGTCGTTGCGGGTGTCGGTGAAAGAACCCGTGAAGGCAATGACATGTACAACGAAATGAAGGAATCCGGCGTTCTGAAGAACACGGTTCTGACCTATGGCCAGATGAATGAGTCCCCGGGCGCCAGAATGCGGGTTGCCCTGTCGGCGCTGACCATGGCCGAATACTTCCGTGATGAGGAACATCAGGACGTGCTGCTGTTCATTGACAACATCTTCCGTTTCACCCAGGCCGGTTCGGAAGTATCCGCGCTGCTTGGGCGTATGCCGAGTGCCGTCGGTTACCAGCCGACCCTGGCAACGGAAATGGGCCAGCTGCAGGAACGCATCACCTCGACCGACAAGGGCTCCATCACTTCCGTCCAGGCAATCTATGTCCCGGCGGATGACCTGACCGACCCGGCACCGGCGACCGCGTTCTCACATCTGGATGCCAAGACCGTCCTGGACCGTTCCATTGCCGCCCTGGGTATCTATCCGGCGGTTGACCCGCTGGCTTCCGGTTCCCGTATGCTGGATCCGCTGGTTCTCGGTGAAGAGCACTACAACGTTGCCCGCCAGGTACAGCAGATTCTGCAGCGGTACAAGGAACTGCAGGATATCATCGCCATCCTGGGTATGGATGAAC
>JAFRHT010000114.1 GCA_017433125.1 Solobacterium sp.
CTGGTCGATAAGGAGCACTTCTCCATTGCCCGGCTGAAGGAAGAAAACCCGGATATGGAGATCGGCTGCTATGACCTGCAGAAAGGGGAAACCGTCTGGTTCAGCGCGCAGGATCTGGATGATAATCTCCAGCTGGTGCTGGCGGCATGTTCCCTGCCGATTGCCTCGGCCCGGGTAAAGTTCAACGGCCGGGAATATCTTGACGGCGGGATTACCAAAATGATTCCGATTGAACGCTCCATTGAAAGAGGCTGCACAAAGCATATCGTCATTACCACCAAGCCAGCCGGCTATGTCCGCAAACCGGGCAGTCCGGCAGTCAAGGTCATGATGAAGATGTTCTACCATAACTATCCGAAAATGGTGGAGGACTACTCCATCCGGCATATCAACTATAACCACCAGATGGATCTGATTTACCGGCTGGTGGACGAGGGGAACGCAATGCTGTTCCGTCCGTCCAGCACCCTGCATGTGGCCCGGTTCAGCGGCAATACACCGGAACTGCAGGAACTGTATGACTTGGGATACCAGGATATGGAAAACAGAAAAGAGGAGCTGTTCCGGTTCCTGGGGAAGGCTGAATGATCAGGCTGGTGGCGGCAGACCTGGACGGGACGATCATCAACGCCAGCGGGATCTGCGATCCTTCCGTACCGGCAGCGGTCAGGGAACTGCGGCAAGCCGGTGTGGCCTTTGCGATCTGTTCGGGCCGCCCGGTGGCCAGTATCACCGGTTTGCTGGCCGGCTGGCATCTAGAGGGGGAAATCGATTATCTGATCGGTTCCGGCGGCGGCGAAGTGCTGGATATGAAAACCGGCCGCATGGTTGTGCCGTATCTGCTGGATGTACCGCTGATCCGGGAGATCATCGACCTGTATGAGCCGGAGGGACTGATTCCGACCATGTATGAAGGGGCCATGTTCTATGCCCAGAAGATCACGCCGCAGGTGCAGGTCGTGGCTGACCGGGTCGGCCAGGAAGTGCGGGAGGGTGATATCCGCACGCTGACGGTCAAGCCGCAGATCAAAGTAATGTTCGTGCTGAACCCGGAGGATATGGCGGCGGCGGAGGAATTCGAAAGAGCCCACCGGGATCCCCGTTATATCGGGTTCAGGACCGCGCCGGATCTGCTGGAGTTCAACGATGCCCGGCTGAACAAGGATACCGGGCTGGCCATCGCGGCAGAGATGATGGGCATTACCGCTGCTGAAATCATGGCTTTCGGAGATACGACAAATGATATTGCCATGCTCAGGTATGCCGGGGCAGGCATATGCATGGCCAACGGCACACAGGATGCCATGGATGCGGCGGATGACATTGCCCCGTCTGTTGATGAGCAGGGCTTTGCCCGCTATGTGCGTGCCCATATACTGAAATAAAAAAACCGGATCGTGGGATCCGGTTTTATTCTGCTGTTTCGGCAGCGATCAGGTTATGCCAGTCACTGGCTTCGAGGATGCTGTCTTTCGGCCTGTTTTCACCTTCGCCGTTCCAGGGCTTCAGGTACAGGCAGTAGAATTCATCGTAGGTCATGCCGGAAGCGGCGACTGCCCGGGCCAGATCAACGCCGAGGTAGCGGTAGTGCCACGATTCGAATTCATAGCCCGTGATGCTTTCCTTCCCTTCCGGATAACGCAGAATCCAGCCGTAATCCGGTGAATTCGTACTGGTCCAGCGGTAAGCCAGCGTATCCTTGAAATCTTCGATGTCATCCTCATGGGTGGCCGCGATGTCAACTGTATAACCGGTCTGGTGTTCGGAGAATCCCGGCCGTGCTGACATCAGGTCGGTCAGGGCTTCCCCGTAGACACCGACATAGTTCCTGTACAGTGTTTCCTGGGATTCATAGGAACGGTAGGCACTGGTGGCGTAGAAGGTGACTCCGACCCCGCGGCCGGCGTTGCACCAGTCAGCCAGGGCATCGGCTGCCGTCTGGGCCAGCTGCCGGTCGGTTGCTGCATACTGTATGGAAAGATCCGTCAGCTGCGGCGGGAGATACGACCCATCCAGGTAATAGGTCTTGTTCACCAGCATGTCCACACTGCTGACATCGTCCACCGGCAGGGTGTTCTCATAGAACGTATAGTAGTTCCCGTCCAGGGCGAAGTGACTCTGACTGTTGGTGTCACGGTGATTCGTGCAGTCATTGATGTACATGGTTTCGTCATACTGGTAGTCAAAAACCAGCAGAGGTGTCATTTCCCAGTACTTCAGATTCTTGAAGAGATTCAGAATCTGTTTGTCCACATAGCCCTTGTCAAGCAGCCGGTTGTAAAGCAGGAAGTCCTGCGCCGACAGCCCGCGTTCAGGCGAAACGACGGTATAAAGCTCCAGGTAGTCCTTATCCAGGGAATTGTTTTTGATCGACTGGGCCAGATACGGGGAATACCATTCGTTTTCCAGCAGGGTCCGGGTCAGTTTCTGTTCCCGGATTGCCGCGATTTCATCTTTCTTATAGCCGAGTTTCTTAAGCTTGCTGTTGTCCATGGCCCGCGGTACCAGAATGAGCAGAAGAACAGCCACAACGCCGGCAATCGCATACCAGACTTCCTTCTTCAGTTTCAGCCGGCGCCTTTTCCGACGGACGGTTTTACTGCCCGTCTGGGCGGTGTTCTGTTTCCATGGCAGTACCAGTTTGTACTTTCTGCGCTTTCTTCTCTTCTTTTTTACTTCAGTCATTCCATTACCTCAAAATCTGTCCATGGCCTGCCCTGGGGAAGATCCTCAAAGGTGAGCATTTCCCCGGTGACGGGATGCGGAAACTCGAGCCGGCTTGCCCAGAGGGCAATCTGGCCTTTTCCGGGATGCGGGTTATAGCGCTGGTCATATGCCAGCGGCCAGCCGCGGGACGCGAACTGAACCCGGATTTGATGAGACCGGCCGGTGTCAAGGGTGATTTCTGCCAGGGCCCGGCGGTCAGTTACTGCCAGGATCCGGTAGGACAGACGGGCGTATTTACCGTGCTCCCGGTCTGTCGTCCGGGTTGTGTTGGTTTTCTGATCCTTCTGCAGCCAGTCTTCCAGCACGGCATTTTTATCTGCCGGGATCCCGTCCAGAACCGCCAGATAGGTTTTCTTCATCTTCCGGTTCCGGATCGTATCAGACAGCCGCGCGGCTGCCTTGCTGGTGCGGGCGAAGACCATGACTCCGCCGACCGGCCGGTCAAGCCGGTGCACCAGGCCGAGATAGACGTTGCCGGGTTTGCTGTACCGGTCCTTGATGTACGCCTTGGCCATGGTCAGCAGGTCGGGATCATTCGAACTGTCTGCCTGCACCGGTATGTTTACCGGTTTTTCCACCACCAGCAGATGGTTGTCTTCATAGAGAACCTTCATGGCGCTCCCATCTGCCGTAAATGCCGCACGGAAGCAGCAGGTCCCGGCCGGCAATCGGCAGGGCGACTTCCCCGGCATCGATGGTTCCGTCCGGATGCTCAGCCAGCACGGTTGCCTTCATGAGATCACCCAGGGCGGTGGAGGAGAACCCGGTTGTATAGGAATTGATCAGGAAGAACAGGGCATGTTCATCCAGAATATCAAGACAGGCATCGATAAGCCGCACGATTTCCTTTTCGAACTTCCACATCTCCCCGTTCGGACCGCGGCCGTAGGAAGGCGGATCCATCAGGATGCCGTGGTAGGTATGCCCGCGGCGCTTTTCCCGTTCCACAAACTTGAGGCAGTCATCGACAATAAAGCGGATGACATGATTCTGCAGGCCGCAGAGGTCACGGTTTTCCTTGGCCCACTGCACCATGCCCTTGGCAGCGTCCACATGCACCACTTCGGCAGCGCCGGCCGCGGCACAGGCCATGGTAGCCCCGCCGGTATAGGCAAACAGATTCAGAATCCGCAGGTTTTCATCCCTGTGGGTGCGGATCAGATTCGCCATCCAGTCCCAGTTGACAGCCTGCTCGGGGAACAGCCCCGTATGCTTGAAGCCGGTCGGTGAAACCCTGAAGGTCAGCTCACCGTACTGAATCGTCCAGGCTTCAGGCAGTTTCTTCCGGTATTCCCAGGAACCGCCGCCGGAGCGGGAACGGTGATAGACCGCATCGGCGTTCTGCCACAGTTTCTCGTTTTTATCTTTCGGCCAGATTGCCTGCGGATCCGGGCGGCGCAGCACGACATTCTGCCAGCGCTCCAGTTTTTCCCCGTCACCGGCATCGATACAGGCAAAATCTTTCCAGTTTTCTGCAGTTTTTACCATAGTTTACACTCCGCTGTCTATTATAACATGTGCATAAAACTCAGTCAGACAGCATTGATTCTTTCTTGGTATAATAACATAGCCTCATCGGACTGGGGCGTGGAGCAGGAATATGATGGATCTGAGTATTTTGAATGAAAACCAGAAAGAAGCTGTTCTTTCGGATGAAAAATATCTGCGGGTGGTCGCCGGGGCCGGCAGCGGGAAGACCCGGGTGCTGACCATGCGCATTGCCCACCTGGTGCAGGACCTGGGGGAAGATGCCCGGAAAATCCTGGCGATTACCTTTACCAACAAGGCGGCCAACGAAATGAAGGACAGACTGCGGAAGATGCTGGCTGAGGATGCCGGACAGCCGTGGATCAGCACGATTCACTCGCTCTGTGTGCGGATCCTGCGGGAGGACATCCAGTGCATGGGCTGGCCTCGCAATTTCACGGTCATGGACGCGGAAGACCAGAAGTCCGTGCTGAAGGAAGCGTACAAGGTACTCGGACTGGACGCGACGAGCTATCCGTACGGCGCCCTGCTGGATTATATCGCCAACAACAAGTCCGCCGGCATCTCCGTGGAACACGCGTTCAGGCTGGCCGGCAGCTTCACCGGCGACAAATCAAAAGCTGAGGTCTACCAGTACTATGTGGAGCGTCAGAAGGCCCTGTTCGCGCTGGATTTTGATGACCTGATTCTGTGGGTGGTGCAGATGTTCAAGACGTACAGCGAAGTGCTGGACAAGTGGCAGCGGCGCTATCACTGGATCCATGTCGATGAGTTCCAGGATATTGACAAGGTGCAGTACGAACTAATCCGGCAGCTGACCGGCATTGACAACAGCCTCTATGTTGTCGGCGACCCGGACCAGACCATCTATACCTGGCGCGGGGCCGATGTCAATATCATCCTGAACTTTGAGAAGGATTTCCCGGGCACGAAGACCATCATGCTGAATGAGAACTACCGTTCGACTACAGCGATCCTGAACGGTGCCAACAGCGTTATCCGCAACAACCGCCACCGGCTGGAAAAGGATCTGTATACAAACCGGCGCTCCGATGTGAAGATCACGCATTATGCCAGCGCCAGTGATGCCTACGAGGCGGCCTGGATTGCGGCCAAGATCCAGGAACTGCACAAGCAGGGCAAGCCGTACCATGACATGGCCGTGCTGTACCGCTCCAATTATCTGTCCCGTTCGCTGGAAAAAGGGCTGCTGGATGAGCGGATCCCGTATGTGATCTACGGCGGTGTGCGGTTCTATGAACGTCAGGAAGTCAAGGATGCCCTGTGCTATCTGCGCATGGTCTCATCAGCGGATGACCTGGCCCTGCAGCGGATCCTGAACCGGCCCAAGCGCGGCATCGGCAACAAGACCATGGATACGATCGCCCAGCGGGCAATCAGCACCGGCCGGTCCATGTATACCGTGCTGAAGGAAGAACAGCTCTTCTCCGGCAAGGTGCAGAAAACCCTGAATGATTTTGTGGCCATGGTGGAATCCTGGCGGGAAAAGGCCGCTTCCGGCCGGACGGAAATCTTCCGGCTCTTTGAAAACATCATCGAGGAGTCGGGCCTGCGGGCAATGCTGGAAGACGATCATGAAACAGACCGGCTGGAAAACCTGAAGGAACTGATCGATGATGTGCGGGAATTCAGCGAAAACTATCCGGACAGTACGCTTGAGGAATACCTGCAGCTGGTGTCACTGTACGGCGACCGGGACGAAACGATGAACAGTGACTTTGTGCAGCTGATGACCGTGCATGCGGCCAAGGGCCTGGAATTCGATACGGTATTCGTATCTGATATGAATGACGGCATCTTCCCGAATGAAAGAGCCATGAATGACGGCCGGAAAGGTGTAGAGGAAGAGAGGCGCCTGGCGTACGTAGCCTTTACCAGGGCCCGGAACAAGCTGTATCTAACCGAGGCCGGTGGTTTCAGCTATATTCTGCAGAAAGCCCGGACCAGGTCCCGGTTCATTGATGAGATCGATGACGAGTATATCGAGCACATGGGCGCCACGTTCCAGGGCAATCCGCTGGACAGCCGGCCGCTCAACCGGCAGCTGTTCGCGGACCCGGAGGAGACATTCAACCAGCGGTTTGAGCAGTCAGCAGCCGTCGAGTTCCGCAAGGGTGAGCAGGTGGTGCATTCCAAGTTCGGCGAGGGTATTGTGCTCAAATGCGAAAAGGGGATTGCCGAGATTGCCTTCGCGTATCCCTACGGGATCAAGAAAATGCTGGCCGGTCATCCGAGCCTGAAACGGAAGAGCGAATTGAACTGAAAAAAACCGGATTTCTCCGGTTTTTTTGATGGTTTTCAGAACTTTCCGTGGGACCCGCCGTGGAATGATCCGGATGACGAGACATGCGTTGTGGAGCCGCCATGACTGCCGGAAGAAGAACTGCTCTTCGGCCGCTGTACCCGGGTGGTCCGGGAGAACAGGTAATGATCATGGCTGTCGGTGACATCCAGGCTGCCGGGCACCAGATAGGAAGTGGCGCTTCTCTGCCTTCTGACACTCTTCAGCTTGCTCTTTTCCCGGCTGGCGGAACCGAAGCCGAAAACTGCGCCGATGGCAGCGGCCAGCGGGAACCAGAAGGGCTGCACCCCCTGGTTCGGCAGATTGCCGATATCATAAGGCTCACCTTCCACTGCCTGGGTGATGTATTGATCGCATAGGTCGGCATATGTGTCAAAGGCATTGTAGTAACTGCCGGTGCTCAGGGACGGCAGGACCTTCTTCATCAGTTCATCCATACCTTTATCCGTGAAGGCAGTGATGCCGAAGCCCTTGGTTGACAGGGCCCAGTCACGGTCTTCCATGGAGATCAGCAGCAGGATGCCGTCATCACTGTAACCGTTGTAATCATAGAAGTCATCCGCGTAGGCGGTCACATCCTGCCCGTACAGGGAATTTGTCGTGACCACAACCACATCACAGTTCTGCCGTTCACTGATTTCATCCAGTTTCTTCAGCAGTTCCTGTTCTTCTTCATAGGTCAGCAGGTCTGCGTCATCCACAACCCGGGGTTTCCGGTAGCCGGATGGAGCCGGGGTTATGACCGGCTGGGGCACATTGCCGTAGAGGTAGACTTCCCGGGCTGCCCGCAGATAGGCCTGCATGGCACTCAGGTTGTCCGGTTCGGCAACAGCTGTGTCCCAGAGCGCATCGATTTCCTCGTCGGTGAAGACATCAGCGGCTTTCCCGAACGGATACATATACCATTCTTTTTCCGTCAGGGCCAGGACAATGCCGTCCGGTGAAGGCGCGCCGGCGGCCGTGTCCTCAGCCAGCTGAACACAACTGCTGTAGGATTCATCAAAAACAGCCATGACAGCCAGTCCGGTATCTTCCAGCACCTGGCCGGCCTCGCGGTTGAGCTGATCCAGTTCGTCTGCAGTCAGATAGCCGTCCTGATCCTGAAAGAGGACACCCTCTTCCGCCCTGACGGCAGTGCTGCTCAGGACCAGCAGGATAACTGCGGCCAGAAGTGAAATGATTTTTCTGATTGTTCTCATTTTCTTCCCTCCTAGCGCAGCACAAGCATCATGATGATGAGCAGAATCAGGGCGACAATGCCGGTGTTGCGGAGTGCCATGATCCAGTATCTGCCGTTGTCTACGGGCAGGTCACCGACAAACTTGCCGGTCTGCCCGTTCATGGCAAAGGTGTACTGCTGGCCCTGCCAGGAAGTATTCAGCAGCCAGACGGGATACAGCGCATACTGGGCTGTGCCCCGGTTCAGGCCGATGCTGACTCCCTGCGGGGTTACGCCGGAGTAGCCGACGACAGTTGAATCAAAAGTGGACATGGTGCTCACTTTGATTCGCTCGTTGGCCCGTCCGAATGTTTCCTCATCCGACACGTCGTATTTGTCGGCATAATAGCCGGCCAGATAAGCGGTGGAGAACGGTACGGCCGCTGAAACGTCAAACGGCTCGATCGCCTCCATCAGGATGTCATCCATCTTGCGGGAACCGTCCACCGGCACGGCAGAGAAACTCAGAGTTCCGCCGCGGTATACCGAGTAGTAACTGGTTTCCGTTACATTGTAGTCACCTTCCGTCCAGCTGCGGACCCGGGTGGCACGGTAACGCATGTCCGCGCGCACATCAGCGTCAAACAGCCAGAAGGGGACATAGACACCCTTGATTTCATCAATATGGTTTTCCTCGGTGAAGACCCGCGGCAGCAGTTTCTTGTCGGAAAGATGCCGGCGCAGGCCTGCCTTGGCTGCTTCCTTGTCCAGTTTGAACGGGATGACCAGATCCGGTCTGAGCATGCCGGACACCTGGTCATTCATGACTACCGGGTTGCCGCAGAACGGGCAGGAAGTGGCAGACGTGGTGCGGTCTGTCACAATGGTGCCGCCGCAGGACCGGCAGACATATTCAGCCATGGCATCGATTTCCTCTTCCTTCCAGACGGAAGTGCCGGCATCCCATTCGAGGGAAATCGGTTCATCGGCATTGTTTTCAATATCCTGTGCATCGAGTTCCTCAATGGTGTATGTGCTGCGGCAATAGGGACAGCGCAGTTTCTGCACCGTACTGTCAAATTCCAGAGGACCGCCGCAGTTCGGGCATTTGAACTCGGTAAGATTGCTCATGCCATCATCTCCAGTCTATTTTGCTGCAAGTCTCCAAACGGCAGCCCTCCGGCATGTCTGCCGGCCGGCTGCCGTGGAGAAGGTTATGCTGAATTAAACTGATTCACCGTCTCAGACGGTTTGTGATCAGTGTCTCGGCTTCCCGCAGTTGGTGCAGAAGTTGCCGGTATTGACTGTACCGCAGTCACATGTCCAGGCGGCGGCCGGTCTCGGCTTTCCGCAGTTCGGGCAGAAATTGCCGGTATTGACAGAACCGCATTCGCATGTCCATGCGGTGCCGGCCGGAGGAGCCGGAGCCGGCTGGGCCTGCGCACCTGCCGCAAACAGCGCGGCGGCATTGGCAGCGGCATTGCCCTGAACCATGTTGACACCCATCATGGCAGCTGCGGCGCCGTTCGGATTCTTGGCGGCGTCACGGGCAGCCTGGGCAGAGGCAGCCACGGTTGTGGCAGCGGCCATCAGCGGATCCCGGTTGATGGCGGCCAGCTGTGCGTCCTTGATTCTGTTGGCGTCTTCTTCCGGCAGGGTGATTGGATTCAGCGCGACCGAAACGATTTCGATACCGCGGATTTCGCTCCACTTCCTGGTCAGTTCATCATTCATCAGATCACGCAGGTCAGCGGCGTGATTCGGCAGTTCGCTCGGCCGGATGCCCAGCGCGGAGATCTTGCCGAAGGCCGGCTGCAGGGCATCAACGAATTCAGCCCGCAGCTGTGCATCGATTTCATCCCGGGTGAAGACACTGGCGACATTGCCGCAGACATTGGCATAGAACAGCATCGGGTCTGTGATCCGATACGAATATGTGCCGCTGCAGCGCACTGCTGTGTCAAGGAAGAGATTGAGGTTTCTGTCAACAATCGCGAACGGAATCGGATTCGGTGTGCCGAACTTGTTGTCCAGGATTTCCTTTGTGTTGAAGTAATAGATGCGCTGATCCTTGCCGGTGTCACCGCCCATGGTGAAACGAGCGCCGATCTTGGCAAATGTTTCCTTGATGCTGTCCTTCAGATCACCGTTGAAGATGCTCGGCTCGGAAGAAGCATCCCAGATGAAGTTGCCCGGTTCGGCACAGAATTCAACAATCTTGCCGTCTTCGACAATGATCATGCACTGACCGTCGGCGATCGCGATGCCGGAACCGCTGGTGATGATGTTGTCACGGCCGTAAGCATTGGCCGAGAAACCGGAAGTCCTTTTTACGCCTTTCGCGACGAGAACATTATTGTCCAGAGCATCACAGTAAAAATATTCTTTCCACTGATCCTGAATAACACTGCCTGCTGCAGAAAGAGCTGCCTGAATAAGTCCCATATGATACCTTCTCCTTTCAGGGATAAGATCCCTATTTCACTAAGATTATTATACTGAAAATGCCCCGCGGTAACCTACCCGCAGGGGCAGTTTTTCAGTAACGGGGATTGATCCAGCCGCTGCTGATCATGAGGATGGCCAGTTCGGCCGTAGTGGAGCAGCCGGTCTTGGCCAGCATATTGCTGACATGGTATTTGACCGTATCCGGCTGGATATACAGTTCTTTGGCAATTTCGTTCCTGGTCCGGTACTGGCAGATCAGCCGCAGGATTTCCATCTCCCTGGCAGTCAGGGGAGCTTCGCCTTTGGGCAGGGGGATGGTGCGCGGTTCCGGAAACCACTGTTCACCGGCCAGGACTTTCTGGATGATCTCCAGGAAGAACGCCATGGATTTTGATTTGTAGACAAATGCGTCCGCTCCGGCCTCTTTTGCCCTGGGAGCGTAGGATATCTCATCAAAGCCGCTCATGACGATCATTTTCAGATCGGGATAAACTTCCCGGATTTGCCGGGTGGCTTCCAGCCCGGAGGCGCCTTCAGCAGTGCAGACATCCATCAGGACGAGGTCAGGGCGGGTGCGTCGGACCAGCTCCAGGGCTTCATTGGCATTGGCGGTTTCGGCCACAATGGAGAGATCTCCGGCTGTTTCAAAGGCAATGCGGAAGGAATCCCGCAGGGATTCATGGTCGTCGACGATGACAATACGGGTCATAATGTACTCCTTTCCCGGGGCAGCAGGATTCTGATGACAAAACCGGGCTGGGTGGTGATTTCAAGGGTGCCGCCGGCTTCGGCTGCCTTGCGGCGCATGCCGCGGATGCCGCTGCCTTCATGATACACGGCCGCGCCGGTACCGTTATCCCGGATGGTAAAGATGAGGGTATCTTCGTCTTCCTCCGTAACAGCGGTGATTCTGGTGGCTGAGCCATGCCGTACGGCATTGGTGACGGCTTCGCGGAAGATATCGACCAGCACCCGGCCGGTTTTTCCTTCCGGCAGGGGTCCGGTCCGCTCGATCTCAATGCCGAGCTGTTCAAAGACGGCTTCAAGGCGGTCCATTTCCTGGGCGGCTGAGATATTCGTGCCGGACCCGGCGATCTCCTCCATCAGGTCATCACAGGCGGTTTCCAGCACATGCAGGTCCAGGGAAGCTGATTCGTAGCGCAGCGACTGCAGCAGCAGGCTCAGCCGGGAACCGAGCAGGTCATGGGTGCGCATGCGGGTTTCATGCAGGACTTCCTCATGACTGTCTTCCATCAGGGTTTCAAGATGCTTTTTCAGTTCGGCGCTGGTGCTTTCCAGCTGCTGACGGGTGCGGCTGAGACTGAAGGCCGCTTCCATCTGCCGGGTGACATCGGCGGCGGTGATCTGCGTATAGACATTCCGGCCGTCCGAGACCGGTGTACGGGAGAACATCCAGGTGGTGCCGTCTGCCAGGGTGACCAGCGGGTCCCCGGAAGGGAAGTACTGCTGCTGCAGATCATGATAGAACTGCCTTCCGTCTGTATATATCTGCCGCAGAAGGCGGCGCATCAGCCGGTACATTTCCGTGTTGACCAGCAGGATATTGCCGCTCTCGTCACAGAAGCAGACGCCTTCATGCATGGCGGATACAGCCTCATAGACCGAAAAGCCCGTGATAGTGCTGCGCCGCAGCCGGCGGCTGTACATAATCTGCCGCAGACTGCAGAACATGCTTAAGCCATACAGACAGATATAAGCCGGGAAACTGATGCCGTCCGGCAGCCGGTCGGTCAGCGGACTGGCCAGCAGGGCCAGCAGCGGGTGAATCAGGACTGCTGCTTCTTTCTGCCGGAACAGATATGCCAGTGATACACCGGCATGAAGCAGACAGAATACACTGCGCCAGAAGAACTCATCAAGCCAGACTCCCTGCCCCGGCACGAACTGCTGCACCGCCGCATAGAGACTCAGAACCGGCCCGCACAGCAGGACCAGAAAGGAGATATCCAGCAGCAGCCTGGGCAGGAAGGCCGGATGGTAATTGTGGAGGTAAATATCCTGGGAGATGACGAGCGTCTGCAGGATCAGCGTGGCCAGCAGGAACACCGCAAAGACAGCCTGGGCAAAGCCGCTCAGATAAAGAAACTGCATCATGCGCTCTCACCGCCGTTTCTGATCCGGATCTGCAGGCCGTGCAGATCCTCAGTGCTGCGGAGTTCCGTGACAGCGCCCGCGGCCCTGAGTTTATCTTCCAGGCTCTGGCTCCAGGCCAGCCCGTCCGGCGGCAGTTCCGTCAGGATATCAAGCTGCAATTGCCCGTCTGCTTCGCTTAAGCCTCCGTAGAGGAAAGAACTGTGCCGGGAAATCGACCAGACCAGGGTTTCCTCAAAACAGGAGTACAGCAGGGCCGCGGCCGTGATGTCCAGCTGACAGCGCGGGCCGGGACCGGTGCGGACATGGATGCCGGCATACCCGGCGATTTCGCCAAGTTCATCAAAATAAACCATCAGTTCGTCCCCGGTGAACGGGGTTTTGCCCTGTTCCAGGAAGAAGAGGTTGGAATGCCGTTTGGCCGCGCAAAGTTCCAAGGTGATGATCGACCGTGCCGGCAGGTCTTCCGGGTGATCCCGCAGGTTATGCGCCATGGTGGATACCCGGATCAGTTTGTCATGCAGCAGGGCCTCAAGCTGTGAATACAGTTCATCACGGATGATTTTTTCGGCGGCACTGCGGCGGATTTCGGTTTCCCGCTGCAGCAGGCCGTTGGAATGCTGCAGGCGCTTCACGAGTTTCCGTGCTTCCGCCGTCAGCTGGCGGATGCGGGAGATATCTTCCTGCCAGACAGCGGTGCCGCCGGTGACAGGGGTAGCGTGGAAGACAGTATCGCCTTCGGTGACGGTCTGTTCGTCCAGCAGCCGTTCCATCAGGCCGGGCGGCAGTTCCTTGGCCTGTGCGGATTTCAATACCGGCCGGCCGGCATCGTCAATAATCTGCACATCCAGATCGGTCAGGGTAAACCATTTCCGGTACCGGGTATTCACCGGCAGCAGCCGGCTGGAAACACAGGCTTCCAGAAATGCCAGCATCAGCACCCCGATGCAGGTGACATATGTCTGGGCACTGAGATGATGCGGATGACGGAAAAAGTAAAAGCAGAAAGCTGTCAGGAGCACAGCCAGGACCGGCGGGATGAACAGGGGCGGCAGCAGCGCTGACCGGGCCGGGCGGCGCAGGCCGCGCTGCAGCAGCAGCCAGTTGAACCAGACAAACAGGATCAGCATCCACGCTGCGGTGACATAGAACAGCGGCTGGAAGACCGGGTTGCGGAACGAGCCGTCATTGACCGGGGTGAACCGGAAAACCAGCCGGTGCAGGTTGTTGGTCATGACCAGAATGATAAAACCGATGCTGATTGCTGAAAGGATCCGGACCCGGACCGGCACAAGCAGGCCGCTTTCCGCCCGCCGGGACAGTTCCAGCAGTTCATGCAGGGCACACAGCAGCACCAGAAAAACCGTCATGGCAGCGTACCAGAACCAGGGGATCAGCGGGCTTTCCGGAAGCAGACCGCTGCCGAGTACCAGCAGGAACACGGCACACAGGCAGCTGCCGGTTAGGCGCATGGCCAGCCGCAATGGGCGGTAGATGATCCGGTTGACCAGCCGTTCGGTCCGCAGTACAGCCAGGATGGCCAACCCGCACAGCAGCGCGTAAAGAACCGGGATCCGGGTATAGGAAGTCATGGATGATCCGCCCCTGGTCAGGGCCTGCAGCATAACGGTATTCATGTAAGGATTCCTTTCTGTCATTGTACCCGATGCGGGCCGGTAAAGTCAGCACTGCGGCTAATTTCGGCTGAGGAAACAACGGTGTCCCATAGTATAATGTGAGGGCATTGATACAGGAGGAACTTGCATGAATGAACAGGAGCGGATTCAGGAGCTGCGGCAGCTGCTGAATCGGTACGGATATGAATATTACGTACTGGACCAGCCGACGGTTGATGACGCTGAGTATGACCGGCTGATGCAGGAACTGATCGGGCTGGAGGACCGGCATCCGGAACTCTTTGACCCGCTGAGCCCCACCCCGCGGGTCGGCGGGGCCGTGCTGGAAGGCTTTGAGAAAGTGGCCCATGCCCGGCCGATGCTGTCGATGGGGGATGTGTTCAGCTACGATGAACTGCGGGCCTGGTGCCAGGGTATTGAAAATGCGGTCGGGGCCGTGCGTTATTCCGTAGAGAACAAAATTGACGGGCTGGCCATGTCCCTGCAGTATGCCGGCGGGCGGTTTGTCCGGGCAGTCACCAGAGGTGACGGTGAAGTCGGTGAGGATGTGACGGAAAACGTCAAGACGATCCGCTCGATCCCCCTGGAAATCCCATATGACGGGGACTTTGAAGTGCGCGGGGAAGTTTACATGCCGGTAGCTTCGTTCGAACGCCTGAATGAAAAGCAGATGGCAGCCGGCAAGCCGCTGTTTGCCAATCCGCGCAATGCCGCGGCGGGTTCCATCCGGCAGCTGGACTCCAAAATTGCGGCTTCCAGAAACCTGGACGCGTTCTGGTATTACGTGCCGGACGCGGAACACTATGGTTTCAGGACACACGGTGAAGCGCTGACCTGGATTGCCAAACTCGGCTTCCGGACCAACCCGAACAACCGGATGTTTGCCGAGGTGGACGATATCATTGCCTGGATTGATGAAATGGCAGAGAAGCGGGACAGCCTGCCGTACGCGATTGACGGCATGGTGCTGAAGGTTGACGACCTGGAACTGGAAGAACAGCTGGGCTATACGGTCAAAACCCCGAAATGGGAGATTGCCTACAAATTCCCGGCTGAGCAGGCTGAGACCACGCTGGAAAACATCATCCTGACGGTCGGCAGAACCGGCAAGATCACCCCGAATGCCGTACTCACCCCGGTCCGGCTGGCTGGTACCCAGGTAGCGGCGGCGACCCTGCACAACGAAGATATGATCCGGGACAAGGATATCCGGATCGGCGACCGGGTTATTGTGCACAAAGCCGGAGACATTATCCCGGAAGTGGTGCGGCCGGTGCCCGAAAAACGGGACGGGTCACAGGTACCGTATGTTTTCCCGTCGGTATGCCCGGTCTGCGGCAGTCCGCTGCACCGGTTTGAAGATGAGGCGGCACATTATTGCCTGAATACTGACTGCCCGGCCAGGGTGGTGACCTCCATTGCCCATTTCGCATCCCGCAATGCCATGGATATCGAAGGGCTGGGTGAGAAACGGGTGGAACAGTTTCACCGGCAGGGCTGGCTGAACAGTGTGGATGAAATATACCGCCTGAAGGACCGCAAGGATGAAATCCTGAATCTGGATAAATTCGGGGCCAAATCCTATGATAATCTGATCCGGGCGATCGAGAATTCCAAGACAAATTCCCTGGAACGCCTGCTGTTCGGACTGGGTATCCGGCAGGTCGGGGAGAAAGCGGCAGATGTGCTGGCCCATACCTTTGATACCATGGACGGACTGATGGCAGCGACATATGACGATCTGTGCGCGGTGCCGGATGTGGGTGCAATCACGGCGGAGGCGATCGTCCTGTTCTTCCATGATGAGAAAAACCGGGAACTGATCGAACACCTCAGGGAAGCCGGTGTAAACATGACCTGCCGCAAGCAGGAAGTCAAAGAGAGCATGTTTACCGGCAAAACCTGCGTGTTGACCGGTACGCTGTCGCAGTACAGCCGCAAGGAAGCGGAAGCGATCCTCACGGGCCTGGGGGCCAATGTGACGGGCAGCGTTTCCCGCAGGACGGATTACGTCATCTACGGAGCCGAGGCGGGTTCCAAGCTGGCAAAGGCGCAGGAACTCGGGGTGCCGACCATGACCGAAGAGGAATTTCTCGCAGCCATCCGGCAGGCCTGAAGTTGACCGCCTGCACAGGCTTCTTTAGAATAAGATAGACAGGAAACGGAGAAAACAGTATGGACAAGAATCAGGAAAAAGAGTACTTACTGAGCCTGGCAAGATCACTTATGTTTGATTTTCCGGGGGAAGAAGCAGACTGGATCGTAAAGGAATTCGAGACGATCCGGAAACAGCTGGCTGTGCTTGACGAAGTGGATACGGAAGGCGTTGAGGAAGCCACCTGGCCGTTCGAAGATGAAACGACTTATTTGCGTAAAGACGAAGTAACCGATGTGCTGACCCAGGAAGAAGCACTTATGAATGCGAAGGAAGTCCTGGCCGGGCACATTGTGATTCCGAGGGTGGTGAAATAATGATTAAGGAAATCAGAGAAAACCGGGAAACGGCAGCGGAAGTATGCCGCAAGGCCTATGCGGACACGCAGGCCCTGCAGCCGAAGCTGAATGCCGTCATCACATTCATTGACCCGGAAGAACAGCTGGCAAATCTGCCGGCGGAAGGACTGCTGCGGGGTGTACCGGTAGCGGTCAAGGACAACTGCTGCACAAAGGGCATCCTGACAACAGCGGGCTCTGCCATCCTGCGGGATTTTGTGCCGCCGTATGATTCCACCATTGTCGAGAACCTGAAGAAAGAAGGAGCCGTCATGATCTGCAAGACCAGCATGGATGAACTGGCCATGGGCGGCGCCAATACAACCGCGTTTACCGGCCCGGTCCACAACCCGTGGGATGAGAACCGGATTCCGGGCGGCTCTTCCGGCGGCAGTGTGGCGCTGGTGGCGGCCGGTGTGGTGCCGATGGCAATCGGTTCCGATACCGGTGACAGTATCCGCAAACCGGCGGCCTGGTGCGGGGTGATCGGCGTCAAGCCGACCTATGGCCTGATCAGCCGGTACGGCTGTGTGCCTTACGCCTCCAGTCTGGATACACTCGGCGTCATTACCAGAAGTGTTGAGGACGCCTGCATTGCGCTGCAGGCAGTAGCCGGCCGGGACAGCCGTGACATGACCAGCGCGGACGTGGAAATCCCGGATTACCTTGCCAGCCTGAATTCCGATATGCATGGGAAGAAACTGGCAGTGCTCGGCAATGTCATGGACGGCCTGCTGAATGACAATGTCCGCAAGGTCTTCAACGGCATCGTCGAGAAACTGAAGGAACGCGGGGCCCAGGTGGATGTTGTCTACTTTGATCAGAAGATCATGCGGGCGGTTCTGCCGGCCTATTACGCGATTGCCAATGCCGAAGCCTCCAGCAACAATGCTGATCTCGACGGCATGCGCTTCGGGGTGCGTGAACCGGGTGAGACCACTGAAGACATCATGATGAATACCCGGACAAAGAATTTCAACAAGATGATCCGCAGACGGTTTACCATCGGTGCTTTTGCGCTGGATGGCGAGAATCAGGAAAAGATCTTCCGCAAGGCCAAGAAGGTCAGACGGCTGATCTGCGAAGAAATCAACGGCTGCCTTGAGGAATATGATGCAATCCTGGCGCCGACCGACGGCGATATCGCCCCGCGCTTTGATGATCCGGGGGCTGATCCGCTGAGTGACTATAATCTGGTTACCGGCGGACATCTGGATCTGGAGAACTTCAACGGTTCCCCGTCCATGTCCGTACCGATGGGATTTGATCAGGGCTGCCCGCTCGGCATCAGTATTTCGGCAAAGCCGTTTGACGAAATCACCATGTTCAATGTTGCCAAGGCCGTGGAAGAAATCACCGGTCTCAAGGGCCTGACAGCGGAGGTGAAATAAGATGGAATACAAAGCAACCATAGGTATTGAAATCCACTGTGAACTGAAGACAAAGAGCGGCATGTTCTCCGGGGCGCCGAATGAATTCGGCCTGGAGGCGAATGCCGGTACATGTGCTATTGACCTGGCTATGCCGGGAACCCTGCCGGAGCTCAACGAAGAGGGCGTCCGCAAGGCCATCCAGGCCTGCACGGCGTTCCATCTGACCCTGGATCCGCTGGTCCGGTTTGACCGCAAGAACTACTTCTACTCCGATCTGGCAAAGGGTTTCCAGATCACCCAGCAGTTCCATCCGCTGGGCCGTGACGGCTATCTGATGATCGATACGCCGGAAGGCAAGAAGAAGGTCCGCATCAACCGGATCCATATGGAAGAAGACACAGCCAAGCAATTCCATATGAACGACAAGACGCTGATGGACTTCAACCGCAGCGGTGTGCCGCTGATCGAAATTGTCTCCGAACCGGATATGACTACCGGTCAGGAA
The DNA here is from genome assembly GCA_017433125.1 of Solobacterium sp. Lineage (GTDB taxonomy): Bacteria > Bacillota_I > Bacilli_A > Erysipelotrichales > Erysipelotrichaceae > Bulleidia. Next base: position 18,266 of record JAFRHT010000114.1, read on the forward strand.
GCCGAGGCTTATGTGGAAGCCCTGCGGCAGACGCTGTACTATATCGGTGCTTCCGACGCTAAGATGGAAGAAGGTTCCATGCGCTGTGACGTCAACATTTCCCTGGCGCCGGCCGGGGCAGATCATCTCGGCACAAAGAACGAAATCAAGAACATCAACTCGATTTCCAATGTCGGCAAGGCCATCGACTTTGAAATTGCCCGGCAGAAGGCCATCTATGAGGCCGGCGGGACGATTGAGCAGGAAACCAGACGTTTCGATGACAAGATCAATGAGACGGTCCTGATGCGGAAAAAGGAAGGTATCGTTGACTATAAGTATTTCCCGGAACCGAACATTCCGCCGATCCGGCTCAGCGCCGAATGGATCAAGGATATTCAGGACAATATGCCGGAACTGCCGGATGAAAAGCGGGTCCGGTATGCCGAAGAATACGGCCTGAGTTCCCATGACATAGGCATCCTGATTGCCAACAAGGAAATGGCTGAGTTCTTTGAAAAGACCATGACCCTCAGTGAAAACGCCAAGGGTGTGTGCAACTGGCTGCTGTCGGATATCAGCGGCTGGCTGAATAAGAACGGGCAGGCTGTTGACAGCAGTGCCCTGACGCCGGAACATCTGGCCGCGTTTATCGGCCTGATCGATGAAGGCAGGATTTCCTCCAAGCAGGCCAAGGAACTGCTCGATGATCTGATGACCGGCAAGGATCCGGTGCAGGCAGCGAAAGACCGCGGCCTGGAACAGGTCAGTGATGCCGGTGCCATTGAAGCGATTGTTGCCCAGGTGCTGGATGCCAATCCGCAGGCGATTGCGGACTTCGCGGCCGGCAAAAACAAGGCGGTCGGCTTCCTGGTCGGACAGGTCATGAAGGCATCTGCCGGCAAGGCCAATCCGGCTATAGTCAACGGGCTGATTCAGGAAATGTTAAAAAAGAGAATCAGCTGACATATGGTATAATCAGAGCCGACACGTTACAATAAACGTTGCAGGTAAAGTATGACAACAACGAAGAAAAAGAAAAAAACAACGAATACAAAAACCCGGAGAAGAAGAAAAGGCAACCGTACGGCTGTAATTTTCTGGGTGTGTCTGGCTCTGATTCTCATCCCGGCCGGGATTTTCGGCTGGGTGCTGATTTCCGCTGCCATGGATACCGGCAAGCCGGTGGTCGGAGACCGCTTCAAGGATGACCTGAATCCGGCGATCACCAAAGACCAGCTGTCGGATATCAAAAACGGTGTGAGGAATGTTACCGGGGTGGAGAGCGTGGACGTGCAGCTGGCTTCCGGCACGCTGCGGGTCTATGCTGATATCGAAGACAGTGCCGGCGGTGACACGGTCGTGGCAAGATGCTCCGAGGTATACAGCGTGGTGACATCAGTGCTGGATCCGGCCGTCTATTTCAGCCAGCATGACAGCATGAAGATGTATGACGTGGAAGTCCATGTCTACAACCTGGCTTCTGACCGCGATTCCGATGCGTTTGCCTATGCGATCGAAACCAAGACATCCTATATGGAAGAACCGTCGACCCAGCTGGTCAGTGAGCCGGTCAATGCGGAACTGGCCCAGCAGCTGCGCGATGCCGTGGAGCAGCGGAACAATCCGACCCCGACGCCGGAAGAAACCGATGAAATGACGGTCGGCGGCGAGGACACGGAAGAAGGAACCAACTGAGTAAAGGCATGGCAACATGCCTTTTTATTGATTATGAAGAAGAACGATACATTTACAGCAGTCTGCAGCGGATACACATTTGACGGGGCCGGTGTGGTTCATGCCGGTGACATGGTTTTCTTCGTGCCCGGTCTGATTGCCGGGGAGGAAGCAGAACTCGGCATCACGGCCATGAAGAAAAACTACGGCTATGCCCGGATTGTCCGGCTGCTGAAAAAATCAGTACACCGCCGGGAACCCGGATGCAGTGTCTACAAGCAGTGCGGCGGCTGCCAGCTGATGCACATGGATATCACCGAGCAGCATGCGTTCAAGGAAGATAAAGTCAGGAACTGTTTCCGCCAGAACGCCGGCATGGAAGTGGATATTCAACCGATTCTGTACACACCGGAACAGACAGCATACCGCAACAAGGTGCAGGTGCCGGTGCAGTTCAGCCATGGCCAGGTGCTGATGGGCTTTTACCGCAACCGGACCAACGATATCGTCGAATATGACCGCTGTCTGGTACAGACAGATTTTTCCAATGATATAACCGGGGATCTGCGCCGCTGGCTGAAGGAACTGCGCTGCGCGGACGAATTCCGCCATGTGCTGATCCGGCATGCCCATAACAGCGGGCAGGCCATGATCTGCATGATCGTCCGGCATTACCCGTTCCGCAACGCGGATGAGCTGCTGCGGCGGATTCAGAGGAAATACCCGCAGGTCAAGAGCATCTCCTGCATCATAAACCGGCGGGAAGACAATGTAATCCTCGACGGCAAAGAAATGATCCTCAGCGGGCCCGGTTATATCGAAGAGGAACTGCTGGGAAGAACCTTCCGCATCAGTGCCCGCTCGTTTTTCCAGATCAATCCGTACAGCACCGCCGTGCTCTATGGCAAGGCAGTGGAGACAGCCGGGCTGACCGGGAAAGAAACGGTCATTGACCTGTACTGCGGCACCGGCACCATCGGCATCCTCGCAGCCGCGCAGGCGAAACAGGTATACGGCATTGAAATCGTGGCCGACGCGATAAAGGATGCCCGGATCAACGCGGAGCGCAACGGGGTCAGGAATATCGAGTTCATGACGGCGGACGCCAACACTGGGGCAAGACAGCTGATTCAGAAACAGGTCAGGGCTGATGTTGTCATTGTTGACCCGCCCCGCAAGGGCTGCACACAGGACACCCTGGATGCCATTGTCCGCATCGCCCCGCAGAAGCTGGTTTATGTGTCATGTGATCCGGCCACGCTGGCCCGGGACTGCGCATATATGCGTGAAAAGGGCTATGAAGTGCAGAGCGTGCAGCCCGTGGACATGTTTCCTGGAACCCTTCACATCGAGACGGTTGTCTTACTTTCCAAGGGAAATATATAGAGTCAGAATGTCAGTGTTGAATTCTCTCTGGAAGACATGGAAATGTCCGGATTTCAGCAAGGCATTACATACGAGCAGATCCAGAAGTGGGGGCAGGAAAAGTCCGGATTCCATATATCACACCTGAATATCGCCAAAGCGAAACGGAACTGCGGCATCATTGGGCGGCAGAATTATAATCTTCCAAAGAACAGAGACAGCCGGTACCCGGAGACACTGAAAGAGAAGGAAGAGGCGATCATTGACACCTTTAAGCATTTTCGGATGATTTGATAATGTCTTATTTATATGTGATACGATCCGTATCGCTGATGTGACGGAGCGATTCTTTCATGTTTTATGCCAATCCATTACAGTCTATCTGACCAGGGGTCAAAGAAAGGAAGGATTGGAAATGAAAGATGCCAGAAATAAAGAGCTGCTGTCGGGGATCGCGCTGCTTGTAGCCTTCGCTTTATGGACTATACTGATCCGGTTGATCGATGTGCAGAACGCAGGCCCGCACGGAACGGCGGTCGGTTTTGCAGCGCTCAATGTATGGTTCCACCGGATGACCGGCGTAAACATGTTGATCTATACAATCACTGACTGGCTTGGCCTTGTCCCGATTATAATATGTCTGGGCTTCGGGCTGTTGGGGCTTGTGCAGCTGATCAAAAGGAGAAGCCTGCTGAGGGTCGATCCCGATATCCAGCTGTTGGGCGTTTATTATGTGCTGGTTATTTTATGTTACCTGCTGTTTGAGATGGTGCCGATCAATTATCGGCCGATCCTGATAGACGGAAACCTGGAAGCCTCGTATCCGTCATCAACCACTCTCCTAGTGCTGAGTGTGATGCCGACGCTGAAGTATCAGGCGGATCGGAGAATAGCGAATCCGGTGATGCGGAAAGCGATAACGGCATTTGTATTTGCATTTTCAGCGTTTATGGTGATTGAAAGGCTGATCTCAGGTGTACACTGGGCGACGGATATTGTCGGTTCCGTTTTTCTGAGCACCGGTTTGTATCTGATCTATCGTTTCATGGCAGAGTATTGCGGCCAAAAGAAAATGCACCGGCATTCGGAGGCATCCAATGGAATTCAGTGAAAAATTACAGGAATTAAGAAAGGGCAGGTCACTCACACAGGAGGAGCTTGCCGAGGCGTTGTTTGTCTCACGAACTGCCATTTCCAAGTGGGAATCTGGCAGAGGGTATCCGAGCATTGACTCGCTGAAAGAGATTTCCCGTTTTTTCTCCGTAACTATTGATGATCTCATCTGTTCGGACGAGATGATCACCGTGGCGGAAAATGACAAGAAGGAATTCGTCAGCAAGTATGTCTCGCTCATATGTAATGCGCTGGATATCCTTCTGGCGATACTGCTGTTTATCCCCGCCTTTGGGAATGGGACCGGCTCTACTGAAACGACATCTCTATTCGGACTGACCGGGATCACCCCGTGGGTGAAGATCATTTTTATCGTGATCATCAGTATTACGATTCTGAATGGAATCTGCGGTGTGATCATCGCTCATTTCAATAAACCGGTTTGGAACAGACACCGGCTCGTGACGGGCATCGGCCTGTCGATACTGGCGGTCATTGTGTTTATGGCGACAAGGCAGCCTTATGCCGGTATCGTCTGTTTTGCTTTCCTGGTTATAAAGGGTTTTCTGATCGCCAAAACGAAATAACAATGTGTGGCAGAAATCAGGCCGCAAGGAAAATACTCGGCATTGTGCAGAGTACGGCATCAGTGAAGATAAGGCATACTGGTGCCCCGGCATGATGAAAATGTTTCGGTGGCCTATGAATGGTGACGTTTATGGAAAAACAACTAACGGTAAATGATATATCATACCGGATCGTCTGCCTGTTGGGTAAAGGCAAAGGCGGGTATTCTTATCTCGCAGAAAAGGATGGACGGCAGGTGGTGATTAAGCAGATCCATCACGAGCCCTGCGATTATTATTCCTTCGGCAACAAGATCGAGGCCGAATTGCGGGATTATGAGCGGCTGCAAAAAGCCGGCATCCGTATACCTCGGATGCACACTGTCGATATTGAAGCCGAGCGGATCGTCAAGGACTACATTGAAGGGCCGACTGTGATGGAACTGCTGCGCTCCGGCGTATCGGTCGAGCCGTACCTGCCCCAGGTGCGTGATATGGCGGATAAGGCCATGGCTGCCAGGCTGAATATCGACTACTATCCGACCAATTTTGTCCTGCATGATGGACTGCTTTGGTACGTGGATTATGAGTGCAACGACTACAGCGAGCAGTGGGACTTCGAACACTGGGGCATTCAGTATTGGCTGCCCAAAGTGAGCGTCCGCGGCTACCGGGACGCGGATTACGAGGCGGTCTGCGATTTTCTGATCGAATTGAATCAGAAGGACAGAACGCACATCAACTGGAACTGGGCGCGCTTTGAGTGGATGATGGAACATCCGGAGTTTGACGTAACCGCCAGGGCCTCCATCGGGCTCTGGTGGTCGGAGGGCAAAGTCGTCGGCGCGGCGATCTACGATATGTACTTTGGAGAGGCTTTCTGTGGAGTTCTGCCGGGGCATGAGACGTTGTATCCGGACATTTTGGACTACGCCTGCTGGGAGCTGAAGGACGATTCAGGGCTGGCGATTGCCATCAATAATGATAACGCGGCAGAAATAAAGGCAGTTTTACAGGCCGGATTCGAGCGGATCGATCAGAAAGAGACGATCATGGAGCTCTCCCTTGACAGAACCTTCTCTTTAACCCTGCCTGA
>JAFRHT010000115.1 GCA_017433125.1 Solobacterium sp.
GGAATTCCCATGCCCACGGGATGGCCTCTTCCTTGAAATAATCACCTATGGAGAAATTGCCGAGCATTTCAAAGAACGTGTGATGCCGGGCTGTTTTGCCGACATTCTCGATATCGTTTGTACGGATCGATTTCTGGGCGTTGGCAATGCGCGGGCACTGCGGCTTTTCCGTACCGTCAAAGTACTTCTTCAGCGGGGCAACGCCGGCGTTGATCCAGAGCAGTGTGGGATCGTTGTGCGGAATCAGGGACGCACTCGGGAAAATCATGCTCCCTTTGGAAGCGAAGAAATCCAGGAACATCTGCCGGATTTCATCGGAACTGAGCTGTTTCTGTGCCATGTTTTGTTTCCTCCTGGAATAAAAAATTCCTGCTCACATGAGCAGGAACGAATGACCGCGGTACCATCCTGTTTCGCATGCAGTGCATGCGCGCTTAATTATTCCTTAACGCAGAATCACGGCGGGTATTGACCGCTCTCCGAAGGAGCTTCACATTTCCCTGTCCGGAAACTTGCACCGGCCGTTTCCTCTCTTCAGGCACAGGCTGAAATGTTACTTATCTTCATCACAGATTTATTCGTATGTTATCACAATTGCTTCAGTAAGAAAAGAGTTAATTTACATTGCGAAAGGATCGCTGAAAGCAGCAATGATCTTTTCCCTTAGGGTAGTATTGCGGCGGTGTCTTTCCAGTGTTTCCACACCCTTGAGAAAGGCTCCGGCTTCACCCAGCAGCACCAGTGACTGACGGGCCCGGGTAACCCCGGTGTAGATCAGGTTACGCTGCAGCATGATGCTGTGCTGCCAGGTAACCGGCATGACGACGATCGGGTATTCACTGCCTTGTGATTTGTGAATGGAGATACAGTAAGCCAGGGTGATGTTGGTGAAGGTTTCAGGCGTGTATTCCACATAGATCCCGTCGAAATTGACAACGATAACCGGTTTTCTGTTCTCGGTTTCTGCCGCATATTCAATGGATTCCAGGATGCCTATGTCACCGTTGTATACATCATCGTCCGGCTGGTTTTTCAGCTGCAGGATCTTGTCCCCTTCCCGGAAGGTCAGGTAACCGTGTTTCAGTTCCCGCTTTTGCCGGGATGGCCCGTTGAAGCATTCCTGCAGCGCGTTGTTCAGAACATCGATGCCTGCTTTGCCGTTGTACATAGGGGCAATTACCTGCACGTCATTCATTTCATACCCCTTGTCGAGTGCTGACTGCACAATCGTCAGTACCTGGTCCCGGATTGTACCGGACCGGTTTTCAAGAAACACGACATCGTTATGATAGCGTGAGAAGTCAACATCCCCGTTATGAATGTCATGTGCCAGGCTGATGACATCGCTGCCCTCTTTCTGCCGGTAGATATGATTCAGCCGGACCAGCGGGAACATGTCAGCTGCGATCAGATCACGCAGCACACTGCCCGGGGATACCGAAGGCAGCTGGTCTTCATCACCGATGATGCAGATCTTGCGGACATGCCGTGAAGCTTTCAGCAGATTGTAGAACAGCCAGTCATCCACCATGGAGAATTCATCCACGATCAGCAGATCGGCCATGACCGGGTCTTCTTCATTCTTGCCGAAGGTATTGGTCTCCAGATCCCAACGCAGCAGTGAATGCACGGTAAAAGTCTCGGTTTCGGTCAGCTCGGAGAGCCGCTTGGCAGCCCGGCCGGTCGGGGCCGCACAGACAATTGTGCTGCCCGGATAAAGCATGCGGTACAGATCAACCATGGCCCTGACCACTGTGGTCTTGCCGGTGCCGGGCCCCCCTGTCAGGATGACAAACGGAGCAGTAAAGAACTGTTCAATGGCCCGGATCTGGTCTTCATCATAGGTGATTCCGAGATTCTGCTGCATCTGCTCAAGATACTGATGCAGCAGGCTGTCATCGACCGGTTCACTGTCCTGGTACGGGAATCCTGCCAGAAAGGAACTGATCCCGGTTTCCGCTTCATGCTGGGTTACGGGATATATACGGTTTTCTTCCCGCACCAGCTGATGATGCAGCAGGGTTTCCTGCAGCAGTATGTCAAAATCCGCTTCAATATCCGGAGTTTCTTTCCGGAAACGTTCTGCCAGTACGTCTATATCCGTCCAGCTGTCACCCCGGGCCACACAGAGATCCATGCACAGGGAAATCAGCAGCGCGTACAGTCTTCTTTCATCATCCCTTGCAAAGCCGAGGCTCATGGCCATCGCGTCAGCGGTTTTGAAACCGAAACCATCGCATTCCTCAATCACCCGGTAGGGATTTTCCTTGAGCTTGGTGAGCGCCTCCCGGCCATAGGCCCGGTTCAGCCGGACCAGGTTGCGGATTCCGACCCCGTGCACATTAAGAAAACGGACCAGTTCGCTCATGCCGTCCTCTTCTTCCTGAATGCCCTCATAAATAACCCTGGCTTTGTCTGCAGACAGGCCCGGAACAGTGTAGAGAATCTGATCATCTTCCCGGATCAGCTGCAGGCAGTTTTCACCCAGCAGATCCACAATCTTCTCGGCTGTTTTGCGGCCGATACCGGCAAACTGAACCCCGGACAGATAACGGATCACACCTTCCCTTTCTTCCGGCAGAAGCCGCTCCAGGGAACTGATCTGAAACTGCATGCCGTAGCGCGGATGTTCCCCATATTGGCCGGTAAAGCGGTAGAGGATATCGGGCTCCACTTCCGGGATAATGCCTGTTGCTGTAACAGTTTTTTCCTGAGTATCATTGAGTTTGATCCGCAGCACGGTATAAAAAGTCGCATCATTGCGGTAAACAATGTATGTGACTTTCCCGGTAAATGATGTCAGTTCTGCGGTTTCGCTCATTCAGTCTTCCTTCATATAGTTCCTGATCTTTGCCATCAGATCCTGATCCTGCTGATAAACGGTATCAATTGTGCCGGATGCGATCAGGATATCACCCATATAAAATACAGCTTCCTGCCCGGGTGTAATGCCTTCATAGCCTGACGGATACAGCGCCGTCAGCGTGCCGTCCGGGTTTTTGAGCAGCGTAACAGGACGATCCGGCTGGCGGTAGCGGAACTTTGCCGTGCATGCACATTCATTGGCAAAGTCATCGAGCTGATTGACATCGGTTACCAGGCATGAATCAGAATAAAGCCACTGCTTCCGGCCGGCTTCATCCGTGACATACAGCTCATTCTTTTCGATATCCTTGCCGCAGACATAGTATGGTCCGGTACCGCCGATATCAAGTCCCTTGCGCTGGCCGATTGTATAGTAAAACACGCCCTGATGATGTCCGACAATCGTTTTATTCGCAAGAAAAACTATATTTCCCTCTTTCATCGGCAGATAATTCTTCAGAAATTCACGGAAATTGCGCTCACCGATAAAACAGATGCCGGTGGAATCTTTTTTATCCGCAACCGGCAGGTTCAGGTCAGCCGCAATCCGGCGGATCTCCGGCTTCGTGAGATGTCCCAGCGGGAAAAGTACATGGTCAAGTACTTCCCGGCGGATCTGGCAAAGGAAATACGACTGATCCTTGTTCCTGTCATCTGCCTTCATCAGTACGGCATGCCCGTCCCGTTCACCGATGCGGGCATAGTGGCCGGTAGCCAGGGTCTCAAAACCCCGGGCCCGGGCAAATTCCAGAAAATGATCAAACTTGATATAACGATTGCAGAGTATATCCGGATTCGGTGTCCTTCCTTTTCGGTATTCTTTCAGGAAGGTCTGAAACACTTCCTGCCAGTATTCCTCGATAAAATCAATCCGCAGCAGTTCCAGACCGAGTGCGTCAGCGACCTGTTTTGCATCATTGTAATCCTTTTCCTGCGTGCATATCGGGTCATCAAGGGTGGGATTGCCGAGGATATCATCATTGGCGGCTGAATCCCAGTTGCGCATGAAAGCACAGGTGACATCATATCCCTGTTCTTTCAGCAGCCATGCGGCTACGGCACTGTCAACACCGCCGGATAATCCGACCAGAACTTTCTTCATAATATGAATATTATACAGAAAATAAGGCATTTCTGCCTTATTGCTTTTTGATTTCCTCAGTTGCCCGGACCAGCCCGCAGCCGTCCCATCCCGGACAGCCGCCGTCACAGCAGTCACTGACTCCGCGCAGGGCTTCAGGTACGAACATGGACACTTCCTCTGAATCGTAGCCGACCTGGAAACTCTTTTCGTCCAGAATTATCGGCCGCTTCAGGACACTCGGATTCGCCTTGATGAAGCCGATCAGTTCGTCTGTTGACATCTCATCGATATCAATTTTGTTCTCCTGGATGATCTTTGACCGCTTGGATACGATATCATCTGTACCGTTTTCACTGCGCATGAGAAGATGTTTGATTTCCGTATCATTCAGAAGAACTTTGAAAATATTTTTCTCGACAAACGGTATATTGCGGTCTTTAAGCCACTGCTTGACTTTACGGCAGCCGGAGCACCCCGGCGATGTATAAACAACGATCAAAACGGTCACCTTCTTTTTTATTGTTCGTTAATATTCTATAACCCGAGAAGAATTGTTGCAAACCGGAAATAGATCAAAAGCGAAATTGCGTCGACGATGGTCGTGATAAATGGGGATGCCATGACAGCCGGGTCAAAACCAAGCTGCTTGGCAATGATCGGCAGCGTGCAGCCGACCAGTTTGGCCGCAAACACAGTCACAATCAGAGTCAGGCAGATGACCAGGGCAACATAAACCGTAATCGGGTTGTGGAACAGGCCCCTGTCAATCAGCATCAGTTTGGCAAAATTGCAGGCAGCCAGGGTAACACCGATGGCCAGAGCTACCCGCATTTCCTTCCAGATGACTGCTTTCAGGTTATGAATGGAAATTTCATCCAGCGAGATACCACGGATAATTGTGACGCTGGCCTGCGAACCGGCATTTCCGCCGGTATCCATCAGCATCGGTATGTAAGCGGTCAGAATCGTAACCGCAGCCAGGGCACTCTCAAATGAAGAGATGATCTGTCCGGTGAATGTGGCCGATACCATCAGCAGAAGCAGCCAGGGCAGCCGGGCTTTTACAGTGTCGAGGATTCCTGTTTTCAGATACGGCTTTTCAGACGGCGTAATAGCGGCCATCTTTTCGATATCCTCGGTCGCCTCTTCTTCCATGATATCGATGACATCGTCGACGGTGATGATGCCGACCATGCGGTTTTCGTTATCTACAACCGGCAGCGCCGTAAAGTCATACTTCTTGAAGATCTGGGCAACGGTTTCCTGGTCTTCCGAGGTCGTGCAGGAAACAACCTCTTCATGCATGAAGTCACCGACCCGGGCATCCTCCGGCATCATGATCAGATGACGCAGCCCGACTGTGCCGAGCAGCACCCGTTTGGAACTGAGCACATACAGGACATTGACAGTCTCTGAATCGACGCCTTTCTGCCGGATCCTGGCAAAGGCCTGGGCGGCTGTCATATCTTCCTTCAGATCCATGAATTCGGTCGTCATGATCGAACCGGCGGATTCTTCCGGATACCGCAGCAGATGGTTGATGTCCTTGCGGGTTTCAGGATTGGCATTGGCCAGCAGTCTCTTGACGACATTGGCCGGCATTTCCTCAAGCAGGTCAGCCGCATCATCCGCGTACAGGTTATCGATGATACTGCCGGCTTCCTTATCGGAAAGCGAAGTAATAATGTACTGCTGGCTGTCCTGCTCAAGCAGAGAAAAAACATCCGCGGCCAGGCCCTTCGGGAAAAGCCGGAACATCTTGAGCATATCCTCGTCTTCCATCATTTCCAGTACGGCAGCGACGTCAGGCTCATTCATTTCCGCAGCTTTTTCCCGCAGATCAGAGTAGCGTTTGTTTTTTAACAGATCCCGGAATTCTTCAAGATCCTTATGATCCTTTTCTTCGTTCATGGCAATTCCTCCTTTGGCAGATCATATGATCAGACAATGCAAAAAACATGCAGCACAAACTCACACCATCACTACTCATATGACCACCTCCGTTCATTACCATTTTTTATTTTAAAGAGTATCCCGCAGCGAGGTCAATTCATATTTCCCTGCGCATCCCTGTTTTTCTGCAGCAGTTCCCTGATTCGTCCGGCATCGGCGTTGTAAACCTCTTCAGCCTGCAGCAGATTGAGATATGCTTCGCAGCGTGATGCCTGTTTGCGGATCACCCTTATATTGCAGTCCACTTCCTGTCTGGTACCGTCTGCGAAGACAAGCACACTGCGGTCCGGGCCCATGGCCCTGTAGCGGAACAGGTCGTTATAGCTGACCCAGATACAGCCGGGCTGTTTCATGCCGGTCAGCGGGAAATACATATGACCGCTCTTTTCACTGATCAGCACCGCGGCCTTCTGCCGGACATGAAGCAGTTCGCAGAACGATTCGATCCGGCCGCTCAGTGAAGATCCTGACTGCAGACAGAACCGGTTCAGTACCGTTTCAGGCCGCTCAGCCAGGATAATTGTCCCGCCGCCCCGCAGCAGACAGTGCGTACAGCGGTCTTCCTCCTTCAGCAGCAGGACATCCTGCAGACTGAATGTTTCATTCTTCATAGTAAAGAGCGCTTCCGGAGTCATCATCCGGTTCATCATCTACGTTGTCGTAGTATCGATAGTAACTTTCTTCCAGGTTCTTCATGGTCTGCTGGTAATTCTTGTCATGAATCCGGAAAATAAGATACAGCCCGGCCAGGACAAAGAACACAACAACCCCGACGGAGAGATAATCACTCATGGATTCCAGCATGGCAATCCTCCTCATTTATCAGTTTAATCATGAACAGACCTCATGTCACGTCATGCCGCGAAAGATAGTCCGCTCCTTTGATGACTTCTGTGGCTGACAGGCCGGCAAAACCGGTCTGCTGCTGAACTGCGTAGACACAGATCGCCACACAGTTTGCCAGATTCAGGCTGCGGGCCTGTGGAACCATCGGGATCCGCATGCAGCTGTCTTCATGCGCCTGCAGGATCGCTTTGGGAATTCCGTTGCTTTCCCGTCCGAAAATAAGATATATATCCCCTTCAGCTTCCTTGTAATCAAACGCGGACGGATCCTTATGCCCGTAGCGGGTAACATAGTAATATGTCCCGTGATTTTCACTGCAGAATGTTTCCCAGTCCGGCCATATATGCCATTCCAGTTCATCCCGGTAGTCCATGCCGGCCCGTCGCAGATGCTTCTCGTCCATGTAGAAACCAAGCGGTTCAATCAGATGCAGGCGGCAGTTCATGGCCATGCAGGTCCGCATGATGTTGCCGGTATTCTGCGGGATTTCCGGCTCGTAAAGTACAACATTAAGCATAGCGTTTCCGCCCCGGCAGTTTATAGATCAGCAGTGTCAGCAGCACCAGGAAGCCGGTAAACATCACTATAATCCGCAGCACCAGATCAAAGAAAAACACCGAAGGGAACATATTGATCATGATGGATACATTCGGATCAAGCAGGTAAAGGTCATTGTCGAAGAAGACTTCGTGGAAAAACAGCCAGAAGCCGTTGAAATCAGCCAGGCACCAGACCACGATCATCAGGATTACCACCCCCAGCAGCGAGACCCCGCTGCGCAGGCCTTTTTTCAGCATAGTGCGGTGATCACTGCGGATCATCAGCCAGGCTGCGGCCAGCAGGACTGTACCGAAAATCAGGGCAATATTGCGGGCTTTCAGGGCATTCTGATAAAGATTGCGCACATCGACCATATGCATGGTCTCACGCTTGTCATAGACTTCCCGGACATATCCGTTGACGGTGGCGGTGACCCGGATGTCATCCCGTTCCATCTGCAGATAATCCAGCAGAACATCTGTTGCATTATACAGATCGTTCTCCGACATGCCGATGCGCTCGGCTGTGCTGTCCTTGGCATATTCCTTCCGGTAGAAGGACCGGTCAAAACTGCAGTAATCAATGATGGACAGAAGCACACAGAGACTGATCAGGAACATGCCTGCGGCACTACATATCCCGGCCCGTTTCATGCAGCCATGCCTCCAGTTTCCTCAATGCCTTGCCCCGGTGTGAGATCGCATTTTTCTCTTCCGGCAGAAGTTCTGCCATGGTTTTATGCAGGGGTTCATAATATACGATCGGATCATAGCCGAAGCCGTTATGACCGGCCGGTTCATGCGCAATCACGCATTCTGCGGTGTCCGCAAATACCGCCGGTTCTTCCCCGGGCGTGGTCCAGGCAATGGCGCAAACATACCGGCAGGACCGGTCAGCAACGCCCTTCATGCGCTCCAGGATAATCCTGTTTTTTATTTCATACGGCGTATCATGGCCGAGATAGCGGGCACTGTAAACCCCCGGTGCTTTGCCGAATGCATCAATTTCAAGTCCCGAATCATCCGCGATGGCCGGAATTCCGAAAACCCTTGTTACACTCATGGCTTTCAGAACCGCATTTTCTTCAAATGTTTTGCCGGTTTCATCGATTTCGACCGGATGCGGGAGATCCTTCAGACTTTTTACCGTATAGCCCTCCGGTTCCAGCATCTGGCGGAATTCATCGATTTTTCCCTGATTGGTGCTGGCCACCACAACCACTTTTCCCTGTGTCATTTTTATTACCCTCTTTCAGATCGAACTGATATATTCACTGAATGTTTCGTTTAGATATTCCTGTACTGCCTGTCTGTATTCCGAACATACATCATAAAGGCGCTTATCCGGACATAATGGATTGATCCATCGCTTCTTTGCGTCAATCCGCAGCCAATCGCCTTCTTCATCAGGAACCGCTTCAGTGCGCAGCTTGCCAAGATGCCGGAAAGCCGCCCATTCCGTATTCAGCGGTGACGCTTTCAGTGTGCGGATGACATCTTCTTCCCGGCGCATCAGATCAGCTTCTGTCAGGATGCCGGCAGCCAGGGCCCGCCGCAGCAGGATGGCCAGCCGTTCCATGCCATAGCGGTCTTCCACGCTGGTATAGATCTTCGAGCAGGCAAGAGAGTAACGGCCAAACTCAAGGGCCTTTCCGGCATCGGTGAACACCAGTTCCGGTTCACCCTGTTCATTGACACCGACATGCAGGGCCTTATACAGATCTTTCAGTTTATCAAGCGGGACATGCAGAAGATACCGCATCGTGCCGAACGTGTATTCCAGCCGGTCCGCGGCCAGCTGCGGGGACGGATTATCCGCCACCGGATACATCCGGTAATTTTCAACCTGCGCTACGGCAATGCCGTCCTTTGCCAGCAGTGCTGATATTTCCCCGTCATGATGCAGAATGGCAGCCGTGTCCTTTTCAGTATATTCCTGCCGCAGATATTCTTCATGGACAAAGTCCACAGCATGGGAGAAAACCGGTGTTGAAATATCGTGGAAGAGCGCAGCCAGGGCTGCTTCACGGCAGGCAGTATAATGCCATGTAATCAGGGCAGTGCCGATACTGTGCTGCAGCCGGGAACATGGCACAGCGGTGCGGTATAGCGGGAAATTCGTGTAGATCATCCCGCAGTACATATCAATATCACTGAGACGGCGCATGGCCGCAGTCTGTATGTAAGGCCGCATGAAACCCGGTACATCATCGTGATAAACTGTGAACAATTCAGAATTGAGATGGGTTTTTCTCATGAAAAATATTATAGAACAAAACAGATGAGGCGTCTGCCTCATCTGTCTGCGTATTCTTCCAGGATCCGCCGTATTTCTGTTTCGTCAAACGGCAATTCCTGCAGCCGCTGTGCTATGGCTTTCGTGTCATGGATCTTCAGGCTGTCTGTATATACTTCTGCCTGATGGACGATCCCCTCCCGGACATCCAGCCGGACCTGCCAGATTCCGTCTTTCAGACGGTATTCCAGAGTTGTCTCAAAGGCCGGCGTTTCATTTATCAGCCAGCCGGGATCCGCCAGTTCATCCCGCAGCCGCCGGATCACATCCAAAGCCGGAAGACTTCCAGCTTCATATGGACCGTATTGTGCAGAAACTGCCGTAATAATCTGTTCAGCAGTTATCTGCGGACTGAGCTCCTGCAGGTTGATTACCCGGCTGCGCACCGAATCAATGCCATGGGATTTCATCTTCAGCCGGGAAGGCTTCAGGGCACCGGACAGGTTCTGCCGGTCTACTGAAATCATGAGCGTGCCGTGATAGAGATAACGTCCTGTTGCTGACATAGAGGCAGTCCCGGAGAACTTCCGGCCCTCGGCCAGCAGGTCATTGCGGCTGCCGGTAATGGACCGGATGCCAAGTTCCTGCAGTCCTGCGGTCAGCCAGCCCAGCAGCGGTTCAATTCCCTTTTCATGTGTAAACCAGGAATAATTCAGGTTGCCCGGATCCTGGTATACAGCCCCGCCGCCGGTATACCGTCTGACCAGACGGATGCCGTGTTCCTCCATGTAGAGAGAATCACACTCCAGCCAGCTGTTCTGGTTGCGGCCGATCACCACACAGGGATCATTGCGCCAGAAGAACAGGGTTTCATCGGTAAAATGATCAAACAGATACTTTTCCGATGCAACGTTGAAATACGGGTCATGGGATCCGGAAATCAACAGTTTCTTCATTACAGGTGCAGATGTCCGATGCCAAGATCCATCGCTGCTTCATGAATGACTTCACCGGTTGTCGGGTGTGCGAAGATCATCTTCTGCAGGTCTGTATCCTTCAGGTGATTTACAACAGCCGCATTGACAGTTTCAATCAGCGAAGATGCATCCGCACCGACAATGGCACCGCCGACGATGACATCATTCTCATCCTTCATGAGCTTGATGAAGCCCCTGGTTTCATTCATGGTCAGGGCCTTGCCGTTGCCGACATAGTCAAACCGGCCGGTCTTGAAGGTTCTGCCCTGCTTCCTGAGATCATCCTCACCCAGGCCGACAGTAGCCACTTCCGGTGATGTGAAGATAACACTCGGAACTTCCTCACGGCGGAACGGATGCTCCTCACCCAGGATGGCATCCACGGCAATCATGCCCTGGTGGCTGGCCGCGTGCGCCAGCTGGATGATATTGTTGACATCACCGATCGCATAGATATGCGGTTTATTAGTCCGCATGCACATATCGACCTTGATGCCCCTGCCGCGATCATTGAGCTCCACAGCAGCCTTATCGATATCTAGGCCTTCCATATTAGGTTCACGGCCGATTGCGACGAGTACGGCATCGGATTCGATTTCCTTTGTTTCCCCTCCCTTTTCAAAGACGGTAACTGCTTTCCCGGCAGCACTGTTCTTCAATTCGGTAACCCGGGCAGACAGTTCGAAGCGGATGCCCTTTTCTTCGCCCATGCGGCGGACATATTCGGAAATATCCGTGTCGACCATGGCAATCAGCCGATCCAGGAATTCCACAACGGTCACTTCCGCGCCCAGATCCCTGTACAGGAAGGCGAATTCCAGACCGATAACACCGCCGCCGATGATTGTAATCTTCTCCGGCAGGCTGCGGCTGGCCAGCGCGGTGGTGCTGTTGAGCACGAACGGCAGGTCGATGCCCGGGAAATTGATGCGGGAGATTCTGGAACCGGTAGCGATGATCACATCATCGAAGCCCATGGTGTATTCGCTGCCGTTCTTATCGTGAATCATGACTTCGGTGTCACTGACAAATGATGCGGTGCCGCGGATCACGGTTACCTGGTTACTCTTCATCAATGACTCAACGCCGCCGACCAGCCGTCGAACAACGTCATCCTTACGGGCGATAATCCGGTTCATATCCGGTTTGACAGTGCCCTGGACATCAATGCCGAAGATTCCTGCTTCCCGGACCAGATGATTGACTTCCGCTGAACGGATCAGTGCCTTGGTCGGGATGCAGCCGACATTCAGGCAGGTGCCGCCGAGGTTTTCCTTTTCCACCAGGGTGACTTTCAGCCCCTTCTTGGCCGCATAGATGGCAGCGACATAGCCGCCCGGACCGCCGCCGATAATCAGCAGCTGCGCATGTTTCCCTTCATCAGCCGCAGCAATTTCCTTTTCCTCGAGCGCCACGAGCAGCTGTCCGAGCTTGACGAATTCACCCGCCTTGACCCCGACAGACGTCACAACACCGTCAGCCGGTGCCTTGTATTCACGGGTATCCTTATCTGCTTCGGTTGCGACCAGGACATCACCCTTATGAACTTCCATGCCGGGTTCTGCCACGACTTTAACGGCCTTGCCGCCTTCGATCACCCGCAGTTCATGACGTACAGGTTCCTTTTCCTCGGCCTTCTCGATTTTGACGATCAGCTGGCCAAGTCTTACAAACTTGCCTTCTTCCACACCGATCTCAGTAACAACACCGTCAATCGGGGACTTATATTCGCGGGTATCCTTATCAGCTTCTGTTGCCACAAGAACCTGGTCTTTTTTTACACGGTCCCCGATTTTGACAGCAATCTTTGTGCATTTGCCGCCTTCGATCACCCGCAGCTCTTCCGACTCCTTGACCGGTTCAGCTGCAGCCGGTTCCGGTGCCGCTTCTTCCGCACCGCTTTCCGAAGCAATGACAGCCAGCACCTGGCCGAGTCTGACGAATTTGCCGACTTCACAGCCAATGGTTGTAATCACACCGCTGGCGGGTGCCTTGTATTCCCTTGTGTCCTTGTCAGCCTCAGTGGCAACAATGACCTGTCCTTCTTCCACCTGGTCACCGACATTGACGGCAATCTTTGTGCACTTGCCGCCCTCGACAACGCGGATTTCGGTTTCCTTCATCGGCTTGACTTCAGCAATCGCTGCGACCAGCTGGCCGAGCTTGACAAACTTGCCTTCCTCCACACCGACTTCTGTTATTTTACCGGCCGCCGGCGCCTTGTATTCACGGGTATCCTTGTCGGCTTCCGTTGCGGCGATAACCTGGTCTTTTTCAACCGTGTCGCCGACTTTGACATGTACCTTCACGCACTTGCCGCCTTCAACAACACGGATCTCTGATGAACTCATAATCAATTCCTCCTGATAAAATCATTATATAGTAAAACCCGCTGATGCGGGTTTTTACGCTTTCTTTGCTGAAACAGCCGATATTCTGCTTAGAGCTTGGCGAGCAGGTCGTCAATGTTCGGCATGTCCATCAGATTGGTCGCATAGTGAGCATATGTCACAACGTCGTTTTCATCAATAATGAACATGGCAGGGAGCTGCTGCTCATCACCTTCATAGTCACCATGGACAAATCCGGCTTCCTTAACCTTGGCGCTCTTGGCCTTCAGATCATCCATGCGGTCACCGATCAGGGCTTCCATGGATTCCGCCGGCTTGATATCGAGGGCCTTGTAGATGTTCATTTCCGGATCAGAAATGATTTCAAACGGCAACCAGGCATTTGTGTTCTTCATGTCATTCTGAATGTGTTCCTGATCAGACTGCATCAGAACGAAGACCTTGGCGTCCTTTTTCATGAATTCATCATAACGGTCAGCAACCAGTTTGCAGTCATAACGGCAGACTGTGCAGCCAATATAACGCAGAACCCAAAGAACGATCTTACCCTTCCATTCACCTCTGAGGGAAACACCTGTTCTGTAACCGGTATTGAATTCGAAATTAGGCATTTTGTCGCCTGCAGCTAAACGTGGCATAGTATTATCCTCCTGTACAGTTTATTCATAACGGAAAATCCGTAAAATGGCAAGAATTATGACTGAACTCAGCGCACAACCCGGTAATTCATCCAGATACCGCTGCGGTAACGTCTGACAAAGAAAATGATCCGTATAATCCAGTCGAGGAACATTGCGTACCATACCCCAATCACTCCGAAGCCAAGCCGGATGCCGAGAATATATCCGCCCAGCAGCCGCATGGAGAACATTGAGCAGATCCCGACCATCATCGTATACCTTGCATCACCGGAAGCTCTGAGCGCATTCGGCAGGACAAAGGCAACTGAATGGGTAATGGTGGCTACAACACAGTCAACAATGATAATCTGCCTGACCAGTACGGCCGCTTCTGCCGTCAGCGTATACATTTTCAGGGTCAGCGGCAGGGTCAGGAACAAAAGCAGATTCGCGCACCCGGTCATAATGGCGGCAAGGAATACCATTCGGCGTATATAAAACCTGGCTTCATCATAGTCATTGGCACCGACGCAGCGGCCGACGACCGTCACGATGGCCATGCCCATGGCACTGTCAGCTATATAGGCAATCGTGCCGAGACTGTTGGCCACACCGTTGGCGGCAATCTGCGAAGTGCCCATGGTTGCGACGATGCTGGCCACCAGCACCTTGCCGAACTGGAACAGGCCGTTTTCAATGCCGTTGGGAACGGCAATGGAAAGAATCTTGCGGATGACGTTTCCCCGCCAGCAGAAGATATTCTTCAGATGGAGAACAATTTCATTGGCTGGGTTAAAGCAGCGCCGGATAATCAGTACTGCGGCAACAGCACGGGAGATCAGAGTCGGGATGGCGACACCGGCCACGCCGATATGCAGAATAAAGATGCCGATATAGTTGCCGACAAGATTGATCAGATTCATCAGCATGCTGACGCGCATTGTTACAGCCGTCATGTTCATGGCCCTGTGCAGGGCTGCCCCGCTGTTGTATATGCCCAGAAACGGAAAAGAAAATGCGGTGATGACAAAATAGATAATGCAGGCTTCCATGACATCGGGAGAAATGGAGTGATAAAGTGTTCCGATAATCTGCCGGTTGAACAGCAGTACCAGCGTCATGAATACCGCCGGCACGAGGAAAGAAATCAGTACCAGCTGGCCGGCCGCAAGATTGCTGTAATCACGGTCTCCGTAGCCGATATATTGTGTGACTACAACGGCCCCGCCGGTGGTCAGGGCACCCATAACGGCAATTACGAGGAAGTTGACCTCATTGACAAGTGAAACACCGGAAATAGCCGCCTCCCCGACCGATGAAACCATCATCGTATCCAGAATGCCGACCAGAATACCGAGTATCTGCTCAATCAGCAGTGGAACAATCAGCCGTTGCAGCTGTTGATTGGAATAAGTCTTTCCCTGAATCATGATTCTTATTTTACGTACAGATCATAAAAAATCCAACGAAAGAAATTTACATAATATTTTCAGAAATAATAATTGACATTTTCATAACGAATGATTATATCTTTCATATAGAGATCAAATCTCTTATTAGATGGAGGAAATATAAAAATGGATGCTAGACAAGCGGCCCATGCCGTCAATGATTATGTCATTGCCTACCGCCGTGACATTCACCGCCATCCGGAACTTTCCATGAAGGAATTCCGGACTACAGACCGTATCTGCGAAGAACTGGACAAGATGGGTGTAACCTACCGCCGAATGGAACCGACCGGGGTGCTGGCCGAAGTAAAGGGCGGCAAGGGACCGGGCAAAACTGTCCTGCTGCGCGGCGACATTGATGCCCTGCCTGTTCAGGAAGAAACCGGACTGGATTTTGCCAGTGAGATTCCCGGCTGCATGCATGCCTGCGGTCATGATACACACAACGCCATGCTGATGGGGGCCGTCAAGTGCTTCCATGATCACAAGGATGAATATGCCGGTACAGTCAAGTTTATTTTCCAGCCCTCTGAAGAAACCGGTGAAGGCGCCCGGGCCATGATTGCCGGCGGCTGTCTGGAAGGCGTCGATTATATGTTTGGAACACATATTTCCTCACAGGTTGAACTCGGCCATATCGAAGCCTGCTCGGGTCCGATGCATGCTTCCGCCTTCTGGTTTAAGATCAAGATTACCGGCATGTCCTCGCATGGCGCTGACCCGTACCATGGCCGTGATGCCGCGGTTGCCGGTTCGGCTGTTGTCATGGCCCTGCAGGACATGGTAGCCCGTGAATACAGTCCGATGGATCCGATGGTGGTTACAGTCGGCGATATCCATGCACCGGGCCGTTTCAATATCATTCCCGGTGAATACCGCATGGAAGGCACGATCCGGACCTTCTCCCGTGAAATCAATGCTACGCTGGAAGATACACTGAACCGTATTGCCAAGGGCGTTGCCGGGGCCTACCGCTGTGAAGCCGAAGTTGAACTGATTGAAGTTGCCGAAGTAAACATCAACAACGAGGAAGCCTACGAAATCGGCCGCAGGGCAGCTGAAAAGATCGTGCCGGGCTGTGTCGACCTGGCCCATCCGCAGATGGGCGGCGAAGACTTTGCCTATTATACCCCGTATGTCAAAGCAAATTTCTTCACCCTTGGGGCCAGACTGCCGGATGCGGAAGGCAAAATCTATCCGATGCATCATGGCAAGGTACTCTTTGACGAACGGGCCTTCGAAATCGGGGTTGCCCTTTATATCCAGTCAGCCCTGGATGCGCTGGAAGCATAACTGCACATCGAAATGTCCTGCCGCCTACAGGACATTTTTTTGTTTCCCCCCCCTTGCAATTCAATTTGTACTGTGTATAATTAGTTTCGTGCATTGGGGTATAGCCAAGCGGTAAGGCAACTGGCTCTGAACCAGTCATTTCAGGAGTTCGAATCTCTTTACCCCAGCCATGAAAAATCCGGACCTGTATAGGTCCGTTTTTTTTTCGTTTTATTACCCTTCTCTGAGTTGAATGAACATTCGAATAAAAGTATAATTACATAACAAGAGGTAAATGATCATGGGAGATGAAATTCGTACAAGATTTGCGCCGAGCCCGACCGGATATATGCACATCGGCAATCTCAGAACTGCCTTATGGACATATCTGATCGCCAAGAAAGACCCTAACGGAAAGTTTATTCTGCGTATTGAAGATACCGACCAGGCCCGTCAGGTTGAAGGCGCGACAGAAATTATTTATGAAACACTGAAGCAGTGCGGCCTTAAGCATGATGAAGGACCGGATATCGGCGGCCCTGTCGGACCGTATGTACAGTCTGACCGCATGCGTGTAGGCATTTATCTGAAGTATGCCCGCGACCTGGTCCACCGGGGCGGCGCGCATTATTGCTTCTGCAAGGAAGAAGATGTTGAGGCCCAGCGGCAGATTGCCAATGCCCGCGGCGTAGCCTTCAAATTCAATGACCCCTGCCGGCTGATTCCGTGGGAAGAAGCTGAAAAGCGCATTGAAGCCGGGGAAAGCTTTACCGTCCGGCAGACCATTCCGGCAACCGGTACAACTTCCTTTAATGATGAAGTCTTCGGTACCATTACGGTTGAAAACAGCACGCTGGATGACAACATCCTGCTGAAGAGTGACGGCTTCCCTACCTATAACTTCGCCAATGTCATTGATGACCATATGATGGGTATTACTGATGTTGTCCGCGGCATGGAATATCTGAGCTCCGCCCCGAAGTACAATCTGCTGTACGAGGCTTACGGCTGGGAAATTCCGCGTTACGTGCACTGCCCGCCGGTCATGAAGGATGAACATCATAAACTGTCCAAGCGCAATGGTGATGCTTCCTTCGCAGATCTCGTTGCCAAGGGCTACCTGCCGGAAGCCATCCTGAACTATATCGCCATGCTCGGCTGGGCACCGGAAACAGACAAGGAAATCTATACGCTTGAGGAAATGGTTGAAGCGTTCAATGTCAAGCGCATCAGCACTTCCGGGGCAATCTTCGATATCGTGAAGCTGACCTCGATCAACGGTATCTGGCTGCGTAATATGGATCTTGATACTTATTATGAACTGGTCAAACCGTGGATTGAAAAGGCGGTTACCGGCGGCTATGACAAGAAGAAGATTGCCGAGATCCTGCAGCAGCGGGTCAATACCCTGGCTGAGATTCCGGAGATGATCGACTTCTTTGACACCATGCCGGATTATGATCTTGAACTGTACAAGAACAAGAAGATGAAGACTGATGAAGCCATCTCCCTGAAAGCCCTGAAGGCAGTCCGGGAAACGCTTGCCGGCGTAACGGAATGGACCCAGCCGGTCCTGCATGACACCCTGATGGAACTGCCGGCGAAGATGGAAATGAAAAACGGACAGATCCTCTTCCCGCTGCGGCTGGCTATCACCGGCAAACAGTTCACCCCGGGCGGCGGCATTGAAATTGCCGATATCCTCGGCAAGGACGAAACGCTCAGAAGAATCGACGCGGCAATTGCCCGCCTCTCCTGATAAAGAAATAAAAACTGTATCTGCAGATGCGGATACAGTTTTTTTCAGTCTTTATTGAGAAGATAGCGGATTTTGCGGCGCACCCTTCTGAACAGCCGGTCATTGCGGAACCAGGCCTTGTATTTGCGTTCGTTGAAGACGGCATCAAATTCGCCCAGGAACTCCAGGAAATCACCGCCAAAACTCTTCTTGAAGTCCTGCTGGCCATAATATTCATCATGCGGGTCCAGGGAACCTGAGATACCCTCAAAATCATATGTTTTGGCCCCCTGCCTGTACAGATCCTCAATGGCATACCGGTGCAGCGCGAAGGCGGCCCGGAAGTTCATCAGGGTCTTGGCTGTGTACATGTTGACATTCCAGACGTTGACACCCTGCATGATGATGAATTTGGCGCCAAGCGGCACCTCTTCATCCCGGTCGTAGCCCTTTTCCTGAATCTCATTGATTTCCTTCTTCAGCGCCTCAATGTTTTTGCGTACGGGTGCCATCTTGTTTTCATCTTTCATAAGCTGCAGATGCTTCTCTTCCCGTTCCACGATGGCTTCAAGGCTGCATCTGGCCTGATGGAAATTGGCGGTCACCACGTAGTAGTGCACATAGGGTTCATACGTATCCCAGAACTTCTGGAACCAGGCAATGTCTTTCGGCCGGAAACCGCGCACATGGCTTAAGTCCTCTTCATTACGGACGAGGATGTCAAGTTCATCCCTTCCGGATTTATGAACCCGCACACATCGGTCATTGTTCTTATTTGTCAGGGTGCTGCACCGCTTGATGCCCTTGAGAACTTTATCAAAGGGCTGATCAAGATCAAGCCTGTATGTATAGCGGCTCATCCAGTTGCCGCTGTATCCATAGTTATAGCCCAGGTGCCGGAAACCGGCAGCCTGCAGGATTTCGGTCACATACTCATGATTAAACCCGTTTTCCTTCAGTTTCCCGTCCTTTTCATGTTCCAGCCGGGTGATATTGAAATCCATGCGCAGGAAGAAGGAACCTTTTGCAGCTGCATAATTCCGCAGACTGCGGGCAAAGAAATCAATCAGTTCCCGATCGGCGATATCCAGGTTAAACCCGTACTGACAGTAACTGTACTGCGCAAACGGGAATTTTGTTTTTTTGTGCAGCATGACAGCAGTGGCAATCAGCCGGCCGTTATCATCTTCCACGCCAAGCAGTTCCCCCTTGCCGTATTCTTCATCCATGAGGCGGATAAACGGCGAAGTCTTGCTGTAATGGTTCAGCGGGCTGGCAATGGCAAAGGCATCAAACCGCTCCGGATCAACATCCGTGACAAATTTCATCAGGATTCCCTCCCGCGCAGTTTCGCTGCAGTCTTGAGCAGGTACGGATAAACAATGTCAAAGAGACTGTACATGAACGGATTGAGGACAATATTGAATTCACCGATATATTCCTCCACCTGCATCAGCCAGTTCGATTTGAACAGGGTCAGTCCGTCATCAAGGGTGCCTTCAATGCCGCCGAAACTGCAGTGGCGGATCCCCAGGTCAACACAGCGATCCAGGCAGCGGGCATAAAGCAGATAACTGGAGTACATACGCAGATAATCAGGATGATTTCCCATATAGAAAAGCTCCATCAGGGAATCATTGTAAACTGCCAGAATACCACTGGTGATCACTTCATCCTTGCCTTCCCGTTCATAATCCTGTTCCAGTTTCTGCAGTTCCTTCTGATCGTTCTGCAGCTGCTGGTTCACGGCAGCCCGTTCCTTTTTGCTCAGCTGTCCAGCCAGTTTTTCCGTATTTGCGCCGATTGCCTCCCGCAGCTTCTGCAGCTGTTCCGGAAAGCGCAGCCTTGTGACCATACAGATCGCATGGTCGCCGTACACATTCATCATGTTGCGGAAATAATCCTCATTCCGCAGCGCCACCTTTTTACGCACTTCGGTATAATGCATGGCCTGGGCAAAGGCCGGGATATACTCCGGGCCTTCCAGCACTTCAATACCCTTATGTTCTGCCGCCCGGATGCATTTCATCGTTTTATGCTCGAGTTTCTCCCGGTAATCAGGCGCCACGGTCATGGCCGCATTGAAGCGCGGCTGGGTGCTCTCCTCGATTTTTACTGTAAACCCGCGGTGCACGGCCCCGAGCCGCTTCAGGGCATCAATAATATCCTGGTTCATATACGGATGATCTTCATGCCGCTGCCGGTAGTCATAGCATCTGGAAAGAACAGCCGGATCAAAACGTATGGCAATCGCCTTTTTCTGCCGTGCTGTCTTTTTCAAACCGGCAAAATAAAATTCCAGCAGTTCGCCGTTATGGTAATCCATGACCGGACCGCGGGGCAGATAGAACAGCGTTGTTCCCAGTGGCATGCTGCGGATCAGCACCAGTCCGGCAGCCACGATTTCACCGTCTTCCGTCACACTTGTCAGCATCCCCTGCCAGTTTGTTTTGATTTTCAGCCAGTCACTGCATTGGAACAGTGTATTCTGTTCCGAAGCCATAACAAAGCGGTCAAAAATAACAGGATCAGTATCTGTATGAAATTTGTATGTCATATGTGTATTCTAACATCCCTCTTCAGTGAAAGAAAAGCACCCCGCAGGGTGCCTGTTTTATCATGGTGACGCGTACGGGATTCGAACCCGTGAATGCCGCCTTGAGAGGGCGGTGTGTTAAGCCCCTTCACCAACGCGCCGTATA
>JAFRHT010000116.1 GCA_017433125.1 Solobacterium sp.
AAATGACAATCGAAAAGGCCGGTTGCGTTTCCGCTTTCCGGCCTCTATTTGGCTGTAAACCCTACGTTTATTTACAGGGATCACCCTACGCTCATTTACAGGTTTTCTTTCCCTGCCCTACGTTCATTTACAATACCAAAAAAACACGTGGAGAAGATATATTCTCCACGTGTGTACTGATTTGTGTGTCCGGTTATTCGTCAGACTTACTGATGCCGGTTTTTGTCATTTCTGTGATTGTTACTGTCCGGGTGCTGATGCCGTTTACCTCTATCTCGTCCGGTGTCTCCCAATAAGGCAGAATGGTGAATGTTCCCGGTTTGTAATAATTACTCCCTGTCGCATCCCAGTATCCCAGATAACCTGCCCCCGCGAGGCCAACACTCTTGAACACCGTTGTCGGCAGCAGCGTGGTTGTTTTCCCGGTGCCGCTGTTGGTCACCTTGAGTGACTCGACAACCAGTGCTTCCTCACTGCTGGATGTCAGGACAAACCCGCTCTCATTATATGTAAGGTCATCCACGGCAGAGATCAGATACAATCCGGTCAGTTCCCTGGATGTTTTCATAAATGTAATCTGGTAGTAGTTTCTCAGATAGCAGGTCGGTACTTCCTTAATATAGTAGATACCGGCTCTGGCAATCTGGACATTGTCACCCTTGCCGCCGGTTGTCAGTGCCGCCGTGTCCTTAGTGCCGCGGTTGCTGTACCAGCCGGACGATACTGCAATGCTCTTCGGTGTTGCTGTGAAGGCATTGGAAACATTCCAATAACTGCCGTGTGCCGCAGTTGTATCCGGATGATACGGTGTTCCGACAGTACCAATCACAACACCCTTGCCGGCGGACAGGTCTTCAATGTCCTGTGTTGACAGCGTGCCGTTTTCGTTATTGTCATCGGCCGCAGCCTTGACAACATTTGTTCCGCCTTCATATGCACCGGCATAATCCATGTAATAACCGCCGTACAGCGAATTCTTGTCAGCCTGTGCAGCAAGATCGAGATTGCCGATCTTAAGTTTATTATCCGCCGGATCTGTGTATTCCATTTCCTTGGTGGTATGGAGTTCCAGAGTGCCGGTTGCGGAATGGTAGACGTAGAACTTGCTGTACAGACGCAGTGTCACTTCGTTGTTCTCCTCCGTGACATCCCGGATGAACGGGCTGGAACCCATTTCATCGTAGAACAGCTGCCAGTTGTAGTTGTCCATGTATTCGGTCATGGTTTCGGAGTCGATGTCGATGTAAATGGAGGAATGCTCCGGAACAACCGTATGCACATCGGTCGGATGATCATCATCATCGTCCAGGATAATGTGTGCCGTTACGGTCACATTGTCAGACTCTTCCTTTTTCTGCCAGTGAGCAATAAGCGGTATGACAAATTCCTTCTTCGATTCATCGTACGACGCAAAATCAGCAATTGCTTCCAGCGCCACCTTCTGGCTCGGAGAATACTGCGTATTGCTGGAATCACCCTGGATCGTGTAGTACAGGAAGACGTAGCCTTCCGCTGTCGGGGCCGACTTGTCAATGACGACATAGTCGTTGTCCACGACGTTGTAGCCCTGCAGCTGCTCATGGGCGTCATCATACCATCCGCCGTAGTCATATGCCGGAATGCTGGCGTCGACGCTGATGTCACCCTTGGCATAGCTGACACCGTAGCGCATCAGGCTCGCCCGGATCCGCAGCAGCGCAACATTGCCGTTGTTGGTATAGTTCGTGACTCTGAAATAATAATTGCCGCCCGTCGGATTGCCATTGATCGGATAGTATCCATCTGCGTTCTTCGCGCCTCTGCTCAGGCCATTGCCCAGCTGTACATTACCAATCAGGTCCTGTTCGGTTGTAGTAACAAACGCAATCTCCGGATTGTAATACCCGGTCGGGACACTGAACCGCATGGCATTGTTGTTTGTCTGGTTGAATCCGTACATGTTCCAGTTCCGGCCGCCCTGGACTGACTGGTTTGCCCCGACCGCGATCGGTTCGCCGACACCCCATGTCTGCCAGCCGAAGCCGGTACCGGAATAAGCACGGTCACTGGTGGAATAACCGTTAAACGCATAGACGACATTGTCCAGAACTTCCGGAATGATTTCCGTGGAAACATCAATATCAACGATGTTGCCGCCGGTGATGACAATGTCCTCATAGCAGTTTGAAACAGAAATGGTATATGTCCGGCGGTAATTCGTCCGGGTTGCACCGGTGTAATTGTCACGTTCGTTGACGATATTTGTCAGGGAAACCGTGACTACCGTGCCGCTCGGCAGGGTTGTCGTCTTGCTGACCGGCAGGCTGTCACCCGGGTTTGCGTATGGAATTTCAATGGTTGTGCCGTTGATTTCCAGCGCGTCAACCATCCATTGGTCACCGGACTGGTTCTTGCCGCTGTCCTTCTTGTTCTGGGTTGTAAATGTCCAGCTTACACTGTCAGCTGTGAATGTCTTCTTGCCCTTGCCGGTTCCGCTGGTGCCGAGTGTGCCGTCACCGTAAATACGGGCACCGATTGTATTGGAGATCCGGTAATCACCGTAGTTGGCATCCTGGTTGTTGTAATAGCCGCCGGTGTATACGGTCCGCAGGAAGTAGCTTGCATCGAACGTGAAGCTGGTCCGCTTTGTAAGCGTCAGCGTTACTGTCAGAGGCTGCGATGTATTGATGTCGTAGTTATAATCGAGATCCAGATCACCGCTTCTGGTAATGATCTTGTGTTCGCTGTTCAGCGTGTGTGTCGGCTCAGCCCCAAGCTGCGGTGTCTGGGCTGTATTCCCGTAACGGAGCTGGCCTGTATAGCCGCGCGGGATCTCAACGCGTACTGCCTCAGGATAGTTTGTATTCCGCTTGACCGATGCCGGTCCTTCATAAACCAGCGCGTCAAAATCACTGCCAAGTGCAGCCTGCAGAGCGGCAACTTCATCTGCGTTGGCCATATGATATGTAGTGCCGTTGTATTCAACATTGTAAGTAACCGTGAGCGGTGTCGAATCATAATACAGGTGGATTGTTTCATTGTCTGCCAGCTGGACGATCAGATCGTTGTCGGCGTTTGCTTCCGTACGATAGTACACGAATGTCTGGTCTTCGCCGACCTGGGTTTCACCGTCAAACTCCCGGTAAATAAATGCGCCGAGGTAGATGACCTTGTCCGGGTTGTCAGCACCGCTGCCGATTCTGTAAGTGGCATACTGATATGTATAACCGTCAAACTCAGGATGAGTTGATGCCAGCAGGCCGGAACTCATGGAAGCCGGTCTTGTCAGTGTTTCAGGATGGAAGATGATCGCATTGGCATAATCTGCCGTAAGGTCAATTGAATCCAGTCTGGTTGTGGTGTATGTCGAGAAACTGTCCGCAGTAAAGACAACCTTGTTGTCCCGTACCAGGACATTGTCTACCAGTTCAGCCTTGCCATCGTCAGTGATATGCACCAGGCGGTCACCCGCATCAATATAATCGGACGTCCAGGTGACCCTGACCGGGAATGCCGGCTCGACTTCCACGCCGTCCTTCCAGAAACTGATGTCAACACCATAGATCCGGTAGGTATTGTCATCGAGCACCTGCAGGGTTTTGGCAAGGATCTCCGGATCATCAACAGTTTCGATCTTCATGACCGTACCGGCTTCGAATGCGCCGGCCGGGGCCTTGACTGTAATGTGATCAGCACCGAAGGTTTCATCGAAGTCAACGCTGCCGTCCTCATCGACTGCCACAATGGCATAGACAGAGAAGCCCGACGCACTGAACGATGCCTCTACATCGTTGTATGTGACATCCTCGTACACATCTTCCGTAACTTCATAGGAATATGCTTCGGCGATGACTCTTGTCTCTTCATGTGTTCCGGCCAGCACCGTTCTTGTCTTCTCAACAGGAACGGTCTCTGTCTCTGTCTTTGTATAAGCCTCACGGATCACATACGGTTCAGTCTCGTAGTAGTACTCCGCAACCAGCTTTGTCTTCTTGCTCTTGCTGCTTCTGCCGAACGAGAACAGCCATCTTAAAAGAGATGTCGGTTCTTCTTTTTCAACCATTCTGGTCTTCAGCACCTGGTGGTAGCCGATCTCAGCAGGAACTTCCACGGTTGTTTCCCGTGTCTCGTAGTCTGTATATGTTTCCTCGCGGTAATCTTCAACTGTAACTGTTTCTGTTTTTTCCGGGACATACACGGTTCTGGTTGTTTCGCCGGTCTTCACCTGCGCCGTAACAGCATTGCCGGTTTCCGGTTCTGCCGTCAGGAAATCAACCCGGCCGGTGTCATCCACATGCACAACATCATAATCAGCCGCAGCTTCCATGCCCGCAGCTTTCAGGGATACGTCTACTTTCTTTCCTTCATCCGGCTGCACAGGATTTCCGTCAGTGTCTACAAAGGAGATATCAACTGCCTTATAGTCTTCTCCGAGCGTGTTCAAAACTGCGGTTTCCGCCGCTCCTGCGTCGCCAACGACTAAATTGACATCCTTTCCGCCAAAGGTATCGGAGTAATAGCTTACGGTAACCGTGACACCGTTGTACGTAACCGGATCCGGTGTGATCAGTGTAACTTCTGCAGGTTCTTCAATTGCCCCCGCAGTCTCTTCTGCCTCAGCCGGTGCCGCCGGTTCTGCAGTCACTTCTACAGGTTCTTCGGCAGCAGGTTTCGATGCCGCCGGGGCGTCCGCTTCTTCATCATCAGCCTGCCCCGCTTCAATTTCCGGTTCTTCTTCCGCTGTTTCGGAAATCACTTCCTCTTCTTCCGGTTCCCCGGCTTCTTCCGGAACTGCTTCTGCCGGTTCTTCCGTTTCCTGGATTTCCGTGATCTCAGGCTCATCTCCTGCCGGTTCATTGATCTCCTCTGCCTTGACCGGTGAATACATCATCACCGACATCAATACGGACAGAATACCGGCCATTATCTTTTTCTTCATTCGTGACACCCCCAAACCAATGTAAATGCAAGACAAAAAATGTGCAGACAGTGTGTAATTATTATACCATAACACCCGCACAAATTCTTATTCATTTCTCGTTTTTTATAAGTACTCTTTATATATTGAAATAATACTCTTTATATATCAGAAATCCATTGCCAGGCGGGCAGATTCTTCCTCACTCAGCTCACGTACTTCTTTATCCATAACGCCGTAAACGCGGCTGCACATGGTCAAAACACTCGGCCGGTGGGTTGTAACGATGCAGGTGCGCTCCGTATGATCACTCATGATATTGCGCA
Source organism: Solobacterium sp. (assembly GCA_017433125.1). Lineage (GTDB taxonomy): Bacteria > Bacillota_I > Bacilli_A > Erysipelotrichales > Erysipelotrichaceae > Bulleidia. The sequence goes on from JAFRHT010000116.1 coordinate 5,224, forward strand.
GCACTTCCCGCTCTGTTGCAACATCCAGGGCGGATGTCGCTTCATCCAATAACAATACCGGCGCATCCCGCAGCAGGGCCCGGGCTATGGCAAGGCGCTGAGCCTGGCCTTCGGACAGGCCGCGGCCGCGTTCACCGACCGGGTTGTTGATGCCCTGCGGCATGCGCTCAATAAACTCCCAGGCGCAGGCCGTCTTCAGACAGGCAATGATTTCCTCGTCCGTGGCATCTTCCTTTACGATACGCATATTCTCGGCAACCGTGCCGGAAAGGATCGTGTTGCCCTGGGGCACATAGGAAAAGTACCTGCGGATATCCGCGTTGCCGGGGATGAATGTATTCTTCTCCGTAATAATGCCGGCGGTCCCCTTCTGCGGTGTGACCAGGCCGAGCATGAGCCGGATCATCGTGGTCTTGCCCTGGCCGGAAGGTCCAACCAACGCTGCGATTTCACCCGGCTCCGCCTTGAAACTGACATTCTGCAGCACCGGTGCAGCAGCGTCATAGCCGAAGTCCACATCTTCCATTACGACCGACAGGCGGCGGATATCTTCCGTTTCAGCCGGGACATGCGCTTCCTTCGGCAGTTCCGCCAGTTCCTTGATCCGGTGCGCGGACACAGACGTGGTCAGGAAAGACGGGGCAATTGAAACGATGTTATTAAACGCAGACGACATCCGGGAACGCTGGGTCAGAAACAGCGTCATCGTACCGTAGGTGATTTCATGCGTCCAGAGCAGGTACAGGCAGTAGCCGAAGATGCCGAAATAGATCAGCCTGCCCATGACATTCATGAAGATATTTGTCTTGATCGTGAACAGGTTATGATCCAGATAGATGTCTTTGTAGCGGTCCTGCCAGCCCCGCAGTTTCTCCCCGTACAGCGGGGAAATGCCGAAGGACTTGATGGTGTCCATGTTGTAGAACGTTTCCACCTCGAACGTCATGACCTTTGAGGACATCTCGCGCGATTTTTTGTTGTATTCCCGCTGCCTGCGGATCACAAACCGGCTCATCAGCAGCATCACCGGAGCCGAGGCAAACGACAGCAGGGACATGATATGGCTGTAGTGCCAGATCACGATAAATGTCGCAATGAAGTTGTAGACCGCAATAATGATATTGGGAATCCATGAAACGGCATTGCCGGCAATTGTGCCGGTATCATTGGTGAACCGGTTCAGGATGTCACCATTGCGGTACTTCGTGATTTCCAGCCATTCGGCATCCATGATCTTGTCAAAGATATCCGCCTGGATTTCATGATTAATGCGCAGGGACAGTTTTGTGTTCACCCGGTTCAGCAGGCTGGAGAAAATGAGGTTGAACACGGATGTCCCCACCATGACCGCTGCGAGCAGGCCGAGCTTGTCATACTGGTAGCCCGTAACGATATCAATGACATACTTGCTCACAACCCCGGAAACCAGGGCCAGGGTGGAACTGAAGATACCCAGAAGCGTATAGAAAACAATCGCCCCGCGGTAACGGCGGGAATAGGAAAAAATGAATTTCCAGTCTTCCAGGATCTCGCCAAAGGTTCCATCCTGCCAGCGTCCGCGCAGGATGGCAAGGGACCGGAACAAGGCATTTTCAGAGGCTTGTTTCTGTTCTTCGCTCATAGCGTCTATTATAACTTACTTCGCGGCACTTTCATCGTAATCGCGCGGGAAACCACCTGTACTTCCATCACCTGCTCAGCCGGGCCCGCCTCACCGTCCAGTGTCCAGGCTGCCGGTTTATCCGCCGTGAAGCGGACATGATCCGTCCGGAACATCCGGACACTGTCATGCGTAATCGTGCCGGCCACCAGGTCACCAAGCGTGTCGGAGAATTCCGAGAAGTTCTCCGGGGCCTTGATCAGGGTGACTTCCATCAGCCCGTCATCCAGCCGGACATCCTTCAGCAGCGGTGACTCCACCCCGCCGACCGAGGTGCTGTTGGACACCGCCCCGAAGATATAGTCCCCTTCTTCAATGATGCCGTCATGCTCGACCAGCATGTGTGTCCGGTAACCGAAGTCGGCCAGACTGCCCAGGGTAGACAGAACATATGCAAGGTATCCAAAAGTATTTTTCAGATCCTGCGGGGTTTCATAGCTCACTTCGGTAAAGGCCCCGAAAGCCGCTATATAGTTGAAGTACCGGCCATTTGCCTTGCCGATATCGTAAACAAAGTCATTCCCGCTCACTGCGGCCCGGGCCAGTTCCACATCCGTCCGGTTATGCCCGCGGTTAAGACTGCGGGAAAAATCATTGGTGCTGCCGGTTGGTATATACGCAAGCGGCAGACGGATATCGTTTGTCATCATTTCGTTGACAAGATAGTTCAGCGTCCCATCCCCGCCGGCACACAGTATACAGTCATAGTCCAGGTACGGTGTATTCAGGATCCGGGATGAAACAAGGCCCTTTGCCGGAACAATCGGAAAAACCGTGACCAGGCAGTCACGCAGGCTCAGGGTTTCCAGAATCTGGGGCAGCCGGTTGCGGATACCGGCTGTACCGGAAGTAAAATTGACGATAAACAGAATGCGTTTCATATAAAAATTATAGCATTCCTGAACACGCATGTTTGATATCATACTGCATCTGTATGCTGTACTGGTTTTGCGGTATGATACAGACAATGAAAAAGATTATCGCGGTGATCGTGCTGGCCTGTGCAGCGTTGCTCGGGGTCAGCGTATATACATCCAAATACAGCCTGGCGTGTTCATATTATGAAATTGCTTCTGATCAGCTGGATCATGATTTCCGTGTGGTGCAGCTGACCGACCTGCACAACAGTGTGTTTGGTGAGAACAACGAAAAACTGGTGGAACTGGTGCGGAAACAGGAACCCGATCTCATCCTGTTTACCGGTGATCTTCTCAACTATACAGAAGAAACAGCAGACATCGCTGTAGGCATCATTGAACAGCTGCAGGAAATTGCCCCGCTGTATGTGTCATACGGCAACCATGAAGATAACTATGAACGAAAGTATGGCACAGACATCACTGAGCTCTATGAAGCGGCTGGGGCACATGTGCTGAACTATGCTTACGAAGACATTGAGGTAAATGGACAGAAACTCCGCCTTGGCGGTATTTACGGTTACTGCCTGCCGGATATATATGCCCGGCAGAACGGCCGGGAACATGAGTCAGCATTCCTCAAGGAATTTCAGGATACCAATCTGTATACTGTGCTCATGTGCCATATGCCGGTATGCTGGATTATAAACGGTTCCCTGGATGCCTGGGATATCGATTGTGTACTTTCAGGGCATTCCCACGGCGGGCAGGTGCAGATCCCCTTCGTTGGCGGACTTTATGCACCGGATCAGGGATGGTTCTGCGGTAAAGAGTATGGCACATATTACTCCTCAGACAACAGTAAAGTCATGGTACTGTCCAGAGGATTGGGCAATACAGAAAAAATACCCCGGATCAATAACATACCCGAGGTTGTAGTAATAGATTTCACAGCAGATTATCCACACAAGGAGTCATAAATGAGACACGAAAACCCTTGGTTAACAATTATTGTCCCAATTTACAATGCCGAAAAGTATTTGCGTAAATGCTTGGGTTCTATTGCAGCACAGTCGTTTGATAATTACGAGGTTATCATGGTAGATGACGGCTCTGTCGATAAGAGTTCTGAGATATGCAATGAATACAGCCTGAAGAATGAACGCTTTAAGTATTACAGGACTGAGAATAACGGTGTATTGTCAGCAAGAACATTTGGTGCAAAACAGGTCAATGGCCTATATTTTACATATTGTGACGCTGATGATTTCTATGTAAACAGCAAGGTGTTCCAGCTGCTGTTTGATAAAATGGCGAAGATTACAGAAGAGATCTCTGTAGTTCAATTTGGGTTTGTAAAAAAATATAACCATATCAGACGATCAGTTCGGTTAACGGAAAAGGATTACGTCGTAAATGCAAAGGAATTCTACATGAATGAATACCCAAAGTTTTTGTGCAGTTTCTGGGAACAGTCTCATCTGACAATGAGCGTGTGGAATAAACTGTATAACAGCAACCTGCTCAAGTATCTGCCAGAGCAAATGGAGAGAGTGTTTTGGGGAGATGATCTGATTCTGAATTTACATCTGCTCCAATCGATAACCAATGCATATTTAATGTCGGATGTTCTTTATGTATATCAGCAATCAACAGGTAACACGAACAGGTTTTCAACGCATACAATGGAAGACCTTGATATTATCAAAAAATATCAGTTGAAATTTCTTGATAAGAGAACTAAAGATGATACTGAACGTATTAGAAAGCTTCTTTATTCTGAAATGGCAGGTTGGCTTCTATTCTATCTGAAAGATGCAGCAAAATATCTCGACGATCAGAAACTAAAGGAATTGATAACTGACACCCTTTCACTGCCAAGATTTCAGTTGGCCCACGAATTCTATATACATAATCCAGAGGATTGGGAAGCGGCAGGGCTTCTAAAGGAAGCCAATGCTATTTATTATGTAAAAGCCGTCAGGACCCCAATCAAAAAAACGATTAAAGCGTGTATTGTTCAACAATTGAAAACAATATACAAGAGGATTTAGTTTTGTTTTTGGAGTGTCGGTAAAATAGTAACCCATAGATATAAACGTGGGTATCTTTTTATAGGAGTTTTGCAAATTGCACCGGCCTGAAGTATCTGGTAACTGGCAGAGAATGGGTTAATTGATTTATAGGCCTTGCCGGTTGGCATTCTGAAAGAAGTCAGATATATTTGTGTGAGTTATCGGCTGTTTGCACAAAACTACTTTCTTGATGTTGATTTATATTTGCTTTTTCAGCTTGTAGTTCACTAATCCTACATAACCCATACCCCGCCAGGAATAACACATAGAAATAATTCTCAAATCTATATGTCGAAAACGCTTCAACAAATAAATACACAAGTGTATTTCCGACAAAGAATATCTGGTACAAATCTGGATGATGTATCTTTATATAACCTAAATAGCCCAATAATGCCAAACCGGAATATATAACATACTGGAACCATTGTACGGAATAATACGCTTTCACGGGATATGCTGACCAGACTGTCTGATCATGGTTATAAGTCATTTCAAACGCATAATCAAACATACCCAAATACCTGCACATTTTATTCGCAATATTTTCCAGTAATTCCTTTTTGTGATTAGTCAATTGTTCTGTAATTTCCTCTTTAAATGCCGCATCATATGCTTCATAGTCATAATCATATTTAGCAATCGTTCCGTCTATTTTACTATCATACAGTCCGTAGGTTATTTTGTGATACAGATTACGATTGCTGCGGCTGATATATGTGTCTGTATAGCCTTTGCCAATCATATAAGAATCAATCAGAAAGGAACACCCATAATAGGTCACAAGGCATAAAGCCAGCTTTGCAATGGCTTTGGCAAACGGTTTTTTAGAAAACAACTCATAGACCGTATAACAGAAATATGTCACAACCAGAAGGATTCCCATGGGTCTCAAATAATTCATTAATGCTAAAACCGCACCTGATAATAATCCGTACCAAGGAGCCTCCTTCTCAAAACAATACAGAGTAATAAGCATCAGAAGTGTTCCGATCTGATGATTGGTAAACTGCGGCACTGACATCGCCCAACAGAGAAAAACGGATGAACTGATATATACGTACACTGCGGCTCTTTGCGATGATTTACGTTTTGAAAAATGGTATATACAAAGTAATATCCCATCCATAATGAGCACGTTGAGTGCTTTAAAAACACTATACTGGATGCCAAAGATTTTGATGACATATGATTCCAGCAAAGCCATTCCCTGTTGATATGGTATTTCATGCATATAATGGCCGGGAGTTATCCCGCCGGTAAATGTTCCGTTTGCCATCTGATTTGCCGCATTCCATACAAGCTGCCAGTCAGATACCGGTTCAGTAGGATAACTGCAAATAAAGAAAACAAACAACAAATTGGCCAATAACAGACCAATAATAATTACTGTGCTTTCCTTCCTGTTTTTTTCCAGAAACCGAGCAAGTAAATATGTGGAAATAATCAGCAAACAGGCAGGTAAAAACCAGATCCATTCCTTGATTGAAAATACCTCCGAGTATTTGCTCATAAATATAACATTACAAACGATAAAGGACACCAACGTGAATAATTGGATGGCAATTATAAAAAACCTGATTATCACATCAAGAATTGTTTTCATCCGATGTGGGAAACTTTTTGTTATGTTATTCTTCATCATCCTTACCAAACAAGTTCGGTTATCAAATCTGCAAACAGAATGCATACTGCTCAGCCATCTCATGCCAGTTTTGCAGTGATTCTCCCATCACCGCTCCACATGATTCCCTGTACAGTGCCCAGACAAACCAGTAATAGGCAATGATTGCTGTATAGGCCATGAAATGGAATTCACGGTCTTTTGTATAACTATCCTGCAGATACTCGCGGATAAACTGTTTTGCTGTTTCGATGTCGTACATTGCGTCAACAATGTAATATCCGACATCAATCCCAGGATCAGAGAATCCAGAGTACTCCCAGTCAATCAAGATGGTATTCCCATCAGGCTGTATCATCCAGTTGGGGCGGTAAGTATCACCATGACAGAAACATGGCTGGATACCATCATCAACAGTCATGGCATACAATTTCCCGATTCTTTCCTTCAAATATTCGTATTCCACGAAACAGTCAGGATCCTTTTCCTTCAGCAGGTTTTCCATCTTCAGTGCGTCTTCCCACGGTTTCATGCCATAGTCCACTTTTATAGGCAGGGAATGCAGTCTGCGCAGCACTGACAGTATGGTTCTGGAATCTTCAAAACTGCTGTAATCCGGTTCTCTGAAATCAGTAATGAATTTCGAGATTTTCCAGCCTTCATTGAAGTCCATATAAATGTAAGTCGGATCAATTCCGTATTCTTTTGCCAGAATCAATGATTTCTTTTCGTTGCGTCTGTTGATGATTCGCTCTGTGCCTTCCCCAGGATGACGATAGATATAATCAGTTCCATCAACTCTGAATATGAACGACGTGTTTGTCAGACCCTCATCAACATTTCTGAAGTCAATGATATCTTCTTCATCACAGCGGAAAACAAGCTTGATATTTCGGATGATGTCACTGTGTGTATGGCTTACATAATCATTATCAAATTCTCTTAATTGTTCAAAGTAATCAAATTCATGAATACTACCAAGCTGATATTCCTTGAAGTAGTATGGAGGCAGAACAGCCAGATGATCTTTAATCATCCATTCCCAGAACTGATTGAAATACTTGCCTTCAAATCGATCAGCTTCCATTAAATCAACGACTGCCTTTGAAAAGGCATTATTCCAGAATGAATGACCCAATAAAACCAGGCCACCATTCAGGGATTTTTCCATATCGATAATCCTGTCTTCACCGTCGATAAAAGCATACACTTCACTCTTCTGTTCCAATGTGCTGAATCCTGCATAAAATGAATGATACTCATATTGGTTGAACGGATTATCTGTAAAATAACTGTCGCACACACAGATATATGTGTTTTTCAAATCTTCTTTGGCACAATAAAGGCTTTCAATATTATTCCGAATATTGTATTTAGGATTGAATACCAGCTTTGCATTGTATTTTTCTTCCAAATACTGGAACTGTTCTTTTTTGTATCCCAGAACAACGGTAATGTCACGAATCCCTGCCTCGTACAACTGCTCGATCTGCCGATCAATCAAGCGCTCGCCCTTGACTTCGTACAATCCTTTGGGCTGTTCCAGAGACAATGGTATAAACCTGGTTGCAGAGCCTGCTGCGAGGATTACGGCATTATCGACTTTGTATGGTTTGAGAGCGTCCAGCCCAGCTTCAGTTAACAAACCACTCTTTTTATCAAGCAGTCCTTCATTTTCCAGTTTTTGATATAACAGCCTATTATTTTGAACTTTTTTCAAATAAACATCAGAAAAAGACGGTGCCCGACCGATTGAAGCATTATAGACATTATTCAGAATGTAGAATTCATCTTTTCTCAAAACTGCGTCTCCAATACTCATTATTCCATTCTATAAGAAGGATCAATCTCTGCCAGTTCGTAGTAGTTGTCAATTTCCATAATATCCTGTTTTCTGCACTGCCTGATTTCAACATGGTAGTTTTCTTTCTTCAATACCAATGGTATAAACTCCCAGAAGTAATCCTTGCCATCCTGGCCTTCCCATACATCTTTGAAATCTCTCTGCAGTTTGACGCAGTCTTCCGGTGTCCAGTAGGAGATGCCGTAGTAGTTCCAGCAATATGTGTTTCCCTTCTGATAATCAGTAATATATCCATCTTTCATCCGGAAGCTCCAGTCGTCTGTCTGAAGTGACCAGGATCCGAGAATATTGCTTGTGTACTGGTATTTTGTGATGATGTCCGGATTGGAAACGAGAAGATCTGCCTCACACAGATAGCAACCGCCATCGAACAGGTCCAGCACTTCCATGATGGAAGAAATGTTGTTTGTTGTATCGTATTGATCGTTGTCAACCAGTTTGACAAACGGATACTTATCAAGGAGTCCATCAAACGCTTCCTTACGGTAACCTCTGATAATTGTAATGTCCTCAATACCAACGGAAACCAGCGCATCAAGCAGTGTATCAATGATTCTGACACCGTTGACAGTTACCAGTGGTTTGGGACGGTCAGCGGTTGCCGGAAGCATTCTGGAGCCGAAACCGGCTGCGAGAATGACTGCACGTTTAACACGGTAAGGCTCAAGAGCAGTCAGACCATCATCAGTTAACTCAAAATGATTCTGCGACTTAACCAGTTTTCCTTCGCTCTGCAGTTTCTTCAAGGCTTCAATAACAATCGTCATTGAAACACAAAGGTGATCCGACAGTTCCCGGATCGTATATGAATATGATTTGTTTCTTTCCAGTAAGGAAAGCAGTTCGTATTCAATTCTTGATAATACCATCATCGTACTCCTCGAGTATCATTTCCGTAGATAAAAATCATCCAAAGAATCCCTGTCAGTAATTCCATAATCTTCAAAGCGGAATTGTGCTTTTTCCAATGCTATTGTTCTGTACCAGTCAAGAACATGGTCGATATTTGGTGTGCTGACTTTAGCGAAGTCAGCAATCTGTTTTATACACACAAGCCCATAAGAGAAATCTGCCACGAAAAATCTGGAATGTAAATCAGGTATATAGTTACCATTTTCTTCTCTGGTTGGAGTTTTAATTCCTCTGAAAGATGGAATGCTGCTTATCTTTTTTGTCATAGCTTCAACAGTTTGACTTTCATAATGATCTTTCAATGATTTAACATACGTCAAATCAAATTCAGAAAGTGCTCTGCAGATTGCCTGAACTTCGTTGTCACATGCAATCAGCAATTCAGACGAATCATTATCCCATTCCTCATAAAACAAAGGAATGTATGAATACTTTTTACCCGGACAGTAGTCTTTAAACAGTGTGTATAGTCTGGTTGTGTGAAGAATTGGATTTGATGGTGTCAATGTAAGGTTCAGGTAATTTGGAATAGCCCTGCACGGCATTTCAAATATCTCCTCAATTGTCTGGCAGCATTTATCAATGTATGCTGCAGGGATTGAAGAGACGTGAAGTTCATCCCGATAATTGTAAGACCTGACACTTTCTCCTTTGCTTACAAGCCGGGCGACTCCCGGAACTCTTTCAAGGCCAAATATAATATTGCCTCGTTCAATACATTTTCTGAATGCGCACTCTCCCCCTCCATTGCCAGGAATAAGACCAATATATGCTGTTTCAGGGGCATATTGATAAATTAATTCTGCGACGGGTGCAATCACCATCGGTGGATACGTTACAAACACAATATCAGCGTTGCAAAATGCCTTTTCAGGATCATTTGTTGCGTATTCGATTACACCTTCATGAGTCGTATTTCCACAATTATCGACAATGCGTAAATGGTTGTGAAATACTGCCGGATCTGAAGTATAAACAATTACAAAATGACCTTTTTCAGCACAATGTACCGCAAATTGTGTACCAATATTCCCGCCGCCAACTATAGTAACATTCATCGTGACCTATCTCTTTATGCTGATGGAAGCATTATACGATATTTCCCGTCAAATAATCGTTGAATAATACTATGGTTATTTATGTTGATACAAATTAACAACAGAAAAATGATATTATCTATCAAAAGGCGAGATGTTGAAAAACCATGAAAGCAAAAGAATTGATCACTAAATTCATACCTTCTTTTCGAGCAAGAGATGCTATTATTGCAGAACTATCTGTTGTAAATCAAAAGATAGATTCTATTGAAAAAAGAATTGATCAGGCAGACAGAAAAAATGAATACTTTTTTTGGTATTTAAATCAGTTGGAAAGTGAAACAGAATTAGACACGAAGAGAAGGGTTTTTTTAGATATGCCTAAGGCCAAAGGAGAAACGCGGGAGTTTCAAATTGTTTCTAATTATATTTTGAAACGTGTTAAAAAAATATGTGACGAGAATGATATACATTTTATGTTGTATTACGGCACATTGCTGGGAGCTGTACGACATCATGGATTTATACCATGGGATGATGATGTGGATATTGCGGTTTTAAGAAAAGATTATAACAAAATGTTTGACATCATCAATTGCGATAGTGAATTAATGATGAAGAGATATTACCACTACTCAAATAATAATCCTGGTTATGTGGCAAAAATAAAGTTAAGGAATAGTGATAATTTTTTTGTTGATGTATTTTCTTGGGATTTTATTGATGTTCAGAAAGAAAATGTAGATGTAACTCAAGAAAAAGTTCAGAAACTCTCACAAAATTTCCATAGCGAATTAGCAAATATTTTTGAGAAGTATAAGCATGTATCCAAAATAGTCAGTAGACCTGAATCGTTTGAAGATATGGATTCAGCTGTAATTGTGTTGGAAAATAAATACTTAGATCAGTTTTCAAATGACTTTATTTCTGACGAAAACAGTTCACATATTTGTCTTGGCATTGAACAAGAACTTGGCTTTAGGGATAGGGAAACATTCAGAGAATGCGCTGTCTATCTACCCATTCAATATAATAGTGTTGAATTTGAAGGCGAAAAGTATGATTCATTTAGCAAGCCTGAGCAAATGCTTCAATTTAATTATGGAGATATTTGGCAGTTCCCTAAAAGCATTGAACCAATTCATGCTGCTGAAATGAAAAAATACTCCCAATATGATAGAAGTATGATTGATACAATTATGGAAGAAAACTATCATAAAGAGAAATAATCCATTTTCATTCACTTTTCAAAGCGTAATCATATGAATGTATGCTTCTGCATTAAATAGGATTTATACAGCCGGTATTTTCATTTGATTGAAATGATACTATTTTAGGATTTGGTTGAACAGTATACCCCCATTGCCGTGTATCCCAAACCAACTGCTTTTCATCATTCAAAGAGCTGATTTCAAAAAACATATCGCGGCCAAATCCGATGTTTACATTGTTTCCATATTCATCTTTTTCAAAAAAGACAAACTTCATTTGGTACTTTGATCTTGCCAGAAATTGAGTATTCAATTCTAATGTCATTTCATATTTTTTGTCAGATTGACTTGTGAAAATATCAAAGACTAAATAAGCTCCCACAGGAGATTCATCCATAGATAACACTTCAATTCTGAGGCAAACATCATTTACCGGTTTCTTAGTCAGCCATTTGAATTTCATTATCAAAGGTTCATTACTATCAAAGACATTTGAATCCTTACCTATGAACTCAACAGATAACAATTTTATTTTTGGGTCATGCAGCCAGGACGGCTCTTTCTTCTGCGAATAATCTACATAAACACTATCGTTGTTTTTGGAATTGGCATAGACATCAATTGCTTCCTCTACATCCCCGTCAAACACAATCTTCCCTTGATCCAAAACTATACATCTGTCACATAACTGCCTGATTGTATTCATGTTATGAGATACATAAAGAACCGTTCTTCCTTCTTTGTTTGCTGCTTCACGCATTTTTGACAGACATTTCTTCTGGAACGCCATATCACCTACTGCCAACACTTCATCCATGATCATGATTTCACTGTCCAAGTGTGCAGCAACAGAAAAAGCAAGTTTGACATACATGCCGGAAGAATATCTTTTTACCGGTGTATCAATAAACTCTCTGACTTCAGAGAATTCAATAATATCCTCCATCTTAGCATCAATCTCTGCTTTGGTCATACCCAAAATTGCACCGTTCATATAAACGTTTTCCCGGCCGGTCATTTCCCCGTTAAAACCAGTGCCCACTTCCAGCATCGATGCGATTCTGCCGTAAATATCTATCTCTCCTTCTGTCGGAGCCGTGACCTTGGATAACAGTTTAAGCATTGTGCTCTTTCCTGCACCATTGGCACCAATAATACCTAACGCTTCTCCTTGATAAACAGTGAGATCAATACCGTTTAGCGCCATAAAAGTCTGACCAACTAGTCTCTGATTATGGCCAATCTTTATATTAGGATCTTCTTTGCCTCGTACTCTTGCCCACCAGGATTGTAAATCACCCTGAAGTGTTCCCCCGCTGATCTGACCGAGTTTATACATTTTCTTGACACCAGAGAGCTGTATTGATATTTGTCTGCTATTCTCACTCATATACTCTCCTACACCGTGTCCATAAAGGTTTTCTCAACTCGATTAAACAGCATGATGCCAAAGACCGCAACTGCCAATGTAATAATCCATGACAACACCATAAAGGGAATAAGAATCAACCCTTGACCAAGCACAATCAAGCGAAACAATTCTACAGGCATTGTTACCGGGTTAATCATCAACAACAGACGCGCAGGCCCTTCTCCCAACAGAGATAAAGGATAAACAATTGGCGTAATGTACATCCACAACTGAACACCAAATGTCACTAGAATGCCTAAATCTCTATACTTTGTTGTCAAACTCGAAACGATGATTCCAAAACCCAGGCCCATGATACCTAAATGCAGCAAAACAACAGGAATGAGCGGCCACATACTCCAATTCGGATGTACTGCACCGATTGCAACATAGTAAATAAGAAAACCAATAATCAGCAACATCTGTACCGCAAACTGAATCATGGCAGATATCACATTTGAAACCGGAACAGTCAATCTAGGGAAATACACTTTGCCAAACATACCGGCATTGGCAGTGAAAGTATGTGCATTTTTATTTACACAGGAAGAAAAAAATGTCCAAATTGCAGTACTGCACAAGTAAAAAAGGATGTTAGGAATTCCGCTGGTATTGATTCCCGCAATACCCCCAAACACAAAGGCATACATCATGCCAGTGATAAAGGGGTTAAGAAAGATCCACATTGGGCCGAGAATTGTCTGTTTATAGGTCAAGGCAAAAGTACGCTTGGTAAACAGAATAATTAAATCCCTGTATTCCCATACCTCTTTCAGATTCAGTTCAAACCATTTTTTCTTGGATGTTATGTGTGTGTGATGTAACTGCGACATTTTTTTAATCCTATTTATTCATGAACTTCTTATATTTTACATACAAATCCATAATATGAAAGCTCTTCGTTTTTAGTATTGTTTTGTACTTTTCACTTTCATCGGCATACAATTCATCAACAAAATCCAAGGAATTGAGGAACCATGTTTGCATATATAAGTGTTTTACAATGCCTCTCTTAGCAAAATAATTGCTTAACGACACATTCAATATCGGTTTATAAATCTGACCTAATCTCACGGAAACCCATCTCTGCGCAGTAACTTGGCCTGTCATATCAGAAAGCTTAGAAGCAATTCTACTGTATACGGTTTCCAGTTTATCTATCAGTACTGTGTCATTAAAATTCGATGTTAACGATCCGTTTTTACGGACAACATAATGATACTTTGATCTTTCAATAAACTTTATCAATGAGACTTGTTTCAGGAGTTGCACAACAAAGAGAGTATCTTCTCCCATATCCATCCCTTCACAGAAAATCACATTTCCATCAAGTATCAAAGATCTTCTGATTGATTTCCCCCATACCGTATTTAATCTGCCTTCGACAAATGGTCTACATAAAGCAGCATAATCTTTTTCAATCAGAATTGTTTCATCTGGATAGCTGATAATCTTTTTACTGTTACCGTCCATATCTTCAAGTATGTATCCGCCAACAATCAAGTCTGCATGGTCATCTGTCATGAACGCACTCAGATAATCCGAATCAACATAATCATCACTGTCAACAAAAACAAGATAGTCACCAGAAGACAGTTCAATCCCTTTATTTCTGGCCGACGAAACGCCTTTGTTGCTTTGAGAGAACAGTATTATCCGAGAATCCTGCTGAGCAGAATCCTGACAAATCGAAAAACTTGAATCTGCCGATCCATCATCTATCAGTATTAATTCAAAATCCTCAACAGTCTGCTTCAGTATTGAATTAATGCATCTTTCAATTGTCTGTTCCGCATTATATACAGGAACAATTACACTAAACAACGGCATTTCAAGTTTTCCCAATAAATACTATTCACCCAGATATTCATATAATACATTAAGAGAATCTGACTCCATCATTTCCATATGTTGTAATGTGTTTCTTGATAATTGCTGCCTTAACTCGTTTGAACGCATGAGTTTTTTTATTTCCTCAGCGATAACATCCGGATCAAAACTGTTTACAATCAATGCGTCAAAACCATTGATAAACTGCTCATTCATACCGGCAACATTTGTTGTCACTATCGGTTTTCCCAAGATTTTCGCTTCCATAGTAGATGTACAGAATCCTTCGCTTAATGACGGTTGGATATAGACATCGCAGTTCTTTATATATGGGTATGGATTAGCAACATTGCCCAGCAAAATTACGATATTCCCCAATTCATATTCATTAATTTTATTCTGAAGATCTTCTTTTTGCTGCCCGTCTCCCAAGACCAGCCAGGTAAAATCAAATCCACTATTCCTCAGATTTCGGACAATATCCGGAATCATCATTTGTCCTTTCTCTGGCGCAATACGTCCGACAGTACAAAGGATAATGTCATTATCACAATATCTTTCAATTGATTCTTCACTCTGCTTCCGTATTTCATCCTGATCAAACAGATTATAAAGAGTCATCGTTTTTTCTCTCATGCCGTAATGTTTTACAAAGTGTTCCTGAAGATCTTTGGAAACACAGAAAATTCTGTCAAATGCCCTATATTCTTCTCTGAATGATTCCGCTTGTTTTTCTGTATGATGAAACTTCATATGGATCCAGGCAACTTTCTTTTTTGCTCTGATCCTGCCCAAAGCAACAGCGAGCAGCTGCATATACAGTCCTTGGTAAACAATTACGCAGTCATACTCTTCCTCCGTCAACAACGGCAGCGAATAAATATGATATTTTAAGTTATCTTCGAATGAATCTATCGACTCTCGTGATTGTTTTCTGTACTGCAAAGACCTGATTAACCGGGCAATCTGAAAATGCTGTATATAGTATTTAAGCAGTCCCTTTCCGTCATATTCGCTGTTGGAAAAGTAACTGACTTTTACATGTGGGTCGATCTGTGACTGCAATAATCCGGTTCCATCCATCAGCCAGAGCGTTACATCCAGTTTTTGATAATCCAAAAACTTCAGCATCGTTACCAATGCCTTCTCAGTTCCGCCGAGATTCAGTTTGTCATGGATGATTGCAATCTTTTTTTTCATAGCTTTTTATACAGGAAATATTATCCTCGACAATGTATTTGTATATCGGAACACCAGATACCTGTCATGGTTAGTTAACAGTCCCAAATCCTTCAGCTGTTTTGCACATTGTTTTATAAGTGCTTTATCTTTGGAATCAAGTGAATGGCCAAATCTGAGTCTTGCAAAGCGCTTTTCTACATCAGGAATGTATTTCATCAATTCGGCATCATTGGTTCTTTTGATAGTATTAATAACTATCTCCTGAAAATCATATAACTGCTGTACATGTTTTCTGGGTTCATCAATACTATGTGAGTGACTGTCGGAGAAAAAGTAGTATTTATATAAAACCTCATCGATATACCCTGGACTTCCGTACCAGGAACAGGGAATCAGCATCTGCGCGTTCTGTCCGCCTCTTCCCGTAAATATCTCCCGGTCAGTTACTACACTGTCAAAAAAGGCACATCTGACCATATACGCTCCAGGCATAAAGTATCCGTCTCTGGAGAAAACAATACTTTCAGTAATCGCTTTCTTGTCATATTTGACTTTGGGTTTATGCAACACATCTTCATTACTTGAAGTGTTAATTGAAACATAATTGCAGACACAATAATCGCATTGCGGATTATTCTCCAGAAAAGACACTTTCTTTTCCAGACAGTCTTCTGTCATCTGATCATCCACATCAATCCACGAAAGATATTCACCGGTCACGTACTTCAATCCACAGTTCAGAGCGTAAGCCTGCCCTCTGTTCTCCGGATATGAAACAAATTCAAACTTGATTCCCGCATCTTTCAGTATTGGCGCAAACGATCGAACAACATCTTCCGTGTGATCAGATGAACCATCATTGACAAGTATCAGTTCAATTGTTTTATAGGTCTGAGAAAAAACAGAATCAAAATATGCAGACAGGTGCTTCTCTGCATTAAAACAAGGGGTGACAATACTTACCAGTTTCTGTCGATTCATTCTAGTCCCTCAAATAACCATCCAGAACCGTCTTCAGCATTTCTGCTTTGGCAATGTATTCAGGCATCATGTGCTGATACTTTTGCCTGATGTCATCAGCGTGATTTTCCAGCCAGATATATGCACTCAAAAGATCATTTTCACTCGCTAATGACTGGACAGGCAACACATAGTTTTTATCTGTCCCGAACAAGTCACTGGCAATTCCAACAGCTTTGTTCGAATATCCAACTACAAGTGTAGGCACCTGAGTAGAATACGCGGCAATCGTTGAATGTGTTCTTGCACCAATAAACAATCTGCATCCGGAGATGACATTCTTCAGCTGCATGCAATTTTGATCCGGGATCAGGAATACACGGCCTGTATCATTGTACTGACTGTAAAGTTTTTGCAGCGGTACGCGGTCATCATTGTGAGACCATACAACGTGCGGAATCAGAGCAATATTGTCATCCGAGTTTTTCAGAATATGCTCAATCAAGTTCGCATAATTCTTTAGTGTGATCCCCTCAGTTTTTTCATGTGACTGTATCATCGGACTGACATTAATTCCCACATACATCCCATACTCTAATCCTTCAGGCATCAATCCCTTTTTCTGTCCTAGGAGAAAAGCAGGATCCGGACATAATTTCGTGTTGGAATTAATGCATTTTAGAACTTCATATGAACTGCTTTCCCGGGCAATAATAAGATCATATTCTTTCAGGTCAGTTTTCATCCGTTCAGTCAAAGAATCTGGTTCAATTGAGCATCCCCAGAGTACTGTCTTTGCCCCTTTTTGCCTTGCACAGTGGTTAACAAGATAGATGTATTCATTATCACCGTAGCAGTAATTGTCACCACCAATGGACAGCAGTACAGTTCTCTGATCACATGACGAAATGATCGGGTCAAAGTACAATTCATCAAATGATGCTGCATTACCGCGCTTATTGCGGATTAATGCATTGATATATTTCAACGAAAAATGGCTAGCTGTCTTTACAGGTTTTTTTATTGTATATTCGGCACTTCCAAGGTAAAAATAATCTTCTTCAGGATTCTCTGAAAACAGTATAATCTCATTTTTTTTCAATAAGCCAGTTGTTGTCCGGACAATTGCCTCACAGCCGTGATTTCCGCTCCCTCCGTGAGGATACATTACGATTCTGCTCATACAATATATCCTGCTGAAGCTTCCAGCTTTTCTATCATTTCCTGCTTTTTTTCGTCTGTTATCGAGTTAATTTGATAGCTCTTGTCAAATTTAACACCTTGCTGCAGTTCTGCTCTTTTTCTGGCCATGTATTCTGTAAAAGATGTTATTACTGCACATGGGTTGCCTGCAGCCACACTGTCACCGGGAATATCTTTTGTCACCACACTGCCTGCCCCGATAATCACATTATCTCCGATTGTTACTCCGGGCAGTATAATTGATCCCGCGCCCACAAACACATTATTGCCGATCCTGACCTTGGCAATCCGTGTATATCCAAGTTCTCTTTTTGTGCTTGCATCATGCGCCAGCACATGAACTCTTGGCGCCAGTGTTACATCATCACCAACTTCAATCAGCCAGCAGTGGCCTGGATCAATAATAACTTCGCCCATAAAGGCACATCTTTTACCATGTTTAAAACCGTTTGCTTCAGCGATCTCAATCTGAGATCTGTCATCGACATGGAGAAGATTCTTTTTCAAACTTTTATATATTTTCTGAGCAATGTCGGTCATTATCTTCTCCTTTCAATCATCGCAGCTGCGGTTAGCAGATTAACCAGTTTATGTTTTATCAGAAACGTCTGCCACTTTGAATACTTTCCTGTGTCTGCCTTATCGAACGACCAGTTTGCGAGCTTGTTTGCTGTTATTCCGCGGTAATACTCCTTTGTTTCACCTACAGTCAGTTTACAGTCTTGACGGAACATCAAGCACACTGAATTGATAATTGTATCGAAAATACGATCACTTATATACTTGCCTATTTCAGGAGTAAGCATTTCTTTGGATTCAAACCATTCAAGCAGAGCCTGGTTGAGTTCCATATCATTCTCGAACATATTCCACCGAACTCTTGTCGACAGGGAATCTGACCGTCTGCAGTAATAATACATCTGCCGGTTAACAAAACAGATTTTGTCAATTTTGTCTAAATACTTCAGGTTGAACAGCAAATCCTCTCCATACTGACGACTTTCGGGAAATCTGATATCTCCGATCAAATCTGCTTTATACAGCTTTTGTGTCGGTCCGAAAATCAGATGGTTCCCGCATAGAAACAGTATCTGTTCAATGTGGTCTTTCGAAATGCCGATGCAGAATTCTTCTGCATTATTGTGGTTACTCAAAGGGGACACGGCAAGATCCGCCTTGTTGTCGGTCATTTGTCTGAGCAACACTTCAATCAGCTCGTTATTGACATAATCATCGCTGTCTACAAATGATATGTATTTACCTTCAGCGTGTTCCAGTCCTTGATTACGCGCAAAGGAGACACCGTGGTTGTCAAAATGGAATACTCTGATACGTGAATCCATTTCTGCATATCTTCTGCAAACAGAAAGGCTGTTATCTTCTGAACCATCATCTACCATGATTATTTCAACGTTTTTATATGTCTGGGCAATCAAAGAATCAACACATCTTTCCAGCTTATCTTCAGCATTGAAAACCGGAACAATAATACTTACCAGATCACTCATGCCCGGCCCCCTCAATAAACAGTTGCTGTATTAATTCTGTCTGCCTTGAAATATCAAATAACTCTGCCTGGTAGAAACAATGCTCACGATAATCATTCAGCATCAACGGTTCATCCAGAACTGATTTCATCATGTGATAAATACTTTCTTCATCATTGTCACAAATCAATCCATATTCCGGACCGCCAAGGATGGATTCCACCCCGTCAAAATATGTAGCCAAAACCGGCAGACCGCATGTCATGGCTTCAATCATCGCTAGTCCGAAACCTTCAGATAAAGAAGTACTAACAAACAGGTCACTGATTTTGAAATATTTATACGGATTATCCTGCGCTCCAAGTAGTTTTACACTATCATTCAAACTGAAAGAATCAATCATTGATGACAGCTTTTCTTTTTCTCCGCCATCACCGATCATCAGAATCAGGAACCGATATCCTTCCCTGTTAAGTCTGTCTGCTACGCGGATCAATCTGTCATAACCTTTGACAGGCACCAGTCGTCCGACCGTAATAAACGTAAACAAGTTTGATCTGATTAAGCCACAGTCTTCTGTTGCTTTTTCTCTGATTTCGGAAATATCAATACCATTATGAATTGTCCTGCATGGTACACCTTTGATGTACTTCAGAAATGACTTCGTTACAAATTCAGAAACACCGACCACACAATCAAACCTGTTATATATATGCTGTATTTTCGCAATGTAATCATCTGTTGCGTCCTGGTAAAGCCTGTCATTATTTGTGTGCAGCCATGCGATCTTCATGGACTTTTTATTAGTAGAATGTGAAACAAACTCAGTCGGCAGGCCTTCATAAAAAGCCACTTCAATATCATAGTCATCTCTTATCAGCGACTTATAAACAAAGCTCTTGTCTATGTGTGCATATGCACGGTTAAATAATCGATACTTAAGTTTATTGCCGTTGTCTACCAACGTACAGATTTTTACCCTGTCATTAACTAATGTCCGCAGATCGTATGTGGATGCAGTTGGGTAAACACTCTTTTTAAACAGAGAAACAATCGTAATATCAAAAACTTCGGCATCCATGTGATTGACGATATCAACCAGCATCTTCTCAGCACCGCCGCGTATCATTGATTCAATATAAAAAGCAACCTTTATCATTGCTGAAATTATACTATATTGCTGTTTTGCACTCAAAAAATGTCACTAAATATACTGCCTGTATTGCTTCTTTCTGCGCAGTGAAAGCAAATAAGCTGCCGGTGTGCAGACAAATGCCTTAACAGGCGCATTGCTCTTGAAAATGTATTCCCAGTGATGCCCCAGCATTAACTGTGTTGTCATCTGCAGAACAGTCTTCCAATTTGCAGTATCCTGGCTTTTTATCTGCATATTAAACAATCGTGCATAACCAATCGGATTATCTCTCATCAATCGCCATGACTGCTTTGTCAGACCATCCGGAAGATACTCGCAAATGTAGATAATGTCTTCATGCCAGCGCAATTTATAGCCATCATATGCAATCTGATCCCAGACAGTCGCTTCCGGCACAAATTTCTCACCAGGAAAAACATCAAATGGATACATCTTCAAAATTTCTGTCCGATACACTTCAGCCATGTCTGCACTTAATCCGTATTGATCTCTCTCCAGATTAGTTGCATCGATGTATCCTTCCGGAAAGTGGATCTCTTTTCCCGAAACTGGTGTTTGTGGATCTAAGCCTTTCACTCCAGATATACCTGCATAGTGTTCATCAACTTCTATATCGTTAATCCATTGATTGATTTTCTTGACTGTATCAGGAAGCAGGTAATCATCGGAGTCAACGAGAAATATGTATTCCGTATCGACCATTGAAACAGCTAGATTAACAGCCCGCTGTTTCCCGCCATTCTCTGTTTTTACATACTTGAAAGGAAACTGGAGATTACTTTTTTTGAGATCACTGAAAATGCTTGCCGTATTGTCTGTAGAGCCGTCATCGATTACAAGCCATGAAAAGCGATAATCAGTCTGCGCCAGAATTGATTCAATCAAACGTCGAATAATATATCCCCTGTTATATGTTGGAGTGACAATCGTGACTCTATTCATCAAGCATTCTTTCTACTGCTGCCAAATCTCCCAGCAGTCTGGATTTATTTGTTTCTTTCTCGATTTCAGTTCTATAATAGGCCAGTTTTTCAGGATGAAGAATGGCCTGCTCAAGCATTGTTTTTAGAGATTGATCATCATTCGGAACAATCTCTCCATACGCATGGCCGTCAAGTAATTCATGCATGCCTGAGCACTCAACAGTCAGTACAGGTGTATTCATAAGAAGGCTTTCAATTGCCGCTGTGCTGTAACCCTCTGCATATGAAGAACAGACAAATGCATCTGCCTGTTTCAGATACTTGTATGGATTGCTCTGGAATCCCAATAACTGTACTTTGTCTTCCAGATGATTATCCAGAATATACTTCTGAAGATCCTGTTTCTGAGAACCTTCTCCAACAATCCAGAATGCATATTCACAGCCTTCATGCGAGAGCTCATTCATGCATTTTAATAATCTGGGATAGCCTTTCTGTGCTTCCAATCTGCCAACAGCGATGAACTGTGGAGTAACTGTTTTGGCTATATCTGTTGTCTCATTTGATTTGTCCTTGATGTCAGAATAATCCAGGATATTGTGAATAACTGTCACGTTATCATTCATCCCATATTTTTCTGTAAATGATTCTTTTACTGTGTCTGAAACGCAGATGATTTCGCTGTATTTTCTATAACTGTCAATCTGTACGTTCAGATCTTTGTACGATTTATCAGCGTAACCGTTTTTCAGAACATCGATATGAACCCAGGCAATCTTTTTACTGATGCTATTATTGGAGGCTGCGATCAGTTTTGTTGCAAAACCTTCTATAAAGGCAATTTCAACATCATACTTTTCATGGATGTATTTCCGATAGACATCTTCTGCCGGCGCATTATATATGTACTTGATATTCAACCAGAAAAGCAGTTTTTTCAGTCCGCCGGCATGATAGTCTTTTGCAGACAGAAAAGACTGATATTTACATTCTGCTGCGATTGCTTCCTGATAAATATCTCCGTCAGTCACTGTCATGACAGTTATATCGTATTTTTTTTTATCCAAAGCTCTGACCAGATTAACCAGAGCTTTTTCTGCTCCGCCTCCAACCAGACTTTCAATAAAAATCAGTATTTTCTTCATTCTTCTTTCAATTTCAATCTGTCATTAGACAATTTAGTTTGTTCACTTCAGTTTTGTTTGTATAATCCCGTGCTTTACAACTGTCTGACAGTTCTTGCCATTTTTTACGATCAAGCAAAAGATCTGCAATTCCCTGAGCACAAAGTTGGTCGTTCATAGGAACGATGATTCCATCAATACCGTTTTCCAACTGACTGGCTGCCGTTGTAAAATCAGTAATCACCACTGGTTTGCCCAGCATCTGTGCCTCCCTGACAGTGACCGCTTTACCTTCATATCGACTTGGCTGCACATATAAATCACATGCCTTAATGTATGGATACGGGTTAACCTTTTTGCCAAGTACAACGACTTCCTCACCGACCTCGTGTTCCAGAATTTTCTCATTAATCAATTGTTCATCTCCCCCAAAGCCGATGATATACCACTTCACATTTGGAACACTTTGTTTTAGATGGGACATTATTGCAGGAATATGATCAAAATTCTTCTGATATGTAAATCTGCCAATAGACACGATTTTGTAGTTTTTCTCATCGTACATTTCTATGGCTTCTTCCTCCGCCTGCTGCCTAATCATGGTCTCAGGGAGAATGTTTTCGACAACAATCACTTTGGATGCCAGAGATGGAAACACCTCACAGAACGTCTTTTTTACACCCTCTGATACAGTTGCAATATAATCATACAGATCCCACATTTTCACTTCAGATTCAGCGTCCAGATGCATCTTTGTATAATCTGTATGTACCCAGGCGATCTTCTTTTTTGCATTAATTCGTTTAGCTGTGACATAGTGCGGTGTCATGAAACTGATGGCCAGATCATAGGTTTCGTCACTAATCATCGGCATGATTTTCCAGGCATACTTCTGCTTGTATTCGATGTTTACGATAATGTCATTTGCGCCACGGAACCTTCTAGCGTAACGATTGCCTTTGAACTTCCCGTACAGCCTTCTCATACCGACCGCGAACTGTCCATTTGAAAATGCATTTTTGAGTGAACCTTCCAGCGCCTTGTATCTTGGATTTTCAGGCAGTAAATGAACCTGCTCCGGAATATATTTCAGCAATTCGCCACTGTGATCAAGCAAAAAAAGTGATACATCGTATTTTTCATAATCAAATGCTTCCAGAAGGCCGAGCAGACTTCTCTCTGCGCCCCCCAGATACATTGATGTCATAACGATAATCACTTTTTTCTTCATAAGTTATTTCAGTTCTTCGATATTTAGTTTTCTGTCCTGTGTTACCTTTGATGAATCCGGGATATTACCCTTCACTATACACCCGGCGCCAATCACACAATTGTCACCAATCGTGGTACCTCTTAAGATAACCGCATTTGCACCGATCCAGCAATTATTGCCAATTGTAATCGGTGCGCTAACAACATTTGTGCTCACACCATCGCGGCTGTATTCATGATCGTTGTCAATCACCATGACATTTGGCCCGAACAGGCAGTGGTCTCCGATGGTAATGCTCTCATGGCTGCTCAGCATGCAGCCTTCGTTGAAATATACGCTGTCACCTATAGTTAACTTCGCATTTTCTCCGACAAATATAGTAAGCCGTCCGTCACTGTTAACCTTCCTGCCAAAATGCACATTACTGGAACGCTGCACGCTGATTTTTGTGTTCCAGCCAAACAGTTGGATTCCATCTGTCGCGAAAGATGAACACTTGAACTTACGAAGCCATTGCATCTTTGCTGTGTTGTACATCACTCTGAAATATGGCTTCATCTTCCTAATCCTTTCTGAAAACATCTTTTCCGAATATCCTGTGTATCGGTTTTGTGAGTGTGCTTCTCAATATAGTGCTCTTGCTCATCCAGCTCTTTGCATACCAGTG
Organism: Solobacterium sp.; assembly: GCA_017433125.1. Lineage (GTDB taxonomy): Bacteria > Bacillota_I > Bacilli_A > Erysipelotrichales > Erysipelotrichaceae > Bulleidia. The sequence continues at coordinate 29,620 of JAFRHT010000116.1, forward strand.
AATTGAGTAAGTGTTGTCTGTAATATTCAGCCTTCCTGTCGGGTCATCATATGGGTTGAAATACTCAACCGGATACACTTTATTACCGTCTAAATCCTGTGCCTCTTCGTTCAATATAAGACCCGCCTTTACCAGAGCATTTGTATTCAGTATTGGGCATCCCACAAATGCACTTTCTTTATCCAGCAACTCCGTATATTCTTCCTGCATGAGTTTAACAATGTTGTTCTCCGGTTCTGCGCCAAAGCCCAGTCCGGTATTAACATGTTTACTGTCTTCAAAGCCAAAATATGATTTATTGACCAGCAGGTTATCGATCGGCTTGAGAAGTTCCACATCTGTATCAAAGTAGATGCCGCCATGTTCATAAACAATCAGCAACCTGGCATAATCTGTCAGGAAAGCATACTTCTTTTCTTCATACGCTGACTGTGTGTAGGCATTCATGCCAATATCAAAGTTATCTTCATTCCACTCAATGATCTCATAGTCCGGACAGTACTTCCTCCAGCTGGCTATGCACTTCTCTGCCAGCTTCGGTTTCGGGTTCCTTCCGAACCAGCAATAATGTATCTTCTTGGGAATCATACAGTACCTGCTTTCTTCCTGATGTACGCAGTCAGTACATGTCCTATCGGTGTGCAGAGCACGGTAAGCAGAGGATACGGTGAATCTTTCACATATCCCTTGATATGTCCAATCTGCGCACTGGAACAGTAATGAATGCAGTCCATGATCCTTCTCTTCATGGTAGTATCATACTTCATTCTGACAGTTCTCCAGAAGGCAAAACCCCTGGGATTACGCAGATACTGCTTATACATACTGTTGCTGGATCCGTCCGGTTGGTATTCTACATTACATACCACTTCATCCAGTACAGCCATCTTGTAGTCCTGGTCAATCAGCAAGTACTTGTAGGATAAGCTTACATACTTCTCCCCTTCAAACTCGGGATACTCCGGATACGCATTGATGATGTCCGTACGGTAAATCAGCTTTTTGTCCCCGCTGCCGCCGGCATCGTAATATCCGGAAACTGTTGTTTTTCCCAGGCCTTCCGGAAAACCTTTCCCGATCACCTTCCCGGTGTTCATATCCGCATCCAGCGCTATGATCCCGGCATAGCCTTTATCTTGGACGGACTGCCACTTCTCCAGAATCTTTCTGGCTGCCCCTTCAGCCAGTTCATCATCAGAATCGATGCATGTATTCAGCAGCGTATCGATGTAACGGTATGCTGTATTGTGTGCACTGTGCATACCACCATTTTCCTTGTACACATAGCGAATTTCAAAGTCTTTTTCTTCTTCCATCCACTTGTTCACCAGTTCTCTGGTATTGTCCGTTGAACCATCATCCACAACCAGCCAGACAAAGTCTTTGCAATCCTGTTTCTTCAGGCTTTCATACGTTCTGCCAAGTGTATGTGCACGATTAAAAGCAGGTGTAAAGATTGTGAGAATCATCTTTTCATCTTGCTTTTTCAAGATAGAACTCCTCCAGCCACTTCGCGCTTTTTTCGATATCGAAGCCAACACCTTTCACTTTATCTGCACAGGCAATTCGATCTTCACACCTGCAGTTTATCGCTGTCTCAGCCCACTCTGCCGCAGTATCGTTCAATGAACGAACCTTTACCAGTTCTGGAATCAATATACTGTCAGAAGGCACTTTATCCGATATGACACATGGCAGACCGGTGCATTGTGCTTCCACCAACGAAACCGGAAGTCCTTCATACAGAGACGGGAATACCAGTATGTCCATGGCCATCATCAATTCATTCACATCAGACCGCATGCCGGTCAGAATCACTTTTTCTTCCAACCCAAGAACAGCTATTTTTTCTTCAATCGCATGGCGGAGTGCCCCATCTCCGACAATAAGCAACCGAGAAGAAGAATGTACATTGATAATCTCCTTGAAAATGTCCAGCAGGAATGAATGATTCTTCGCATCAATAAACCTGCCGACATGCCCGATTACAAACACATCATCACTGATTGCCAATTCGTGTCGCTTTTCTGTGGCTATGTCCCTATCGTAACGGAACACTTCTGTATCAATTGCATTCGGCACCAGAAATGCTCGGCCCGGATCAGAAATTGCCTGTTCACCATAGCGGCTGATACCTGCCTGGCGGGAGCACATAAACAGATAATCCGCAATATTCCGGGTTGGATACGACAGAATGTCATAAAAGAACTGTTTCATATCCTTCATGCCTGCACTATGGCTGTGGGCAATTGTCACAATCCCATGTTTCCCAGCTTCTTCCAGGTAGAATGCTGCCGTACTGCCGATATGCCCATGCACAACCGAGCATTCATTGTGCGTATCAAAAAAGTGTTTCCACCACTTTTTATATGCTGAATAATTCTTCCCGGTAAACCGTGGGCAATGATAAATCTGCCCACCCAAGCTGCGGATTTCATCATCAAAATACGCGCCGTCATTTTCGTTTTCAACAAAGTCAAACTGAACCTTGTCTCGGTCGATATGCCGGTACAGATTCATGATCATTGTTTCTGCACCGCCGCGATCCATGATGCCGATTACATGTAACACTCGAATCGGCTTATTCATGATCTGATTCCTCATAATTATGCTCAAAATCGATTTGCAGATGAGGGTGAATCCAAACACGTTCATTTTCAGGAGGCAATTGCATGTAATCTCCATATTGACATGTCAGACATTCATCCCATTTTGCAAAACATTCATATTCTTTATTTTCAAACTCCAGCCTTATGTATTGATCCAAAAGATCTGCAGGCATTACCAACCGGACCATTTTCAAAGTTTCTATACTGACTGTATTCCATTTGCCGTGTTGATTATAGTTTCTGAGTTTATCCTCAAATCTTTTTCTATAGTTGATTTTATGATTTGCAGAGGTCCCTTTTAAATAAATGCCCGAGATTACCTTAACAATCGCAGATGCTTTTAATGGAATAAACTCCCTTGTATACAACTGATACCTCATACAGTCCCAAAAGAACTTTTTCCTTTCAAATGAACCTGTTGGAATCCGATCAATCGGGAATATATCCACAAATATCCCCGTATGATATCTGCCTTTCTCCCAATCGAACTGCAAAAAAGTAGTATGGTCTTTCCTGATCTTTGTAAAAGACTGGGTAAAGGATGGCGTGTTGTCCTTGTTCTGCAGAATGTATCCCGGATGATCTTCTTTGTTCCAGGTTTCAATAAAACGCTCATAATTCTCCCTGGACATGCATATATCCAGATCATCGTCCCAGGGTATATAGCCGTGATGACGGACCGCACCTAAAAGACTGCCTCCATAAAGTGAATAGTGAATACTATTCTTTCTGCATATTTCATCAATAATATCCAAGATTTCTAATTGGACTGCCCAAAGGCGCTTCAATTCATCATTCACAGAACCCTGACTCATTTTTTGTTGTGCTCATCCTTACATAATTACAATACTCAAAAGTAACCCCATGCCAAGAACTGATAAAAATAAAACCCTAAATAAAATAGTATCATACAGAGTTTAATAATCTGTGTTGACTCTTTATTAAACATGTGTTCAACTTCCCATGGCAATAGTATTCCTTGGGAGTATAGACTCGCATAAATCGGGAGTCTTCCAATAAAAATCCCTGAAGTAACCATACTGACCAGATATAGTCCTGCTGCGATAATTGACATATTAGTCGCAAAGTTGATAACTATATCATTCTCTTGCCGGATATATTTCAAACCGATCAATGACAATATTGCAGGGATAGAATATACAAGTACCCGCAGTGGATTTGTCCCATCATCTCCCCATTCCCGCCAATCGGTAACGACATTTGTGTACTGTGTTTCTTCCAGTGCCTCATCCAGAAAATTTGTAAATTGTTCTACATATACAATTGCCAACACTGTCAAAAAAATGAACAAAAGAGTCCGTGCATTCCACGGTTTGCCCTGAACAATAAATATCATCGGAATAACCAGCAGAGCAGACTGATGAAATCGTGATGCAATTAATACGGTTATAACTGCCGGTATATACTTTTTCTCCATAATCCAACCCGCAGCCAACAGACAAATAGATACTGCAACAAACTGTCTGGCACCATTCTGCATCCAGGAAATATAATCTGTAGAAGTAACAAACAGAAAAATGGCCATGACAAACGAAGGTGAATACTTTTTATACAGTTTTAACAGCCCAAATGCTTGAATCATAGCAATAATCAAAAAATAAATTCTGTAATCACTGCCAAAAATACACTTGATGATACATGCCATCACATAATATGCTTTGTCCTTTTTCTGGGCAGCATAGTAAGCTGGAATTGCCGAAAAATCGGAAGGCATTCCATTGTACGTTCCAATCATCACCCCTGTATCACCAATACCGCTTTTCCGTAACATCGCCATGATGAGAAGTGGAAAAAACACCAAAATTGTGAACCACAACTTAGTTACTTTCCGATCACGACCTAAAAACCACTTTGTTTCCGTTGTTTCAACAAAGCGGGAAAAAACTGCCATCAAACAAAACCATAACAATATCAAAAAATATGGGGAACGGATCATATATCCTCCCACAAAAGAGTGATATTCTTTTTCATCATCTCACTTGTTGATTTCATCAAATATGTTTTTTTCATATGTAACAGTTCAGTATTTCTTTGCAATCTTATTATACTGGTTATACCTATGCACTGTTCAGAATCATTTGTTTATCTGCGTACATGTTATCAATCATATTTTATATAGACAATGGCATAGACGCTTTATAAATTACGCAGTATGTCTTCATATGAGAAATAATGTAAGTAACATGTTATAGTTTGCAAAAAATACAGGAGAATACTTTTGAACACAAAGGAAACATTGATCTTAGTTATCGTTCCCGTTTATACCCGGTAGAATACTATAATTCGATACTTGGATATGGAGATGTCATTTTGACATATAAATATTCTGGCTTTGGTTTCGGTTTATCCTATGAATATTTTGATCTGCTGCAGTTTGTTGTTTCTTTAAGAAGAAATCACAGTAAATAATACATGATGGACTTTGAAGAACTTCCATACTTTTTGAAAGAGGAGCAAGTTGTGAATCGCACTAAAGCATCGATTGTGTTTCTTTCGGATCGACACAGCAGTGCAATATCAGATTCATATATATGTTACAATCGTTGAAAGAGGAAGAGGGATTATGAAAACCAGTGTCGTAATGGCAACGTATAACGGCTCGCGTTTCATCTATGAACAGCTTGATAGCATCATCAATCAGACTGTTCTCCCAGATGAAATTATAATCAGCGACGATGGATCCACCGACTCTACGATAGAACTCATCCAGTCAATTTTTGAACAGCATTCAGATCTTCCAATTCAATTCCAACTGGTTCTGAATGATTCAAACAATCATGGAGTAGTTGGTAATTTTCAAAATGCTGTCGATCATTCAAGTGGTGAATATGTATTTTTTAGTGACCAGGACGATATATGGCTTCCAAATAAAATCGAGCGTTTAGTAGACATTTTAGACTCTTGTGACGAGCAGGTTGTAATTCACGATGCACAAATTCTCAAAGAAGCCGATGATGGATCTTTTCATAAGATTGATAAACATCTACTAAAGAATTATTCTTTCAATTCAGACGGATTGTATAAGTTTGACGGTCCAGCACAAGCGTGTTTAGCGTTTTATTGTGGCTGTATTACAGCCGGTATGTGCAGCTGTATAAAACGAGATTATCTGCTATCCATTTCACCTTTTTCAAAAGCGTCATGTCATGACGATTGGATTCAGTTTTGTGCTTTGGCGGATGATACTCTGCTTGCCGTAAAAGATATTCTGGCACTTTATCGCATCCACGACAATAATACTTGTGGAATTCCGGAGTTCAAAAAGAAACGATCGTTATTTCAGAGGATAGTATCTTTTGATGATAAAGGAAAAGAGAGTATTCGAAAGCAGTATCTCTGGTATGCAGATACTTCTTCGTATTTTAAAAAAACAGATTATTTGGATGACAGAGTTAAACTTCTGATTTCTTTTTTTGGCGACAGCAGAGTTACAGCAATATCAAAAGGCAAAATAAGCGCAATATGTGATTTAGTAAAGGCATACCATGAAGGCGCATACGAAATTGACAGATTTATTGTTTTTTTACACGATATCGCTTTTGTATTATTGCATTCACGTAAAACTCGAATGCAGTTTGTTGAGGATTTTCAAAGTCAAACCAGACCGCAAAACAGATTAAAATAGTACCTGAATATGTTTTATCAATATTACAGAATTGCATTCCAATATTTCAGGATATTATCTATGTGATATTGTTTTGCGCATTCTTTGGCTTCTGTTCCCATATTTCGAACTAATGAAGGATTGGACATAAGGCGCTCCATCTTTTCGGAAAAATCATTACAATCATTTCGATCAACATATATTACAGTATCATACCCTCTTGTCATGAATTTAAGCGAGGGCAATTGTGTAGAAATAATTGGCAATCCACATTCCATTGCTTCCAAAGCAACCAAAGGAAACGCTTCAAATTGACTCGATATCACAAGGAACGATGAATCCAACATCAGCTCTTTGATATCTTTTCTTGGGCCTAATAGTTCTATATTTTTATACTCCTGTGCTTTTTGTGCCAAAAAATCAAATTGTGTACCACCACCGACAATACGAAGTTTCCAGTCGGGAAATTTATCTTCTATGTTTCCAAAAGCTTTGACTAACAGATCATAGCGTTTTATCTCTTCTACACGGCCTACCGCGATAATGTTATGAGGATACGAATTTGATTCATGAACAATAAATGATACCGGGTTGGGAATTACCATGATATTTCGTATGAATCTGCTTCGATAATAATCTGCGATTTCATCAGTCAGCACCACAAAGCAATCTGTCTTTCTATATACAAACAAGTTCAGTAATCTGCGTTTCCGTGTATATGCTCCGGGATAATTGTGTTCTGTAGCGATCCATCGAATAGGTTTTATTTTTCTAATAATCCGGGCGACAACAAGAGCTATTCCTGAATGAAAAGTAACCAGATCATCAAATGGGTTGTTGTGAAAAAAGCGAATCAGATAATCATCCACATGTTGATTAAGAGGAAGATTTGCATGTATGCACGATGTTTTATTTGAAATGGCAAAGTAGCTGTGATCGCTAGGATTTGAATACAAAGATAGAATTGTTAAACTGACTTCATTCATTTGCAAAAAGCCATAGCTCAAAAGAGAAATCAAACGCTCAATGCCGCCTACCTGATTGATATTGTTTGTCAGAAAACATACTTTTTTCATAATTTCCTCCATTAGGGGCTGCGTTCCTTACAAAGTGGGGTAAAACCCTTGTTTCTGTTGTTCCCGTGTTATCCCGTAATTGAAGACACGATCTGTTCAGAGCGTCAGGAGAGTAATAGGCGGTCAGTAAATAGCAGCCAGAAAAACACCATTTTTTCAATCACAGGCATCAGAATATTCATAAGCAAATCAGAAGGTCTAACACATTCCTAAAAAGCATCAGAATCGATTACCTTACTAATTATAACGTAGCTTCTTTATCTTGGAGACAGACCTATCCTGAACGTCATAATATTTCACAGAGAAAAGAATATCTGCAATTGCCCAGAACAAAATCCAGGCAACACGCTTGCTTGTGGATGCCCATATAATGGACGTTTACTCTATTTACTGCAAGATCGTTTTTTCGTATTAATGCATACTAAAACAGATTGAAGTTACTTTCCAGAAGGTAATATAAGCACCGAAAGCATCAACAGGACTCGCTCAATGAACTTCCTTTTTTGGTGTTATCGCCTAAACTGAGCAAAATTTATATTATTTATTTCATATTCTTTTTTTCTTTCTGTATCATTTTTTCGCTATTATTTTTTTGAAAATTACTATGATTATCTGACAATAATGCTCCGCCATCGACATAACCTTGTGCAATATCTTGTATAATTTGCGATATAGGAGCAAATAATGAAACTGTTGATTACCGGTGCCAATGGCCAATTGGGCCGTGAACTTGAAACCCTGATCCATACAGGTGTATCTTCTTCAGGTTCAATACCTGAAGCCTTTCATCATGCCGAATTATATAAAACAGACCTTCCTGAACTGGATCTGTCTGACCTGCACAGCACCAGGGACTATATCAGCTCCATTCACCCGGATATCATCATTAACTGTGCCGCGTATACCAACGTGGATGGCTGCGAACGCAATCAGGAGACTGCTTATTTGGCCAATACCGTCGGGCCGAAAAACCTTGCCATCTGTGCGGAAAAAATCGGAGCCACACTGATTCATGTCAGTACTGACTATGTCTTTGACGGCAAGGACAACCATGGTATTCCTCGTACAGAACAGGATCCGCCTGCTCCGCTCAGCGTATATGGTTCTACAAAGCTGGCCGGTGAGAACTATGTAAAACAGTTCTGCTCAAAGTACTTCATCGTCCGCACCGCCTGGCTGTACTCCCCCTATGGGAAAAACTTCGTAAAGACCATCTGCAACGCCGGCCGTAAATACGGCAGACTGGAAGTCGTCAACGACCAGTTCGGCAACCCAACCAACGCTGCGGATCTGGCATATATGATCCTGCAGCTGGCAGCTACAGATGCTTACGGCCTGTATCACTGCACCGGCAGCGGCATCTGTTCATGGTTTGACTTTGCCTCAAAGATCATTGAATATGCCGGCATCGAGGCAGCCGTAATACCCTGCACAACCGAAGAATACAAGGCAAAACATCCGGAAAGCGCTGACCGCCCGCGGTGGTCCGCTCTGGACTGTTCCAAATTGGAACAGGTCACAGGCTGCCGGATGCGTGACTGGCAGAGTGCCCTGAAAGATTATTTTGAAAAGGCAGATACGTATGAAACAGTTTGAGTTTATTGAAACAAGATTGCCCGGTGTCATAGAAATCTATCCCACCGTCCATGGGGATTCCCGGGGTTACTTCATGGAAACATACCAGAAAGATCTGTTCGCCGCCGCCGGCATCGACAAGGAATTTGTCCAGGACAATGAAAGCATGAGCTCCCGCGGTGTCCTGCGCGGCCTGCACTTTCAGAAGAACCACCCCCAGGGCAAACTGATCCGGGTGACAAAAGGCAGTGTATTTGACGTTGCCGTGGACTGCCGGCCGAATTCAGCGACCTTCGGCAAATGGACCGGGGTTATTCTCGATGAAACAAAAAAGAACCTGTTCTATGTACCGGAAGGCTTTGCCCACGGTTTCCTGGTTCTTTCTGATTATGCCGAGTTTGTCTATAAGTGCACAGATATATATGATCCTGCCTCTGAAGGCGGCATATTGTGGAATGACCCGACAATCGGCATCGCATGGCCCGAACTGGATATCCCGTACAAGACAAGCGATAAAGACAAAAAACAACTGTCCTTTAACGAACAGTCGTTTTCCTGGTTTGAACAATACTGATTTATAATCCCTCAGGCAGGGACGCGACGGTCTGTTCGACAATGTCCTCTTTCCGGAAGAATGTCCGCATATGCTCTCTTCCTTCCCTGCCCATGGCTTCCCGCTGCTCTCTTGGTATGGAGAGCATTTTTTTCATGGCTTCATAGAGGGAATCCGTATCCTTCACCCGGCACAGCAGGCCGCTGACCCCGTTCACAACCGCTTCCCGGCAGCCGGGGATATCCGTGGTAATGATCGGCCGGCCCAGGGCGGCAGCTTCCAGCAGGACATTGCTCATGCCTTCATGCCAGCTGGGCATGACAACGCAGTCTGACATTTCATAGATCGGCCGCGGATCAGTCACGAAACCATAATCATTCACAATCCCCAGTGTCTTGAGGCTTTCCACCTGCTCCTTGAAATCATCTTCATAGAAGCCGGCCAGATCCAGCACGAACGGCACGTTCTCGCTGTGCAGGCGGCGGGCTGCTTCAAACAGTTCACCGCAGCCTTTTTCTATCATGAAACGGCCGACATAGAGGAACCGGAATACATCGTTGTCCGGATAATCTTTGTAATCAAAATAAGTGAGATTGATGCCGGCGCCGTTCAGGACAACTTCCTTCCGCGGATCAACAATGCCTTTCTCAGCGAAGAGCATGGCATTATCCCCGTTCTCAAACAGCACCCGGTAGGCACGTCGCAGCGCCGTCCGGTACATGACCGTCACAAGGCTTGCCAGCACCGGTTTCTTGAACGCCGTGCCCAGTCCCTGCACCATGGCCACATACGGGATGTTCATCCGGCCGGCCAGATATCCGGCATAGATATTCGGTTTGATGGAATAGGTAATCACCAGGTCCGGCGCTTCTTCCTTCAGCTGTCTTCTGTAATTCCGGTACAGGGCATAATCCTTTATGGGATTGATTCCCCGGCGGTCCAGTTCGGTATTGATGCACTTGAGACCCATGGCCTGGAAATCGTCTTCATGGCCGACAAACGGCATGGACAGAACAACTTCATGTTCTTCCATCAGTTTTTTGATCAGATCCAGCCGGAACCGGTACAGCATGTAGGAATGGTTCGTAATCAGCAGGATCTTTTTACGTTCCCGCTTGGCGCCTTCATGGATGCCCTTCTGGGTAAATACAGCCCCGAACGTACCGAAGAAACACTTGAGGTCCATCGGGAATGAAATATGTTCCGTGTAATAGCCATCCAGGGCTGCCTTGTCGGCAATGGCGAGTTCATCCCGGCCGTTGATCTGGGCCCAGCCGGTCAGCCCCGGCAGGATATCGTTGGCACCGTACTTATCCCTTTCCGCAATCAGGTCTTCCTGATTGTACAGGGCAGGCCGCGGACCTACGATGCTCATGTCGCCTTTCAGGATGTTGATCAGCTGCGGCAGTTCATCCAGACTGGTTTTCCGCAGGAACCGGCCGGCTTTGGTTATAAACCTCTCCGGATCTGCCAGCAGGTGCGTCGGCATGTCTTTCGGTGTATCGGTATACATCGTACGGAACTTCAGGATATCGAACTCTGTTTTATGAATGCCGACACGGCGCTGCCGGAAAAAAACCGGGCCCGTACTGTCCAGTTTGATCCAGATCATCAGAATCACAAAAAGGGGCAGCAAAACCAGCAGCCCTATGAGAGACAATACGAAATCAATCAATCGTTTTACTGCGTGTCGGTACATACCGTCAGTATTTTATCATCATTTACAAAATATATAAATAAGTGAAAACTAATTCGAATTCCTTTGCCCTTCCGAACCCCCCTGTATCATCAGTTCTCCAGGTTCATTCCGCATACGGCAGCGGCTTGTATCCGACCAGTTTCCGCCCGCGCAGGATCCGGTCCGGGTTGTCCTCCAGCAGCATATACGTATAATCTTCCCCGAAGTTCTGTCCGAGGTATTCCTCGCAGCGGCGCATGTCCGTACTGCGCCAGTATGTCCGGTGCGCGTCAGAAGCCACGCAGGACACCACACAATGCCGCAGCAGCGACAGGGCGGTATCCCTTGCCCGGCGCCCGTTATCGCCCAGAATCGAGTCTTTATTGAGCTGGATGCCGCAGCCCAGACGGTACCAGTCATATACAATTCCCGGATCATCCTGGACGAAGTAATAGCGGGCCGGGTGGGCAATCACCGGGATATAGCCCGCCGCGATGCAGGCCGATATGATCTTCCGGCACCAGGCCGGGTCTTCACCAAATTCAAATTCCAGAAGAAAGTATCCGGAACTGTTCAGGGTCCAGACCCTGCCGTTTTTCAGCAGGTCCGGCAGATCCTCGCAGGCCATGACCTCCATGCCCTGGTACAGATGCACCGGCAGCCCCGCCCGGCGGACAGCATGATGCAGCGCGTCCCAGCGGTCCTGCAGTTCTTCACCGGCATAGTTATCAAATACCCCGCGGTAACAGTGCGGTGTCGCAATGATGGAGTGCGTCCCTGATTCCAGGGCCGTTTCAACCAGTTTCAGTGACATCTCCATGCTTTCGGAACCGTCATCCACCCCGGGCAGCACATGCGTATGAATATCAATCATGATGCCTCCAGGTCAGGCTCGTCGGCGAATTTCGCATACAGTTTCTTCTGCACTTCCCAGGCCTGCGGGCTGATTTCATAGTCCTCCATGCCATACAGGAACACGTAAAGATCCTTTATGACCTTTTCATAATCCCGCAGCACATAACACGGTGAATAGCCGTTATATTCAATCGACGCCCGGATTGCCTTGCCGTCATCCACCGGAACATCCTGGGTTTCAATATTGCGCAGGTCATACGTAAGAATCCGGGTCAGCCAGCGCTCAATCTCGAAATTGGTAAAATTCGTCTCGATATACGGCATGACCGCATTGATCACCGCGAGTATTTCGGATACGGAGCTGCCGGACAGTTTTGTGATGATCGTCCTGATCAGGTTGGTCTGCCGGTTCATGCGGTTGTAGTCGTTGTCAATCTCACGCAGACGGGCATATGCCAGCGCTTCTTTCCCGTTCAGGTGGAATGTGCCTTCCACGTAACCGGTATCCTTAATCATTCCGTCCTGGAAATACGTGGACTCCGCCCGGGTCAGATAAATGTCCACCCCGCCGATCTCATCCACAATCGCCTCTACCCCGGCCATACTGAACGTGACGTACTTGGTGATGTTCATATCGAAATTCATGTTTACGGTACGCACGGCCAGGTCCGGACCGCCCCACCAGTAGGCATGATTCAGTTTCGAGTAGTCAGCGACCGGATCCGGAATCCAGACCATGGTATCCCGCTGCAGGGAAGCGATCTTGACGGTCTTGTTGCGCATGTCCAATGACACGATCTTGGTCGCGTCCGCCCGTTCCATGGCCGAGAATTCCTCAATACTGTTCCGGTCAGCCCCGAACAGCAGGAAATTGAAGACGTGGGTATCCGCCGTCTTCCGCTGTACTTCCTCCACAATATTCGCGTCGCTGGCTGACATGGTGTCTGTCTTGTTCATCCGGTTCAGGATCGTACCGAGATACAGGTGCACCCCGACCGCGGCACTCAGCAGAACCAGTAAAAAAACCAGCAGAACCGAAAGCAGTTTTGCGCCTTTCTTCAGTTTTCTTTTTTTTCTACGTTTCGCATTCATATACTGAGTTTATCATATTTGCCCGTGCTTAAGAGATCCCGCTGATGCCGGTACGTCATTCTTAAATAAACCAGCACGGAAGTTTTTCAGTGTTTATTATCCCGGCGGTAATGCAGGAACAGGATCAGCCAGCCGGCTATCGTCAGCAAAACCCCATAGCCGCTGAACATGCCGGCATACCCGTACGACCCGACAAAGAAGGAACCGATGACCGGGGCTATGGCATTGCCGATGTTCTGGCCGATCTGGATGGTTGATGTGGCCACGCCGGTCCGGCTGCGGTCCAGATGCCGGATGACATCCGCCTGCAGGGACGGGGTGCCGGCCCCCTGGCCGACGGCGATGAGGACAGCCGCCGCAATGACCATGACCAGTGTATGGGAAAAGCCGATCATGGCTGTGCCGATGGCGGTGAACAGGACGGCCGGGGCAACGATGACATAGACACCCTTCTTATCCAGCAGTTTGCCGACCAGCGGCCGCAGGAAGACCATGCAGGCTGAATAAACGGTAAAATACAGGGCAATGCTGGTGATGTTCCGCTCTTCCCCCATGATGGCCAGCAACGTCGAAATCAAGCCGCTGCCGGCCGCAAACAGTGCCGCCAGGATCATGAAGCCGGTGAACTCCACCGCCATCAGGCTGTCCATCGTGATCTTTCCGGAAACTGCGCCGGAAGGTTTCCGTCCCGGCAGGAATGTGATGACCGCGGCACAGAGAAAGACAGACACGGCCGCGGCGGCAAACACCAGCGGGTAACCGCCGATATCCACCAGTTTCAGCCCCAGCGCCGGCCCGATGGCCTGGGCCAGGATGGTTGCCAGGGCAGCATAGCCAAGCCCCTCGCCCATTTGCTTCTCCGGGATGAAATCCGTGGAATACGCGACGGCTGTCACGTTATTGATTGAAAAGAAGACCCCGACCAGGAGCCGCAGGACAATCAGTGCCGGAATGCTCCTGATGAACGCATGCATGGCCAGCACAGCACCGTAGCATACGGACGACAGCTGCAGGATGCGCTTGCGGCTGACCCGGTCCGACAGCACGCCGGCAAACGGGCAGACAAACAGTGATGCCAGCGACATCAGCCCGGCAATCGTGGAGGCCAGGGTCAGGTCCGGATTCAGGCTGAGTGAAAATTTGGCCACCAGCGGGTACGTCAGAAAAGCGGCTGCGTACGAAAGAAATGTAAACAGGATCACCATGATAAACTTCGGTGTCCATATTGTTTCTTTTCCAGTTCCGCTCATGGCCATACCCTCCGTATTTTATCTACTATACCACGAAACATACAATCTGCCTGTATCCCCCTGTGCGGACAGGTTATAATAGCGTTAATGAGCAAGAAGGTTAACCTGAAGAAAATCAATCAGAACAACGCCCGTAAACAGCAGGCCCTGCAGAAACTTCAGCCCGGCAGCCCGAAGAAAACCGTTGTCAAAAAGGTTCCGGTCAGGGAGCTGACGGTTCCCCAGCTGATCAAGCACGCGGATGAAGGCAATATTGCGTGCATGCGGGAGCTATATGAAATCTACAAAAAGGAGTATGAGGCCACGCACAGCCAGGCAGCTCTGGACAATTATGCCAGATATCTGCAGATGGCCGCGGAAGCCGGTGATGCACTTTCACAGTACAATCTTTCCGTTGCTTACCAGGAAGGGAAAAGACTGAAAAAGGATACGGAGAAGTCCATGTACTGGATGTCCCGGTGTGCCGAAAGCTCCCCGGTGACAGGTCATTTCTGGCTGGGAAAATTCTACCGGCAGGGATCACCGGTTCCGGCTGACAGGCAGGAAGCAGTCAGGCATCTGGAAGCCGCCGTGGCCGCAAAGCCGAACGGAAAACGGGAAGAAGACCTGAAGGCGTGGGCAGCCTTCGACCTTTCCGGCCTGTATATGATGAACGGCGCAAACGAAAAAGCCCGTCAATTGATGCACCAGTCTGCGGAAGGCGGCTATGAACAGGCAGCGGCAGTTCTGCCGTTGTTTGACCTGCTTACAGAACAGCCCGATTCCGGTCTGGGAAGACTATCTGTTCTGTTTATGGGCGATGATATTCCTGTGTCGGAGATGTTCCGGACTGTTTTTGACATATACCGGGCCATGTCTGCCGCATTTAAAAAAGTGGGCATCTCTTTCTGGGAACTCTGGAAAGCTGTGAAATATGTCAAAACCGGCAGATATATGGAATTATATGATCTGGTTTACAAAGTCAACAGCCAGATGACAGCCGGCGCGGACAGAAAGTACGGGGCTAATTATCTCGTTCAGGGCAGCACGGATGTTGTCTCCGTCATCAACAGGACGCTGCGGTCACTCCCGGCCGCAGATCCTTCCCTCCGAAATGAGATCAGGACTATCAATGACTTCATGGACGGGTCTGTGCCAATCTTCAATACAGCCGAAGCACTTATTATGACGGAAGATGAAATCAGCCGTGACCCGGAACATTTCATCCGTCTTCTGAAAAAGGCCGCGGATGCCGGGGAAGGCTATGGCGCCCTCATGCTGGGCCAGGCGTACATGTACGGTGATCATGTGCAGGCCGACCAGGCACTGGCAGTGAAATACCTGCAGACAGCCGCAGCACGTAACATCCCGGATGCCCTTGCCTATCTGGCGCATCAGTACTATTTCGGCCTCGGCTTACCAGGTGATGCGCGCAGAGCCAGGAAGCTGCTGAGTGAGGCGGATATTTACTACGATGCGGAAATATGCGAGGAGATCGAAGACGGCATCATGGCAGCTTGCCGGGGCAGGATCCCGAAGGATGCGCTGAAACCGTTCTGGTTCCTGCACGAAAAGAAAATCCGCCGGGATGCCCTGCGTGATACGGTCGGCAGGCAGGCAGCGCAGGAAGCGTCTGATCCTGTCATTAATGAAAAACTCGAGAAAATCATGGCCCGCCTGGACCGGCTGACGGTTGTATCGCTCGACACGAATATGCGCACCCGTTCGCTTGAGGCAGGCATTGCGGAAATATACCGGTTCATGACCACTGATCTCGCCCGCCAGCTTCAGGAAGAAAAAATGCGGCTCCGCTCCCAGGCATACGACGAGGAAAAGGAAGAGCGATTCTTTGCACGGATGGACGCCTGGATCAGCAGCCGGGTGAAATCGGCGGACAGCCTGGCCGGCGAGCAGACCCGTCTGCTGGAAGAGCTGTTCGGGGATGTCTGGAACCTGCTTCTGCCGGAATCCCGTGCTTCCCTGGTTTCTGCCCATGTACTGTATGAATCCTGCCGGGAAATCCATGCGGAAGGGTTTGATTTCAGCGGCATCTGCATCTCCGCCACATCTGCCCTGGAAGGGGAAATCAGAAGACGGCTGTACAATGACTTCATGACCTGGATGCAGGCTGCCGGCATTGAGGAAACAGAGATTGAATATGTCCGCGGCAAGGTAACAAAATCATTCGGCTTCACGCTTGGCTGTGTTCCCTACGTCTTCGGCGTCAAAGGTTCTTCGCAGACCGCCAAAGAGCGCGTACAGGATCAGTTCTTCCCCTACATGAAAGCCATTCTGGCCGATCATGACTGTCCGGATGTTTATGCCCTGTTCTGCGTCCCTGCCCCTGATGCCTTTGTGCAGCGGAGTGAAGATATCCGCGAGCAGTACCGGAATAAAGCTGCCCATGTGGAAAACATGACGCGGGAAGAAGCGCAGGCGTGCATGCTGGCAGTGACCGATCTCCTGCTGGATTTCTATCATCTGCTGGACCCACAGGCTCTCTGATGCATATATCCCCGGAAAACATGAAAGGCACACCTTTTGCAGGTGTGCCTTTTGACTGTTATTCGGCTGTTGTTTCTTCCGGGATTTCCACCGGGGCATCGCCTTCAGCCATGGCCCCGCCGGTTACTTCATCCGGCAGTTTGATGGCTGTTGCCTCCGCGAGGGCTGCTGCCTTCTCACGGCGGATTTCACGGATTTCATCCGCTCTCGCCACAATTCTCCTGGTTGTCTCACGGTCGTAGGCTGTCCGTCCTGTACCGGCCGGGATCAGCTTGCCGATGATGACATTTTCCTTCAGGCCGGACAGTGTATCCTTCTTGCTCTTGACAGCTGCTTCGGTCAGGACACGGGTTGTCTCCTGGAAGGATGCAGCGGACAGGAACGAGTCGGTTTCAACTGCCGACTTGGAGATACCGAGCAGGATCGGCGCGTACTTGGCCGGGGTCTTGTCCTCGTCGAACATCTGGCTGTTGACTTCCTCCATGCGGCGGAGCGACAGCGACTGTCCGACCGAGTATCCCGTTTCACCGCCGTCGGTAATGACGACCTTCTTCAGCATCTGCTTGATCATGACTTCCAGATGCTTGTCGGAGATATCAATGGACTGGCTGGAGTACACCTTCTTGACTTCCTTCAGGATGTACTCTTCAACCGCCCTGACACCGGCAACGTCCAGCAGTTCCTTCGGCGCGATCTGGCCTTCGGTCAGCGGTTCACCGGCCTTGACCGTCACCCCGACTCTGACATCGGAACGGACGGCCTGGGTCAGGTCGCACTTATGCTCGATTGTATCCTTGGCATTGGCCACGGTCACAATCTGGCCGGCGTGGTTGTCCTGTTCATGGATGTCAACGACTTCACCGTCAATCTTGGCGATGACAGCGACCCGCTTCGGGGTTCTGGCTTCGAAAAGTTCTTCAACTCTCGGCAGACCCTGGGTGATGTCACCGGACTGGTTGGCAACACCGCCGGTATGGAAGTTACGCATGGTCAGCTGGGTACCCGGCTCACCAATCGCCTGGGCGGCCATGACACCGATGGCTTCGCCGGTTTCAACCGGGTTGCCGGTAGCCATGTTGCGGCCGTAGCACTTGCAGCAGATACCATGGGTGGATTCGCAGGTGAAGACGTTGCGGATGTATGCCTGCTTGACGCCGGCATCCACAACCTTCTTGGCCAGGTCATCGGAGATGTAGCTGTTCTCGTCCACGATGATTTCGCCTGTTTCCGGATCCGTGATGGCCTGCTGTGTATAGCGGCCGACAATCCGGTCAAAGAACTTCTCGATCATGGAGTTGTTGCGTTCATCAACGATATCCTCAACGAGGTAACCCTTCTCTGTGCCGCAGTCTTCTTCCGTGATGATGACTTCCTGGGCAACGTCAACCAGACGTCTGGTCAGATAGCCGGATTCAGCTGTCTTCAGCGCGGTATCGGTCAGGCCCTTGCGGACACCATGGGTGGAAATGAAGAACTCGGACACGCTCATGCCTTCACGGAAGCAGGAGTAGATCGGGACTTCGATGATGGACGGCTGGTATTCCTTACGCGACTTCGACTGGGTCGGACGGGCCATCAGGCCGCGCATGCCGGCCAGCTGCGTGAAGTGGTTCTTGTTGCCGCGCGCGCCGGATACCGCCATCATGTTGATCGGGTTCATTCTCGGCAGCGAGGTCATCAGGGTATCACCAACAGTATTCTTGACCTTGTCCCACAGATCGGAGAACGCGCGTTCCCATTCCTGCGGGGTCAGAAGACCTCTGTCCCTCAGGGCATTCAGCTGGTCAGCCTTTTCCTTCCCCTCGTTGACATATTTATCCTTGTCCGGGGCGACAGAAATATCGCTCAGGGCAACGGTCATGCCGGCGGTGGTGGAGTACAGATAGCCCATGTCCTTAAGGGAGTCGAGGATATCACTGGTACCGTTGATGTGATACTTGTCGAACACGGCAGCGATCAGGTTTCCGAGATCCTTCTTCTTGAATTCCGGAGTGATCGGCCGGCCGGCGATCTCTTTCTTCAGATCGGTGCCGAGCGGGACGAATTCGCTGTCCGGTGTAGCCTTGAGCGATTCCGGGCTGGCATCGTTGAGATACGGGAAGTCAGACGGGAAAACATTATTGAAGATGATCTTGCCGACGGATGTCAGCAGGTAGCACTCATTCTGCTTTTCCGTGAAGCCGTCCTTATGCAGGGACCTGGCCGGCAGGGCGATTCTTGTGTGCAGATGCACGGCGCCCAGCTGGTAAGCCATCATGACTTCATCGACATCCCTGTAGAGATGGCCTTCGTTGTCACCGTAGCGGCGCCACTTGGCAGCTTCGACCGGCAGGCCGAGGCGTTCGAGGGCGTCTGCCTTCTTATAGAACTCTTCGGCTGTCTCTTCCATGTTCAGATAGAAGTTGCCCAGCACGAGGTCCTGGCCCGGAGTAACGATCGGTTTGCCGTCCTTCGGGCCGAGAATGTTGTTGGCACCGAGCATCAGGACTTCCGTCTCGGCTCTGGCCATTTCACTCAGCGGCAGATGGACAGCCATCTGGTCACCGTCGAAGTCGGCGTTGAACGCCGGACATACGAGCGGATGGACACGGATTGCATGACCGTCAACCAGTTTCGGGAAGAAGGACTGGATACCGAGTCTGTGCAGGGTCGGGGCACGGTTCAGGAAGACCGGATGGCCTTCAATGACCTGTTCGACAACATCCCAGACGCGGGCATCCTGCTTGTCAATCAGCTTTTCGGCTGTCTTCGGGTTGGACGCAATCTGCTGGTTGACCAGTTCGTTGATGACGAACGGCTTGTACAGCTGAATGGCCATTTCCTTCGGCAGACCGCACTGCCACATCTTCAGGTCCGGTCCGATGGCAATAACGGAACGGCCGGAGAAGTCGACACGCTTGCCGAGCAGGTTCTGACGGAAGCGGCCCTGCTTGCCCTTAAGGGCATGGGACAGCGACTTCAGCGCCCTGCCGCCGGCACCGGTAATCGGCTTGGAACGGCGTCCGTTGTCAATCAGCGCATCGACTGCTTCCTGCAGCATACGTTTTTCGTTCTGGACGATGATCGCCGGTGTACCCAGTTCAAGCAGCTTCTTCAGACGGTTGTTCCGGGTGATGACACGGCGGTACAGATCGTTCAGGTCACTGGTGGCGAAACGGCCTCCGTCCAGCTGCAGCATCGGCCTGAGATCCGGCGGGATGACCGGCAGGACAGTCAGGACCATCCATTCCGGACGATTGTCGGAATCCCGGAAGGCATCAATGGTTTCCAGGCGCTTGATCAGTTTCTTGCGCTTGTCACCGTTGGCCTTTTCCAGTTCGGCCATGATTTCGTTGTGTTCCTTGTCGAGATCCACCTGTTCCAGCAGGGTCTTGACAGCTTCGGCACCGGTGGCGGCGGAGAAGCTTCCCGGCCCGTAGATGGCGGTGTTCTCACGGAACTCACGTTCGGAAAGAATCTGCTTGTAGGTCAGCTTTGTATCGCCCGGATCCGTGACGATCCAGGAAACGAAGTAAACAACTTCTTCCAGGTGTTTCGGCGGAACATTGAGCAGCAGGCTCATGCGGCTCGGAATGCCGCGCAGGTACCAGATGTGCGCAACCGGGGCAGCCAGTTCGATATGGCCCATGCGTTCCCGGCGGACACTGGACTTGGTGATTTCAACGCCGCAGCGGTCACAGATCACGCCCTGATAGCGGATCTTCTTGTACTTTCCGCAGGCGCACTCCCAGTCCTTGGTCGGACCGAAAATGCGTTCGCAGAACAGACCGTCTTTCTCCGGCTTCTGGGAGCGGTAGTTAATGGTTTCCGGCTTCTTGACTTCGCCGTAGGACCATTCGTGAATACGTTCAGGTGATGCCAGACCGACGCGAATTGCATCAAAATCGTTAATATTCATCGTTCTGCCTCCTCCTTATTCTTCACCGGCGGAATCGAGATCATCGAAGCCGACAACGGCCGCAGCCGGAATGTCGTCTTCGTCCAGTCCTTCACGGATGGTCAGATCACCGGTTTCTTCCGCATCATTGACATAGGTCTGCCGGTTGAGATCCATGGTGGTCTCTTCCTTGAGTTCATCCTGGGCCATCTGCTTGAGATCCATTTCGGTTCCGTCCGCATTCAGCATCCGGACATCGACCGCCAGGGCCTGCAGTTCATGCACCAGCACCCGGAAGGATTCCGGAATACCGGCAGCCGGCAGGTCTCTGCCCTTGACGATGGCTTCGTATGTCTTGGTACGGCCCATGATGTCATCGGACTTGACGGTCAGGATTTCCTGCAGCGTATTGGCAGCGCCGTACGCTTCCAGGGCCCAGACTTCCATTTCACCGAATCTCTGGCCGCCGTTCTGCGCCTTGCCGCCTAGCGGCTGCTGGGTAACCAGGGAGTACGGACCGGTAGCCCGCGCATGCAGCTTGTCATCAACCATGTGCGCCAGCTTGATCATGTACATGACGCCGACCGCGATCCGTTCATCGTACGGTTCACCGGTCATGCCGTCGGTCAGCAGATACTTGCCGTCCATGGAAGTATTCGCTTCCTGCATGATGTTTCTGAGGTCTTCGTTGGAAACACCGTCAAAGACCGGGGTTGCGAACTTGACGCCGAGGCTTCTCGCCGCCATGCCGAGATGGACTTCCAGCACCTGTCCGATGTTCATACGGGAAGGGACACCGAACGGGTTCAGCATGATGTCAATCGGCGTGCCGTCCTGCATGTACGGCATATCCTCGATCGGCATGATCTTGGAAATGACACCCTTGTTGCCGTGACGGCCGGCCATCTTGTCACCCTCGGAAATCTTCCGCTTCTGGACAACGTAGACCTTGACGACCTCATTGACGCCCGGCGGCAGTTCGTGGTCATCCTTGCGCTTGAAGACACGCACGGAATGCACGATGCCGGCACCGCCGTGCGGTACTTTCAGGGAATTGTCGCGGACTTCGCGGCTCTTCTCACCGAAGATCGCCAGCAGCAGCTTTTCTTCCGGTGTGATTTCACTCTGGCCCTTCGGGGTTACCTTGCCGACCAGGATATCGCCTTCCTTGACTTCCGCACCGACCATGACGATGCCGCGCCCATCCAGGTTGCGGCAGGCACTCTCGGCAACGTTCGGAATATCACGGGTGATTTCTTCCGGACCGAGCTTGGTTTCCCGGCATTCCAGGTCATATTCTTCAATATGAATGGATGTATAGACGTCTTCGCGCACCATGCGTTCGGACATGATGATCGCGTCTTCGTAGTTGTAGCCGTGCCATGTCATGAAGGCAATCAGCACGTTCTGGCCAAGCGCCAGTTCGCCGTCCTGCATCGCCGGACCATCAGCCAGGATATCACCGCGCTCCACCCGTTCGCCGTCAAAGACAATCGGTCTCTGGTTCAGGCAGGTGGAAGCGTTGGAACGGCGGAACTTGGTCAGTTCATAGACATGTTCATGACCGTCATCCTCCGTGACGATGACCTTGTCGGCATCGACGTAGGTGACAATACCCGGCGCCATCGCGACGCAGGCAGCACCCGAGTCACGGGCAATGCGGTGTTCCATGCCCGTTCCGACAAACGGGCTGTGCGGATTCAGCAGCGGTACGGCCTGACGCTGCATGTTCGCGCCCATCAGGGCCCGGGTGCAGTCGTCGTTTTCCAGGAACGGAACGCAGGCTGTCGCTACCGAGACAATCTGCCGCGGCGAAACGTCGGCGTAGTCAATGGTGGCTTTTTCCGCCATGACGGTATCACCGGCGATTCTGGCAACGACCCGGTCATTGACCAGCCGGCCGTCCTGAATCTCGTTGGCCTGGGCGATGACATGATCGTTTTCTTCATCCGCGCTCATGTATACGACATCATCCGTTACCACACCGTCTTCGTTGACCTTCCGGTACGGGGTCTGGATGAAGCCGTATTCATTGACTCTGGCATAGGTTGTCAGATAGGAAATCAGACCGATGTTCGGGCCTTCCGGTGTTTCAATCGGACAGATCCGGCCATAGTGGGAGTTGTGAATATCACGCACTTCGAAGCCGGCCCGCTCTCTGGTCAGACCGCCCGGACCAAGCGCGGAAATACGGCGCTTGTTGGACAGTTCCGCCAGCGGGTTCTGCTGGTCCATGAACTGGGACAGCTGGGAACTGGAGAAGAACTCCTTGATCGCGGCTGTCAGCGGCCGGATATTGGTCAGCTGCTTCGGGGTCAGGCCGGAAGCGTCCGCAATGGACATCCGTTCCTTGACGACCCGTTCCATCCGGGACAGACCGATCCGGAACTGGTTCTGAATCAGTTCCCCGACCGTCCGGATGCGGCGGTTGCCGAGCATATCGATATCATCAGCACTGCCGACACCGTCCAGCATCGTCAGTTCATAGTTGTACAGCGCGTACATGTCCGGCATGGTGATGGTGTGCTTGCTGTTGAGCGGGTCCACACCGATCAGCTTGACGGGATGACCGTCATCCGTCAGGATTTCGATCTGCTGCACGCAGGCACCGATCAGCCACATGGTGACCTCTTCCCGGGCCATGACATGCGCCTGCACATTTTCTTTCTGCTCCGTGGACAGGATCATCTTGTGATCGCTCTCCGGATCATATGTGCAGTCAGCGATGTCTTCACCGTTGGCCAGGATACGGCCGACAGTGTAGAGCCGGCTGCCGTAGTCCATGACCGCGGCGGCGTTGTCGTTTGTCAGCTTGACTTCCTGGGCGATGATCCCGGCATAGACCGTTACCTTCTCGAATTCGGCGGCGATCGCCTTCACATCGGCAGCGGTGATGACCGTGCCCCTGCGCATGCTGACCTTTTTGCCTTCCAGATCCGTGGCCAGGATACGGCCGATCAGGCCGCCCGTCCATGTTGTCTCCAGTTCGGCGGTCACCGGGTGGGAGAATTCATGAATATACGGAAGGGCCCGGCAGTTGATGCCCTTGGCCAGTTCCGGCTTCAGCGCATTCCGCTCGGTCTTACCGATCATCCTGTTCTTCTTGAAGATAACCTTGCCTTCGGCCCCGATAAGGTCATTCCTGAGGACATGGCCTTCCATACGGTCGAGGACATTGAGCTTCTTGAGCACCTTGTAACGGCCGGCCATGGTCAGGTCATACCGGCGGTAGTCAAAGAACTTGGCATCCATCAGGTTCATGGCGCCTTCGATGGTGGCAATTTCGTCTGCCCGCTGGTTCTCATAGACACTCAGCAGCGCTTCATTGGTTGTCTTTGTCTTGTCGGCAGCCAGGGTGTTGCGGACTTCCTCGTAGTTGCCGAAGACAGAAGTATACAGAAGCATATAGTCGTTCAGGAATTCCCGTTCCTCACCCGGAACGATCACATCCGGATACAGTTCAAACTGCAGGGCCTTCAGGAACTTCTGCATGCCGGTGGTGTCAAAGGCATCCTCGCCCCGTTCCAGATTCAGGGACATGCCGATCGCCTTGAACAGGATGGTGCTGAGCACCTTCCGGCGGCGATCAATCGACACATTCATGATCCGGCCGAGCGCGGCCTTCTTGTCATCCGACATGAATTCCAGCCAGGTGCCCCGGGACGGAATCAGTTCACATGTATAGGTATCGTGGCCGGTCCGTTCTTCGGAAACAATATCAAAGTAGGCACCCGGAGATCTGACGATCTGGGATACAATGACACGTTCTGCACCGTTGATAATGAATGTCCCGGTCGGGGTCATCAGCGGGAAATCTCCAAGGAAGACGTCTTCCCACTTGGTCATGACTTCACCGGTGTCCTGATCCACTATCTCCAGTTCCATCTTGGCTTTCAGCGGGGCACTGTAGTTCGCCTCACGGTACTTGCACTCACTGATGGAGAATTTCGGTTCTCCAAATTCATAATCCAGAAACTTCAGTTTGATGTTTCCGGCGTAGTTGTAAATGGGATAGATATCGTTGAATACCTCCCGGATGCCTTCCCTTACAAACCACTCAAAGGACGCTGTCTGAATCTCGACGAGATCCGGCAGGTCCAGTCCGGCACTGACTTTGGAGTAATCACGCCGGACAGCTTTGTTGCCATAATGCACAACGTGGTATGTCTGTTTATTTTCCATGTACGCCATCCTTTCGCCTGCATCGCTGAAACGCCGAAAAGGGGTATTAACCCTGTTTTCAATTTTTCGGCTTTTTTGCAACGTAATATTTTATCATCAAATGGTCAATTCGTCAATTTGTACGGGTACAGCGGAGAATCCAGTATCCTTTGCTCCGGTCTATGACTTCACAGTTTCCGTAGATCTCCCTGAGTCTTGCGGCTGCGCTCTCCGCGCCCTGCCGGCGGCGGATGACAGCCAGGAAGATGCCTCCGGGATTCAGATGATCGTGTGCAGCCTCCAGGAGCGGATAGAGGATCTTTTTTCCCACCCGTATTGGCGGATTGGTCACAACAGCGTCAAACATCGCGCTGATGTGCTCAAAACCGTTGGATTCCACCACTTCCACCGGGCACCTGTTGCGGACAGCGTTTTCCGCCGTCAGTTCCAGTGCCCGCGGATTCACGTCACCGGCCGTCACGGTGCAGTCGGGAAATGTGCGCTTGAGCACAATGCCCACCACCCCGTAGCCGCAGCCAAGATCCAGAATGCTCCCGCGGAGTTCCTGCCTGACTGCCGATTTCAGCAGCAGTTCGGTGCCGTAATCGACGCCGTCCTTGCTGAAAACACCGATATCCGTAATGAAAGTGTAAATATCGCCCGAAAACCGGAAAGAGTGTTCCTTCCGGTTCGAAGGAAGGCTGCGGTTGTCTTCAAAATACTGATTCTGCGCCATGCAGCCTCTCCTTTCTTAGGGCCGAAAAGCCGAACGGAAAATCCGCCGGCTTTTCTTTGTTTTTTGTTTTCAGCGATTACTTGTATTCGACAGTAGCGCCGGCATCCATGAGCTTCTTCTTGATGCCGTCGGCTTCATCAACAGAGATATCCTTCTTGATTTCTGCCGGAATGCCGTCAACCAGCTTCTTGGCATCAACCAGGCCCAGACCTGTGATTTCACGAACAACCTTGATGACGCCAACCTTGGAATCACCGAAGCTTGTCAGAACAACAGTAACTGTGCTCGGAGCAGCATTTGCTTCTTCAGCCGGAGCAGCAGCAACTGCGACCGGAGCAGCGGCGGAAACGCCGTACTTTTCTTCGATAGCCTTGACCAGTTCATTCAGTTCAAGGATTGTAGCTTCATCGAGATACGCAAGAATCTCTTCCTGTGTTAACTTTGCCATGATTCATTCCTCCTCTTTCTCAGGCAGCTGCCTCAGCAGCTTCTTCTTTTACTTCTTCTTTTGCTTCAACAGGGGCACCTTCTCCTCTGGCCTCGGCAACCGCGTTCACGGCCCGGGCAAACTGAGAAACAGGAGCCTGCAGTACGGACAGCAGCATGCTGAGCATTCCTTCTCTGTTCGGCAGAGCGCTCAGTTCCTTGATCACATCGACGCCGACAACCTTGCCTTCGACAATGCCGCCCTTGAGGACAAGAGCGTCATGCTTCTTGGCATACTTTGCCAGCACACGGCTTGCTGCGGTCTCGTCAGAACCGAATACAAGTGCATTCGGGCCGGTCAGATAGTCCTTCAGTTCACCGAACCCTGCAGCTTCTGCAGCGCGGGCAGCCAGCGTGTTCTTGTAGACTTTCATCTCCACGCCTTCCTCGCGCATCAGTCTGCGCAGTTCAGTGACTTCAGCAACGCTCAGACCACGGTACTCTGCAACGACTGCAGATGCAGAATCAGTCATCTTGCCGGCGATTTCGGCAACGACGTTCTTCTTGTTTTCCAATACCGTCTGATTCATTCCTTCACCTTCACCTTTCTACTGTTATCGCCTACCGAATATAAAGCCTCTGCCGGCGGCAGAGGCAAAAAAGTTTATACTGAAACTTTCTACCTCGGTAACATGATTAAGCTTCCGCCGTTACTGTCTCTGGTATTTGATAACGATGATATGTTAAATCAAGTCAATGCTCCTGTCAATGACGAATTTTTACCGGAACCGGAAATACAGCAGGTACAATTCCCGCCCTGACAAGAAAAAGCTCCATGGCCTGCCGGTCATGGAGTTTTTATTATTTCATTGAGACGATCGCTTCGATTTCGATGGCCATCCCGCCGGGCAGGGCCTTGACTTCAATGCAGCTGCGGGCCGGCTGGCAGGGCAGATACTGGTGGAAAAGCTTGTTGAATTCTCCCCACTGGCTCATATCCGTGATGAAGCAGGTGCATTTGACAACCTTGTCCACATCGCCGCCGGCATTGACAATAACCCGGGTCAGATTCTTCAGAACCTGTTCGGCCTGGCCGAGGAAAGTATCGGGAAGTTCGCGGGTTTCAGGATCACGGCCGCCGGTGCCTGAGACATACATGACATCGCCGTCGATGACTGCAGATGCGAACGGTGCGTCCGGGTTGACCGGGCCGCCCTGGGCATTGACTCTTTTAAGCATGATGATTTTCTCCTTCTTTCATCTGGTTTCATTATAGAATAAGTATGTTATGAAGACACTGCAATTGATCAGGGGCCTGGACCGCCTGCCCTGGACAGAAGCCCAGTCGGCACTGGCAGCGCAGACCGACGGGATTGTGGCCGAAATCCAGCAGGACGCCGAAGGCATTCTGTTTGCCCTGCCGAAGGAAAAGATATTTACTGACAAAGAGCGGGGCCGCGGCTATGTCAAGGACTACACCGTCACGCAGATGAAGGCCTGGCAGATTGCCGATGATGCCCACCCGGAAGGAACCCCGCCTGTCTGTTCCCTCGAGGAACTGCTGGCCTTTCTGGCCCCGGGCAGGCTGAACCTGCTGATCATCTTCCGGAGCCAGCTGATCGGCTATGTCGGCATGGAAGAAAAAGCAGCCGCCCTGGTGCATCGGTACGGCATGCAGAACCGTGTTTGCTATGCGGCGGAAAGCTACGTCAGCGTCACGGATGTCCTGGCTGCCGATCATACTGCCAGAGCTGTGCTGATGTATGACCAGCCGCTGCTGGACCCGGTATCCTTCGCCGTCAGGAATCACCTGTTCGGCCTGATGCCGCTGCAGGCGGAAATAACTTCAGAACTAAGGCAGCGCTGCCGGCAGAACCGTCTGGCCCTGTTCTTTGATCAGCCCCTTCCCGGGGCAGGTCCAGGCCAGAGCATCGTCATCGCAGAGATCCCTGCAGAAACGGAGTGAATCGATATGACAAACGAAAAATGGAAGATTGCTTTCTACGGTGAAGAAGACTTTGCCGCCCGGATGAAAGGCAGTGTCACCCCCTGGCTTTACCAGAATGTGGTTTCCGGCACCACGCTCAGCCTGGACGGTATCCGGCTGCAGTACTACTATGCCCTGAACCCGGAGCGCGGCAAGACGATCACGTTTATCCACGGCTTCGGTGAGTTCTTCGGCAAATACCACGAGGTGATGCACCTGTTCTATCAGGCCGGCTATTCCGTCTTCTTCCTGGAACTGCGGGGCTTCGGCCGTTCACAGCGTCTGGTCAGTGACCCCGAGCTGATCCACGTGAATTCATTCAATGAATACATAGACGATGTATTTGCTTTTCAGTACCAGATTGTCCAGCCCCTGACCCGCGGGGATGTGCATATTCTCTTCGGTCACTCCATGGGCGGATGTATATCCACCCTGTTCCTGGAGCGCTTTCCGAAGTTCTTCGACAAGGCCATCCTGTCCTCGCCGATGCTGGAACTCGATTTCCGGACCAGCGACTGGAAACTGCAGGCCCTGTCCATGATCAGCACAGCCCCGAATCTCAATGCCAAGCCTTCCCCCAGTTTCCGCCCGTTCAACCCGAAGCCGGACTTTGCACACAGCAGCTGCGCTTCCGAACCGCGGTACATGTATCAGTTCAGCCAGCGGCTGGCCAGTGATAAGTACCACACTTCCGGCAGTTCCTACGGCTGGACCCGGGCGGCCTACGCCGCCATGCAGGAAGCCATCGCCTATGCCGGTGACATCCGCATCCCGCTGCTGATCCTGCAGGCCGAGCACGATCATCTGGTGCTGCCCGGCGGCCAGCAGCAGGTAGCACAGCGGGCCCGGAACGCCGCCATCATGAAGATTCCCGGTTCAAAGCACGAGATCTTCAACGCACTGACAGAAGCGCGGGAACTGTACTGGCAGGTGATCTTCACCTTCCTGGAAACCCCGGTCAGCGAGATCCCGGCAGCCGGATAACAAAAAAACTGAATCTCATCGAGATTCAGTTTTCTTTCTGCTTACTGCTCAACAGTGACCTTGATGCCCGGGCCCATGGTTGTGGCAACTGTCATGCCCTTGATGTATGTGCCCTTGACAGTGGAAGGCTTGACTCTTACCAGCTGGTCGTACAGAGCCTTGAAGTTCTCTGCCAGCGCTTCTTCCGTGAAGGAGCACTTGCCGATCAGGACATTGACGTTGCCGTCTCTGTCAACACGGTATTCGATCTTACCCTTCTTGATTTCCTCGATGGCCTGCGCAACGTTCATAGTAACGGTGCCGGTCTTCGGGTTCGGCATCAGGCCTCTCGGGCCCAGGAGACGGCCCAGCTTACCCAGCTGGCCCATCATATCCGGTGTCGCAACGATGATGTCGAAGTCGAGCCAGCCGCCCTGGATCTTTTCGATCATGTCAGCGCCGCCGACAAAGTCAGCACCGGCATTCCGGGCTTCCTCTTCCTTCGCACCCTGGGTAATGACCAGAACCCGTCTGGACTTACCTGTGCCGTTCGGCAGAACCATGGCACCACGGATGTTCTGATCCGCCTGACGCGGGTCAACATTCAGGAAGAAGCATGCTTCGACGGAAGCGTCGAACTTGGCAACATTGGTCTTCTTGGCCAGTGCCATTGCTTCAGTGTACGGATACAGCTGTTCACGGTTGATCAGCTTTGCTGCTTCAGCGAATTTCTTTCCAGCCATGATCAGCCCTCCCATCCTTCAATGGTAATGCCCATGTTGCGGGCAGTACCGGCAACGATCCGCATCGCTGCCTCAACGTCATTCGCATTCAGGTCAGGCATCTTGTATTCGGCAATTTCCCGCAGCTGTGCTTCGGTGATCTTGCCGGCCTTGACGGTCTTCGGTGTACCGGATGCCTTGTCGATGCCGGCAGCCTTCTTCAGCAGAACAGCAGCCGGGGTTGTCTTGATGACGAATTCAAAGGACTTGTCTTCATACGCTGTGATGATAACCGGAACGATATCACCCTTGCGGTCTTTTGTCTTGTCGTTGAATTCATTGCAGAACTGCGGCATGTTGATGCCGGCAGAAGCCAGTGCCGGTCCCGGTTTTGCACCGCCGGCCGGGAACTGAAGCTTGCAGATTTTCGCAACTCTCTTTGCCATGTGGTTTTCCTCCTTATATAAGTATCCACATGCAGTGGTACAGCGGATGGTTGCACATCCTCCCACGCATGATACGCACACAAAAAACGTGTGCCCTATTAATATACCCGCCATTGTTCCGTCCGTCAACGGATTTTTCCTGCTTCCTGCCGAATGGTGCTACAATTTTGCTCATACAGGAGGCATGCCATGCGCGTTCAGCTGATCAGAGACAGACATTTCTACCGCCGGGTACTGACATATATGCTGCCGGTAGCCCTGCAGCAGGCCATCAACATGGGTGTCAACATGCTGGACACCATGATGCTGGGATCCTTCGGCGAGATCCAGCTGTCTGCTTCGAGTCTGGCCAATCAGTTCTATAATTTCTTTACGATTTTCTGCATGGGCATCATCGGCGGCGCCAGTGTGCTGGCCTCGCAGTACTGGGGTGCCGGTGACAAGGACAAGGTCCGCCAGACGTTTTCCATGGCCATGCGGCTGACCCTGGTCATTTCGCTGATCTTTGCGTCCCTGACCTACCTGTTCCCGGCCCGGATCATGCGTATCTATACTTCCGAAGCCGCGGTCATTGCGCAGGGCGTGCGGTATCTGCGCATTACGGTATTCATCTTCACGATGCACGGCCTCAGCCTGGTCATGGCCAACCTGATGCGCACGGTCGGACACCCGAAACTCGGCCTGATCGTTTCGATTATTTCCTTTGTCGTCAACATCGGCGGCAACTATACATTCATTTTCGGTAAGTTCGGCATGCCCCGCATGGAGATCGCCGGGGCGGCGCTGGGCACCCTGATTGCCCGGGCTGCCGAGTTTCTGACCACGTTTATCTTTGCCCTGAAGATCGAAAAGAAACTCAGCCTGCGCTTCCGCCATCTGCTGAAAGCACCGAGCGGTGAGTTCTACCGGAATTACTTCCGGATCGGCGCACCGGTCCTGGTCAGCGATGCGCTGCTGGGCCTGGGCGGCAATATTGTCAGTATCGTCCTTGGCCATATGGGCGCGGCCGTGGTGGCTGCCAATGCCATCTGCCAGGTCATCGACCGGCTCATGACCGTCGTCATCTCCGGCATTTCCAACGCGTCAGGCATCATTGTCGGCCATACGATCGGCGAAGGCCATGCGGACCTGGCCCTGCGCCAGGGTGAGACATTCTATCTGCTGAGTGTTATCTTCGGGGCCGTATCTTCCGTATTCCTGCTGCTGCTCGGACCGCTGACCATCCGGATGTACAACCTGACCCCGGAAACCGTTGTCATAACCCACCAGCTGATGAAAGCCTATGCCGTGATCATCTTCTTCCAGGCCGTCCAGTCGGTCATGACAAAAGGCGTGCTGCGGGGCGGCGGGGACACGAAGTTCCTGATGATGGCCGATATCCTCTTCATGTGGATTGTCTCCATCCCGCTGGGCGCGTTTGTCGGCCTGGTGCTGCAGGGTCCGCCATGGGCAGCGATTCTCTGCCTGCGGATCGATTTCGCCATCAAATCCTTCTGGTGCATCCGGCGGCTGCTAAGCGGGAAATGGATCCACATCGTGGAAGGCGCCAGACGGACAAATTAAGCAGACAAAAAAGCGGGTCGGCGCCCGCTTTCGTTTTTTTACTGTCCTGCTCAGTCAGTGACTTTCTGCAGATCGTTGTAGCTGATGTCCGTCGGTGTTTCACGGCCGAACAGCATGGTCATGACATTGGCGACCTGGGTCTGGTCGTTCATGACATTGACCCGGCCTTCCATACCGCTGAACGGACCGGTGAGAATCCGGACTCTGTCGCCGACAGTGAAATCGACAACGACCCGCTGATCGGACTGGCCCATCCGCCGCAGGATGGATTCCATCTCATCCGGTGATACCGGGAACGGCTTGGCGCCGCCGCCCGAGGAACCGATAAATCCGGTTACGCCCGGGGTGTTACGGACAACATACCAGGCCTCGTCGGTCATGCGCATTTCAACAAACACATAACCCGGAAACATGTTCCGCATTTTTTCGATCTTCTTGCCGTTCTTGATTTCAATCTCCGGCTCTTCCGCCACCAGGATCCGGAACAGATAGTCCTGGATGCCCATGCTTTCCACACGGCGCTCCAGGTTTTCCTTAACCCGGTTCTCATGGCCGGAATACGTATTGACTACATACCAGCGTTTTTCGTTCTCTTCGTCGAGAACCACATTCGTCTTATTTTCGCTCATACTTATGCTCCAATGCCGATCACGCGCAGCAGGAATGTGACGAGAAAGTCACAGCCGATGAAAAACAGGGCGAAAAACGCCGTAAAGAGAATGACTTCAACAGATGAAAGGCGGATGTCCTTGCCCTTCGGCCAGCGAACCCGCTTGGCTTCTTTCTGAATGCCGCTCCAGCTGAATGTACGATCCATGTCGAACCTCCTATTTCGTTTCCTTATGAAGGGTTTTCCGGCCGCATTTCGGACAGAACTTCATAAGTTCAAGACGCTTCGCACTGTTTTTCCGATGTGAGGTCACATAGTTCCTGGACAGGCATTCACTGCAGACCAGAGTCACTTTGTTATCCTTTGCCATAATGAAAAAACTCCTTAAGTGCTCTCCTAGGATAGCATAACTCCGTTCACAGCGTCAATCTTTTACTGCTTGCGGCCCGGCATCGGCCGCCCTGCCGCAGTAATTAACCATGACCGTTTTTTTTGTTAGAATGAAAGCAGAAACCGTACCGTAACAGGAGGACAATAATATGACTACAGAAAGGAAAATTCCGTTGATCCTGGACGGGGATCCCGGTCACGACGATGCCATTGCCTGGGTGCTGGCCGCGTCTGACCCGCGCTTTGAAATCAAAGCCATTACAGCCGTGGCCGGCAATCAGACCCTGGCCAAGGTCAGTGAAAACTGCCGGAAAATCGCCGCACTGCTGCATCTGGACATTGAAGTCGCAAAAGGCCGGGAAATACCGCTGATTGCCGATCTGATGACCGGCGGGGATTACCATGGTGAAACCGGGCTGGACGGGGCCGAACTGCCTGCCCCGGAGCATCCGTACAGTTCCCGCGGCGCCGTCGCAGTGATGGCTGAGGTGCTGCGGCAGAGTGAAGACCCGGTCATCATTGTCGCCACCGGACCGCAGACCAACGTGGCTGCCCTGCTGCTGGCCTACCCGGAACTGAAGCCGAAAATCCGGCTGGTATCCATCATGGGCGGCGGCCTGCGCAACGGCAACTGGACCAGCGCTGCCGAATTCAACATTCTCAATGACCCGGAAGCCGCGTATATCCTGTTCCATGCCGGTGTTCCCGTACTGATGTGCGGCCTGGATGTAACCGAACAGGCCATGATTTACCCGGCGGAATGGCAGACCTTGCGCAGTCTGCATAACCGGGTGGCGGATACGGTGGCCGCCTGGCTTGATTTCTTTTCCATCAAACTGAAAGAACTCGGCTGGGAGGGTGTCACCCTGCACGATCCCTGTGCCGTGCTGGCCCTGAGCCACCCGGAAATATTCACCATGAAAGACTGTTATGTGGATGTCGTGCTGGACGGGGAATATACCCGCGGCCTGACCATGTGTGACTGGAACGGCAGGACCGGGCATGCCCCCAACTGCCGGGCCGTGCTCGGGCTGGACCGGGAAAGGTTTGTGTCACTGCTCATTGAAGCATGCCGCAGTTTCGGCGGCGGGGAGGAAAACGCATGAAACGGCCTGTATGGATTGACAGTGATGCCGGCATAGATGACGCGATGGCGCTCCTGCTGGCCACAAGGCTGAAAGACATTGAACTTGTTGGGGCTTCGGCAGTGGCCGGCAACGCGGTTCTGGACCGGACTTTCCGCAATGTCCGGGATGTTCTGGCCCTTGCCGGGCGCAGTGATATTCCTGTCTTCAGAGGCGCCGAAAAGCCTTGGATCGTGCCGCTGGCAACCGCCCCGGACGCGCATGGTGAAGACGGCCTTGGCGGGGCTGTGCTGCCTGCTTCCCCGGCAAAGGAAGAAACGGAAGCCGCCTGGGACAAGCTGTATGAGGCCGCCTGCCGTTATCCGCACGAACTGACGGTTGTCGCTATCGGCCCCCTGACCAATATCGCCACCGCCATCGTCACCTATCCGGATCTGGCCGGCCTGCTGAAGGAAGTGGCCATCATGGGCGGGGCAATCATCGGCGGCAACCGCACCCCGTGTGCCGAATTCAACATTCTCGCTGATCCGCACGCGGCCCAGTGCGTATTCAAATCCGGTATCCCGATCGCCATGTTCGGTCTGGATGTCACCCACCAGATGTCCCTTTCCGAGCAGGAAATCGAGGAGATTGCCCGGACTTCATCCGCCGGTGAGCTGCTGCGCACTGCCAATGCCTACATCATTCCGCTGTATATGCGCAACGGGCATGGCCACCAGGTCTTCATGCATGATTCCTGTCCGGTCATGTACCTGCAGTATCCGGAACTGTTCAAAGGCAGAAAGGCCGGCGTCAACGTTGAAACCCGCTCCGGACCGGGCATGGGCAAGACAATCAGCGACCTGTATGTATACGCGGACCAGCTGCCGCTGAAGAATGTCACCGTCATGCTGGAAGGCGACCGGGACCGCATGGCATCCCTGGTGAAAGAACTGCTGGCTGAGATCTGAACATTGACGCTCCCGCAGTCCGGCTTCTAAAATACAATCAAAGCAGAGGAAAACAACATGGCAAAAAAATATGATATCTGTCTGGACATCGGCGGTACGAAGGTCCTCGGCGCGGTCTTTGACCAGAACCGCAAAATTATTTACCGGCTGAAGAAAAAGACCAAGGAAGGCGGCGAGTCAACCGAAAACGTCGAACAGGTCATCCTGAAGGTTGTCAAGGAAGTCATCGCCGCTTCCGGCATCAAAAAGAACGAGATCCGGGCCATTGCGGCCGGCGCTCCCGGCGTCATCGACCAGGAGAAGGGCATTGTCCTGTTCTCCCCGAACCTGCCCTGGAAGAATTATGACATCCGTGCGGCCGTCGAAAAGGCAACCGGGATTCCGTTCTATATCGGCAACGATGTCAATGTCGGTGTCCTGGGTGAATATTACTACGGCGCTGCCAAGGGTTACCACAACGTGGTCGGCTTCTTTGTCGGCACCGGCATGGGCGGCGGCCTGATCCTTGATGACCGGCTCTACACCGGCAACAAATTCAAGGGAGCCGAATACGGTCATATGGTCATGGATCCGGAAGGCCCGCTGTGCTCCTGCGGCCAGCGCGGCTGTCTCGAAATCTATTCTGCCAAGCGCGGCATGACTTCCTACATGCAGCAGCAGATTGCCCGGGGCCGGGCTTCCCTGATGGTTGACCACTTTGAAAACGGCACCTTCCGCAGCAAGGTCCTGAAGCGGGCCCTGCTGCAGAATGACCCGGTAGCCACGGAAGCCGTTGACAGGTCCTGCCACTACCTGGCCGTTGCGACCGGCAATATGATCAATACCTTCAGCCCGGATGTCATTGTCTACGGCGGCGGGGTCATCGAAGCCTGCGGCGACATCTTCCTTGAGAAGATTCTCCGGGAAGTGGACAGATACTGCATGCCTTCCATCCGGGATACGGTGGAACTGAAAAAAGCCGCCCTGGGGGACGACTCGATCCTCTACGGGGCCCTGTCCATGATTGAAGCGGAAACCGCCAAAAAGAAAAAGTAAATACAGTTAAGCCGCCGGTGCTGACCGGCGGCCTTTTTTCATGTGGTCCGGTTGTGGACGGCGTTGCGGATATCCCGGCGGATCCGCTGCAGCTTGCCGCCGTAGGAGCGGGGTGACATCTTCAGCCGGCTGCCCGCTTCCTCATAACTGCAGCCGCTGAGCCACGTGTCCATGATCTTTCTGTCTTCCGGTTTCATATGTCCGACATAGTCCCGCAGGCGGTCACGAGCCAGCGTATAGTTCAGATAATAAACCGGATCGTTCATCGGATCATTCTGGGCCACTGCCCCGTAAACCTCTCCGGATTCGCCGATCTGGTCGTCCAGGTGAACCATGCTGTACAGCGGGACCCGGCGGGGCGCGCTGTAGCGCCGCATCAGCGAATAGACTTTCCGCTGCAGCACAACCGTCAGGAAGGTCCGGAACCCGCAGGCCTGGTCTTCCCGGTAGTTTTCCATCACTTCCAGAATTGCCAGCCGGGCTTCCAGCAGGATTTCATCCCGGTACGGCTCCAGCGGCCGGAATGTCCTGACGGCACTGTTTACGATTCCTTTCAGGATAATGTCGCATTCCGAAAAAAGAGCCTTCCGGGCCCATTCATCTCCGGTTCGGCTCATGTAGATTAGTTCATAAGGATTTTCCATGACTGCTCTCCCTTCAAACGGGAGAACGCGCGCTCATGATCGAATACATCAGAATGCCCGCGCTGACGGACGCATTCAGGGATTCGATTGACCCTTTCATAGGCAGGCTGACAACATAGTCGCATTCCTCACGCAGCAGTCTGGAGATACCCTTGCCTTCGTTGCCGATCACCAGGACCGTATGGAAATCATACTTCACGGTCCGGTAATCCTGGCCGTCCATATCCGCCCCGACAATCCAGTATCCCTGCTTCTTGAGATCCTGCACCGTCCGGGTCAGATTTGTGACCGCCGCGCACTGCACCGTATCGATGGCTCCGGCAGAGACCTTGGCAACCGTCGGGGTCAGCCCGACCGCGTTGGTCTTCTTGAAGATCACACCGTCGGCGCCGACGGCATCCGCAGTCCTGAGGATCGCCCCGAGATTGTGCGGGTCTTCCAGTTCATCCAGCAGGATGATGAAGCCGTATTCCCCTTTGCGGTTATTGACCAGGTCAGCCACCGGAACTGTTTTATACGGATCGATTTCCACGACAACACCCTGATGACGGTCCGTGCCGGCCAGTTTGTTCAGACTCCTCCGGTCAGTGTGCTCCACCCGGATATTGTGCTTCCGGCACATGGCTTCCAGTTCCCGGTCCGTCCCGGCAAGATATACCCTGTGGACCTTCCGTGGATCTGTCAGCAGCTGCTTTGCGACATTTCTCCCGTACATCAATTGTGTCATGAACTGACCTCCTTCAGTGTCCTGACTTTATCCCATACCGTCAGTAATCTGTCCCGTTCCTGTTCCAGATCGAGCGCCCCGATAATTGCCTCAAAGCCGGTGGCCTGGCGGTAAACCTGCACCGGGGTATTCTTCGGCACCGAGCCGGCTGTACTGTTGCGGCCCCGCCGGTACCAGCCCTCTTCCGCTTCGGTCCAGAAGCCTTCCTCATGAAGCCGGCGGTAGAATTCCGCCTGGGCTGTGGCACTGACATAAGTGACGGCCAGGGCCTGGAGCCTGTCCCCCCTGCCCTGACCGCTTTCAATCAGATATCTGCGCACCAGCAGTGACCAGACCGCATCTCCGAGAAACGCCAGGGTGCGGCCGGAACACGCATCGGCATTCATCATGCCAGACCCTTTTCAGCCAGCAACCGGCGGTATTCGTCCGCTGCTGCGAAGTCCTTTTCGGCCTTGGCCGCGTTCCATTTGGCGTAGAGTTCGCGGTCCTCATCCGTTACTGTGATCTTTTCCACTGTAATCCCGAGCAGATTCAACATTTTCTCCACCGCGTTGCGGATTCTGCCCACAGCCGCATAGTCAATCTCACGCTGCCGCATGGCGCCGTTGAGCTTCTTGACGGCATCGAAGATGACCGCATAGGCATTCGGTGTATTCATGTCATCATCCATCTGGTCCAGGAAACTCCGCCAGGCTTCCTCATCGATTTCCGGCCCGAATGCAACTCCGTTCGTGGCCGCCTTGATGTCAGCCTGCCGCAGCGGGTCCATGACCCGCCTGAGTTCCTTGTTGGCTGTCTCAATGGTTTCTTCGCTGAAGTTGAGTTCCTTGCGGTAATGGACAGAGCTCATCAGCCAGCGGGTGGTGTTGATGCCGAGCTTCTCGACAACATCCTTGGCCCAAAGCACATTGCCCAGCGACTTGGACATCTTTTCACCGTTGATGTTGATCATCGCGTTGTGGACCCAGTAGTTGGCCAGGCCGTTATGGTTGACCGCCATGGACTGGGCCGCTTCATTCTCATGATGCGGGAAACGCAGGTCCATGCCGCCGCCGTGGATATCGATCATCGGGCCCATGTTCTCGTTGATCATGACCACGCATTCGGTATGCCAGCCCGGCCGGCCCGGACCCCACGGGGAATCCCAGGTGATGCCCTTGTCTGTCTTCTTCCAGAGCGCGAAGTCATACGGGTTGCGCTTCTGGTCATTCTCCTCGACGCGGGCACCCGCTTCCAGCTGGTCCAGCTTCTGATGGCTCAGGGAACCGTAACCCGGCACGGAATCAACACTGAAGTATACATCGCCGTTGACTTCATAGGCAGTGCCGTTGTCGACCATCTGCTTGACGAAGGTGATGATGCCGTCCATCGTTTCTGTAACTTTCGGCGTGATGTCCGGCAGTTCGGTGTTCAGCTGCCGGCGCAGGGCCTGATAGGCATCGATATAGCGCTCGGTGATTTCCTTTTCCGTTGTGCCTTCCTCAATGGCCTTGTTGATGATCTTGTCATCGACATCCGTGAAGTTGGAAACATACTTGACCGTATAGCCTTCCGCCTCAAACAGACGCTTCAGTACATCAAAGACAACCATCGGCCGGGCATTGCCGATATGGGCAAAGTTATAAACCGTCGGGCCGCAGACATACATGTCCACATGGCCCTCATGGATCGGCTTGAACTCTTCGACCTGCAGTGTCTTTGTGTTGTAAATTCGAATCATATGTTTTTCCATCCTTTCCTCCAAAAAAGGCGTCCCGATAAAAAGACGCCCCTGCGTGGTTCCACTTTTCTTGCTTCTTGACGGCGTAACGTGCCTCACGTCCCACCCTACATTATCGGACAGGCCCTCCCGGATGCATTCACAGGTTCTTTCTCGGTGCCGCCTTTTCACCATGCCGGCTCTCTCTTCTCACCTTCTGAATTCTGTTACTGGTTCCGATCATCGGTTTCCCATATTTTATCTCATCCGCTGAATGCTTTCAACGGAAGTGTTCCTCCTGTTCAGGGTACAGGCTGCTTACCGTTCGGCGAGCAGATCCCTTTTCATCCGGCGGTACAGCAGGACAGCACAGAGACACGCCGTCATATCCGCAAACGGTACGGCCGTCCACAGCCGCAGGATGTCATGGAACAGATGCGACAGCAGGAAGAACGATGCCACCGGCAGGACAAAGCCGCGCAGCACGTTCACGATCAGGGCAAAGCGGGCATGCCGCAGCGCCTGCATGGCCGAGCCGAGAATGACGCAGGTGCCGCCGAACATCAGGGACAGCACACAGTACCGCAGGGCCGTCATGCCGATGGCCCTGAGCGCAGCCGAGGCACTGAACAAAGTCAGCAGGGTTCCCGGCATCAGTTCAAAGACCAGCGTCAGGACCGCCATCAGGCTCAGAATAATCGTCAGGGCATAGCGGATGGTCTGTGACACCCGGTCATACCGCTTCGTACCGCTGTTGTAGGACAGGATCGGAACCATGCCGTTGTTCATGCCGAAAGCCGGCATATAGCAGAAATTCTGCAGTTTGAGCCAGATGCCGTAGAGGGCCGTGGCCGTCGTGCTGTACTGCAGCAGGATCTGGTTGATGAAAAACGAACTCATGGAAGAGAGGCCCATCGTAATCATCGAGGGGAACCCGATAGTATAGATTTCCTTTACCGCCGCGCGGCTGGGATGGAAGATCAGGCCCGGGCTGAAACGGAGCCATTCATTTTTCCGCATATTGAAATATCCGGCCAGGCAGGCCGCAAACACCTGTCCCAGAACCGTGGCCAGCGCCGCCCCGGCAATGCCGAGCCGCGGGAACGGGCCGATGCCGAAGATCAGCAGCGGGTCAAAAATGATATTGAATACGGCCCCGGAAGCCTGGGAGATCATGGCCAGTGTCGCATAGCCGCTGGAAGTAAGCATCTTTTCAAACAGCACGCCGAAGAACGAACCCATGCAGACAATCCAGATGATGGACAGATACTGTGTGCCGCCCTCCACGATTTCCGCCACATTGGTCTGGAATTCGTAGAAGTGCCGGGTGAACGTCAGCCCGAGCAGCACAAACACCGCCGTGTAGCACAGACACAGGAAAATCCCGGTATTGGCCAGCCGGTCTGCGTGATCGATCCGTTTCTGGGCAATTGCCCGGGGAATACTGGCACTGATGCCGACCCCGGTGCCGATGCCGATCGCCCCCATGATCTGCTGCATCGGAAAAGCCAGGGAAACCGCTGCCAGGGCATTCTCGGAGATCCGGGCCACAAACATGGAGTCCACGATATTGTACAAAGCCTGGATGAAGAAGGACATCATCATCGGCACAGCCATGGATATCAGCAGCGGCAGGACCGCCATCGTGCCCATGCGGTTCTGCTGTTCATTGCGCTTTTCTGTCATATGTTCCTCACTTACTGCATCATTTTAAACTGATTGCCTGCTGATTTCTAACGAAAAACTCCGGCATAAAAAAATGCACAGCCGGGCTGTGCATTTCAGGTATGGTTATCTGATGATTCTGAAGTCATCCACGATCGGCAGGTTGCTGTCGGAACCGGTTACTGCCTGGAAGATGCCGGCAAAGAATACAACGACAATTGCCAGGCTCAGGATATTGCCGATCAGCGGCACATCCACCAGGAAGGCCGCGATATTGATCAGCAGGGCCCGGTTCAGGTGCTTCTTGACATATTCCGAACGGTTATTGCCGGTCGCGAAGAACGAGATCAGCCAGCCCAGCCAGGTGAAGTATGACAAGACGCTGAACAGTTTGTCATTTCCCGCCGGGGCAGTCCGCGCATGGGTTGCCGAGGCGGGGCGGGCAGTGGTCCGGGCCCGTCTTCTGGCAGCCTGTTCCTCTGCTTCCTTCCGGCGCTGTTCTTCCAGCTCGCGGATCAGCTGTTCGGTCTTGCTGGGACCTTCTTCCTTCTTCTGCTGATAGCTGGCGGCGTATTCCTTCGCCTCTTTCTGCATATCGGTTTCATCCGGCATTACCAGTACCGGGGTAACGGTCTGGGCCTGGACGTTGCCGGAAGTCTGCACTCCTGTCTGAGAGGTCAGCACATCGGCGAGGTCTTCCTCCGCCTTCTGCGCCGCCGCGTTCATCTCCACCTCGGTCTTGGCCAGGGCCGCTTCCAGCGAACCTTCCAGGGTCAGCTGGATGCCTGAGGTTTCCGGCCGCTTTGGTACGGGAATCTCGATTTCCGGCTCAGCCGTCAGTTCCGGTTCCTTTACCGGTTCCAGCTCTTTTACAGGCTCTGGTTCCTTGACAGGTTCCGGTTCAGCCGGGGCCGGCTGTTCTGTTTCCTGTTTGGCACCGCAGATCGGGCAGAACTTTGCGTCATCAGGAATTTCGGCATTGCAATACGGACATTTTTTCATCTTCGGTACCTCCGGGTTTATTCCCCTGCCTCTTGTTCAGGCTTTTCTTCTTCACTGACAGCTGTTTCTGCCGTCTCGGCTGCTTTTTCCGCCGGCTGTTCTTCCGGCTGGTCAATCGGCTTTTCCGCCTTGTGCTGGTCACGGAAATCCGCTTCGATGGATTCCCCGCGGATTACTCTTTCAATCTGCTCGGAAGTCAGGGTTTCGTATTCGATCAGTGCTTCCGCAATCCGGATCAGTTCTTCTCTGTGCTCTTCGATAATCTTTCTGGCCAGATCGTGGCAGTTGTTGACGATCTTGCGGACTTCCTGATCAATTTCGAAGGCTACCTGGCCGGAGACATTGCTCGGTGAGTTGTAGTCCCTGCCCAGGAAGACATTCTCATTGCCGGAATCATACTTGATCGGGCCCAGGTCACTCATGCCGTACAGGGTAACCATATCCCTGGCAATGTTGGTGGCCCGCTCGATATCGTTGACCGCCCCGGTAGTGACATCGTCAAAGAACATCTCTTCAGCCGTACGGCCGCCCATGAAGCCGGTGATGGTGGCGATGAGATCATTCTTCGTATTCATCATCTTCTCATCCTTCGGGGTCATGAGGTTATATCCGCCGGCCTGGCCGCGCGGGATAATCGTCACTTTCTGCACCACGGACGCGTTGTCCAGGAACAGGCCGATAATCGCATGGCCGGATTCGTGATAAGCCACCAGTTTCTTTGTCTTTTCGTCATAGGTACGGCTGACTTTGGCCGGTCCCATCATGACCCGGTCGATCGCTTCGTCAATCTGGGCCATGTGAATTTCATCCAGATTCTCCCTGACAGCCAGGATCGCCGCTTCATTCAGCACGTTCTCCAGATCAGCGCCGCTGAAGCCCGGCATGCGCTTGGCCAGTGCGTCCATATCAACATCAGGCGCGATCCGTTTGTTTCTGGCATGCACTTCAAGAATTGCCTTGCGGCCCTTGCGGTCCGGCAGCGCCACGGTGATCTGCCGGTCAAACCGGCCGGCCCGCAGCAGCGCCGGGTCGAGGACGTCAGGCCGGTTGGTCGCGGCAATGACCACGATGCCGGTATTGTCCTCCATGCCGTCCATTTCCACGAGCAGCTGGTTCAGGGTCTGCTCACGTTCGTCATGCCCGCCGCCGAAGCCGGCACCTCTCTGCCGGCCGACTGCGTCGATTTCATCGATGAATATAATGCACGGGGCCGTCTGCTGGGCCTTCTTGAACATGTCACGGACACGGCTCGCGCCGACACCGACAAACATTTCCACGAAGTCCGAACCGGAAATGCTGTAGAACGGGACGTTGGCTTCCCCGGCGACCGCCTTGGCCAGCAGGGTCTTGCCGGTTCCCGGGTGCCCGCACAGCAGGACGCCCTTCGGGATTCTCGCACCCATCCGCTGGAACTTCTTCGGATACTTCAGGTAATCGATGATTTCCGCCATTTCCTGCTTTTCTTCATCGCAGCCGGCCACATCGGTGAACCGGACCTTGCTCTTGGTCTCCAGCTGGGCCCGGGACTTGCCGAACTCAAAGGCCCGCGCGTTGGCCGAACCCGAACCGTTCATCCGGTTGACCATCCAGATGCCCATCAGCATGATCATGACAAACGGGATCATCGAGAACAGCGTTTCCATGAACACATTGGACGCTTCGGAATCCACAATGGTGAGCTTGCTGTCTTCCAGTTCTTTCAGGATGGCACTGATCTCGTCATCATTGGACGGCACCGTCGCGGTAAAAGTAACGGTTTCCTCACCCTGCTCATAGACACCGCGTACCGTGCTGATGTTCGAGCCGATGGAAAGCACCGATTCCTTGATTGTCTCTTTCTGCAGTACTTCCTGAAACTCGTTGTAATTCAAGGACTGTGTCGATGACGGACTGTTCATGTTGAACAGCGAGATCAGCGCGACAATCACGATCACATACGGCAGAAAGTTAAGAATTCTGTTTTTCTGCTGCATTTTTGCCTCACTTTCTTACTGATAGCATTCTTCCTTCAGAACACCTATATACGGCAGGCCGCGGTACAGCTGGTTGTAATCCATACCGAAGCCGACCACGAATTCATTCGGGACTTCAAAGCCGACATAATCCGGCTTCATTTCCAGCACCCGGCGGGAAGGCTTGTCCAGCAGGGTCACGATTTTCACGGATCTGGCGCCCTTGTTCTTCAGCAGGCTGATGACCGCGTCCAGGGTCCGGCCGGTATCGACAATGTCTTCCACCAGCAGGATATCGAGATCCTGCACGGAGGTATCGAGATCTTTCAGAATCTTGATGTCCCCGCCGGATTCCGTCCCGGCATAGCTTGTCACATCCATGAAATCATACTGAATATCGAGATCGATATGCTTGATGAGTTCGGCCAGAAACGGCACCGATCCCCGCAGCAGCGCCACCAGCAGCGGCGGTCTCTCCCGGTCGCGGTAATCATTGGTGATGGCCGCTCCCAGTTCCGTGCTTCTGGCAATGATTTCTGCTTCGGTAAAAAGGATCTTTTTGACGTTCTTATGCATTTCCGGCTTCTCCCTCGCTATTTGCTAATTGTATCACACAATAATCCGGCTTTATAGAATAATGATCGGTATCACAGCCCAGTCCCGGCACCAGGATCACGGTGCCGCCGGCGTTGACCACAACCGGCCACAGGGGCCGCTGCCAGCGCGGGATATGCCGGTCAATGAAGAACCGGTGCACGCTCTTGGTGCCGTACCGCATGCGGATCCGGTCACCGGGCTGCCAGCTGCGTATAGTCAGCGGGAAGTCATCCGGCTGAAGCGTCACCGCATTGACCCCCGGGACACCCGGCTGCACGGCAAAATGGCCATACACCTGCCAGCGCATGGCTTCTCTGTCCGCAAATACGGCCGCATACGGCTCCGCCGGGTCTATACAGCGCAGGTACCCCCGGTCCGTCACCAGCTGCTTATCTCCGGCCGGGATCAGGAAATCATTCTGTTTCAGAAGGACACTGTCCATCTGTTCAAGGTGCGCTGCCGACCACGAAGTCCCGGCTCCGCTGTCCTTCAGAAACATCCGCAGCAGGGTCAGCCGGTCGGTCAGTTCCATCCGGCGGTAACGGGAAAGATCGATCCGTTCTTCCCGGATCTCGGTTTTCACCCGGCAGCGTCTTTCCTTCCACTCGGCATTCAGCCCGGCGATCTCGCGCAGCACCATCTGCCGTTCAAACGGGGTCATCGGTTCCACCACGGCATGCCGGATCCGGTTGC
Organism: Solobacterium sp.; assembly: GCA_017433125.1. Classification (GTDB taxonomy): domain Bacteria; phylum Bacillota_I; class Bacilli_A; order Erysipelotrichales; family Erysipelotrichaceae; genus Bulleidia. Next base: position 74,347 of record JAFRHT010000116.1, read on the forward strand.
GGGTATATTCATCGCTGTCATTGGTTTCATCCAGATAATACCGGATGCCCCTGGCTGCGCAGTATGCCATGAGTTCTTTCCGGGTATAGCCCAGCAGCGGCCGCACCACCCGCATGCCCGCGTAGACGGTCTCAGCCGCGAGGCCCCAGGTTTCCGGGATCTGGCCCCGCTCCTGCTGCAGCAGGAATGTTTCAATATGGTCATCCTGCTGATGGGCAATCATCACGCCGCGGTAGCCGTAATCCCGGCACAGCTGCGCAAAAAACGCATACCGCCATGTCCTGGCTGCCGCCTCGAAATTCCCGGCCGGCGCAAAGGCATCATTGCGCACATGCAGGGTTACATGGCGTTCGGCGCACCAGCCGCGCAGGTATTCTTCCTCCTGTTCGGCCTGTTTCTGGTGGTGGTAGTTCACATGGGCAGCTGCCGCGTCGATCCCCGCTTCCAGGCACATTGCCAGCAGCGCCATTGAATCCGGCCCGGCGGATACCCCGACCAGCCACCGGCCTGTATATTGCTTCGCATCCATAGTTTCATATTAACAGGTATCGGCCCCGGCAGATATTAATTCTCCCCGGTCTGCCCGTCAGCGGTCCGGCCAGGCGGCATATCCAGCCAGCCCTCACGGCTGAAGAGCACCTCCAGCATGCGCTGCTGGATGCGCCGGAACAGGACGCTGCGCACATCGAGATGGGCCTTGACGTCAATCACCCGGGCTGTGTTGATGAACTTCATATCATTGAGGAACAGCACACTGGGCCGGTTCATCGGTTCGATCTTTCCCAGCCGCATCAGGTGTTTCCGCCCGGCCGGGTTCTCCTGCGGGTCATAGGCCTTGGCATACTGCACCGGATTGCTGGTCATCGGGATGACCAGGGCCTTGCGCCGGCATACGGCCATGACAATGCCGAAGTGCTGATACCCGGTCTCATTCAGGTAAGCCTGGCCGAAGTCCGTATAGCAGATATCCCCGGGCACGATATTCAGCCCCATCTCCTCACCGGATGAATAATGGCTGCGCAGGATCCAGTTGGCCTCGGACACCATGTTGCTGTCAAGATGTTCATTCACCAGATTCCGGTACACTTCCCGGCGGCTGCGGATATAATTCTGCCATTCCTGCTGATACCGCCCCGAGGCATCCGCATTCAGCAGCACCTCCACGTTCTTATAATTGATCATAAAAAAACACCTCCACTTATTTCTTTCGCAGAGATGTTCACGATAACCTGGTTTTCCTATGACTTTTTTTCTTCTTCCAGATACCTGGTGTCCACCGGGTCTTCCCCGTCCAGCATCCGCGGATGCCCGGTCAGCCGGTTGGCCACGGACAGCAGCGGGTGGAAATGCGGGTTGATCATGCCGGTATACTCGATGAAGATTTCCGCGCCCAGCAGCAGCGCGACAACGATGAACATGCCAAGCTTCGGCCGGAAGTAGCTCAGCACCGCAGCGCCGGCAAACAGCAGCGTAACCACATAGAGGATCAGCACCGTCCGCCTGTGACCCAGCTTCAGCTTGATCATCAGGATATGATGCAGATGCCCCCGGTCCGCCTCGAAGATCCGCTGCCCCTTCAGTTTGCGCCTGACAATCGCAATCAGCGTATCGCTGATCGGGATAAACAGCACCAGCATCGGCAGGCCCAGGGTGATCAGCGCCGTGGTCTTGAAGCCCAGCAGCGACATGCAGGCGATGGTAAAGCCCATGAACTGCGCCCCGCAGTCACCGACAAAGATCGAAGCAGGATGGAAGTTGTACGGCAGGAAGCCGAGGATTGCCCCGGACAGGGACAGGGCCAGGATGCAGATATCCCGCCGGCCCATGAAGAAGCCCAGCAGGCCGATCGTCAGGGTGACAATCGTGGAGATGCCTGAAGACAGTCCGTCCAGACCGTCAATCAGGTTGATCGCGTTGGTAATGCCGACAATCCAGAAGAAGGAAATGCCGTAGGTCAGCACCGGGTTATCGAGGGTCAGCGAGAAGATATGCAGGCTGTCCAGGTGCAGATGGCCGAACAGCATGGCAAACACCGCCCCGCCGACCTGCAGTGCCAGTTTGATCTTCGGGGACAGGTCATAGATATCGTCCAGCAGCCCGCCCATGAAGACGAGGAAGCCGCCGATCAGAATCCCGTTGAGCGTATCATCGGCCGCCCACAGCACCGCCAGGGAGATCAGAAAAGCCAGAAAGATAGCCACCCCGCCGATCCGGACAATCCGCCCGTGGTGCACCGTTCTGGCATTTTCCACCGCATAAAACCCCAGCTTCAGCCCGATCAGCTTGCAGACCGGCACCAGAACCAGGGAGATGACAAACGGCAGTGCGAAATACGGAAACGCTCCTATAACCAGATTCACGTGTATTACCTGTAATAACCTGCAATATTATAACACGAAGCAGTGTGTTCCTTACCCCTGCAGACGGTAAAGGAAACCCAGCAGGAACTGGGCAGAAAGCCAGGCCAGGGAAATCACCAGCAGCGCATAAAGCACCCGGGCTTCCATGACCCTGTTTTTCTTCAGCAGTTTTTCAAAATCCAGGGCCTGCATGGCATAGAAGGACACCAGCAGGCACATCATATATATGCCCGTGCGGACATAGAAAAATGTCAGTGCCATTTACTTGGTGCCGAAGATTCTGTCACCCGCGTCACCGAGACCCGGCACGATATAGCCGATCTCGTTGAGGTGATCATCCATCGCCGCCAGGTAGATATCCACATCCGGATGTGTTTCCTGGACAGCCTTGGCGCCTTCCGGTGCCCCGACCAGGCAGACCAGGCGGATATTCTTTGCGCCGCGCTTCTTCATCATGTCAATAGCCGCAATGGCACTGCCGCCGGTGGCGAGCATCGGGTCGACAATCATGATGATGGAATCTTCAAGATTCTTCGGGAACTTGGCGAAATATTCATGCGGTTCCAGGGTTTCCTCATCGCGGTAAAGACCGATAAAACCGACCTTGGCCGTCGGAATCAGCCGCCGGATGCCGTCCAGGAGACCGATGCCGGCCCGCAGGATGGGAACGATGACAACCTGCTTGCTCAGTTCATAGCCGGTGCAGGCGCCCATCGGGGTTTCAATGTCCACGCTTCTGACCGGCAGATCCCGGCAGACTTCATAGGCCATCAGTTCGGCGATTTCATCCAGGTTTTCCCGGAAATCCTTCGTGCCGGTTTCCTTGTTTCTCATGATGGTCAGTTTATGTGTAATCAAAGGATGATTCAGTACTTCAAGCATGCCAAAAACCTCCTCTTCGTTTCATTCATGATAGAAGAATTTGTACTTCTGCGCAACCTTGCCGTAAATGCTATACTGTTGTCATGAAGATCCTGATCACACCCCCGGCAACCCGCCGGGAAGATACGGCCAGCCGCATTCCGGTCCAGAACATGATCGATCTGTTCCGGCAGAACGGCCATGCGGTTTCCGTCTGTGCCCCGGAAGACAGCCATTACCGCAATACGGAACTGTTCCCTGCCGAACGGCCGAAAGTATCCTTCTTCCGCCGCCGCAGTGAGGGAACCGGGAAAACCTATGAGGAATACCTGTATTCCGTCGGAGCCCTGGATAAGGAATACCTGGTCAAAGATACGGAAACCATCCGCCGGGCGATTGCCTCGTTTCAACCGGATCTGATGATCGATGCCGGCCGGACCGCCGCCCTGATTGCCTCACGGCTGGACAGCATACGGATCTTTACAATTGTCAGCGCGCCGATGATCCGCTCCCGCCGGTTCCCGGCTGTCTGTGTCAACGGTCTCAACGAAGCGCTGACCTCCTTCCGGCTAGAGCAGGTACTGCAGCTGCGCAGCGTGCTGGAGACCGCCTCCCGCCGGATTGCCTTTTCCCCCGCTGAAGTACAGCCTTTCCCGGAAGATTTCCCGATCACCCGCATCGGCAGTATGGCTCCGCATCCGGAACCGGGCGGGCAGAGCGATAAAGTCGTGATCCTGCTGCACGAATCCGCGTTCCGGCCAAAGCAGCTGCGCAGAATGATCACAGAAGCGTTCCTTGGGGCCCCTTACCCGGTGGAAGCCTGGTATCCGGGCTGTCTGACCGCCAAAGAAGGAAACCTGCACTTCCTGCCGGCCATGAATCATCAGACCGTATATGACGCGGCTGTGTGCGTCCACGACGGCAGTGATGCCCTGTTCAACGCATGCCTCACCGCCGGCATCCCGCAGCTGATCATCAACAACGGCAGCTGGCAGAAAAACTGGAATGCCTATGCCGTGGAACGGCTGGGTGCCGGGGCAGTGCTGGCTGAGGACAATCTCTCCATGGAAACGCTCTACGAAAACTACCGCCGGCTGGTGGCCGACGATTACTTCCGGCGTCAGGCGCAGTACCTGGCTGCCCGGACCGCGGCCATGGGCAGTCTGGAAGACCTCATGCAATACTTCTGAAAAAAGGCGCCTGCGGGCGCCTGTTACTGTTTCAGTACCTGTTCGATATCGCTCATCGTCACCGGGCCAGATCGCAGGATGCGGATCTCTTCCCCGGTGCAGTCAATGATCGTGCTGGCCTGGCCGAAGCTGGGACTGCCTTCCATCATGCCGTCCAGCAGCGGGCACGATGCCGCGATTTCTTCCAGGCTGGTGCTGACCGGATGCCCCGACTGATTGGCACTGGTCATATAGACCGGTTCTCCCAGCATTTCGATCAGTTTGCGGACCGGTTCACTGGTCGCCATGCGCACAGCCACGGTCGCCATCCCGCCGTTGACAAAGGCCGGTACCTCCGGCTTTTTCTTCAGGATCAGCGTCACCGGGCCCGGCATGAAGGCGGCAATCAGTTTCCGGCTGCGTTTATCCGTTTCCGCTATGGCTTCAATCTCTTCCGCATCTTTGCACATCAGCGGGAAGGCTTTGTCCGCCGGCCGGTTTTTCACCTTCCTGAGCTGTTCCTGGGCCGCTTCCGAAGACATGCGCGCGCATACCCCGTATACCGTGTCGGTCGGCACGCTGATCACCCCGTTATTGCGCAGGATTTCTGCCATTGAGGCAGTTTCGTTCTGTCTGAATCGTTTCATTTTTTTCACCGTTAGTGATATTTATTTTAGCATTTTTACATTATGATAACAGGGTGGAGGTACACGAAATGATTAAATTTGACAGCGACTACGTTGAAGGCTGTATTCCGGAAATTCTGGAAGCACTGGCCGCGTCCAACGAAGAACAGACCAGCGGCTATGGCATTGATCCGCACTGCGAAAATGCCCGGGAACTCATCAAAAAGGCCTGCAGGGCCGGCAAAGCCGATGTTCACTTTGTGGTCGGCGGCACCCAGGCCAACATCATCGTTCTCAATTCCCTGCTGAAGCCGTATCAGGGGGCTCTGTGCGCGGATACAGGCCACATCAATGTGCATGAGACCGGGGCTCTGGAAATGACCGGGCACAAGTGTCTGACCCTGCCGACGGAAAACGGCAAGATCAAGGCTGAGGATGTCGAAAAGGCCATCGTGACCCAGCGGGATGACGGGGCTGCCGAACATATCGTCCAGCCCGGGGCAGTCTATATCTCCTGGCCGACCGAACTCGGTTCCCTGTATACAAAGAAGGAAATCCAGGCGCTCTCCCGCGTCTGCCGGAAATACAATGTACCGCTGTTCTGCGACGGCGCCCGGCTGGGCTACGGTCTGGCCGCAAAGAACTGCGATATGAAACTGACTGATTTCGCGAAGTACTGTGATGTCTTCTACATCGGCGGCACCAAGGTCGGCGCCCTGTTCGGTGAGGCGATTGTCATCAACAACGACGCGTACAAAAAGAACTTCCGTTACTATATCAAGCAGCACGGCGCCATGCTGGCAAAGGGCCGCCTGCTGGGCATCCAGTTCGAGCAGCTCTTCACCGGTGACCGTTACCTGGCCATTTCGAAACATGCCATGGCCATGGCCGACATGCTGGCCGATGCCCTGAAGGAAAAGGGCTACAGCTTCCTGGCCGAACCGGAAACCAACCAGCTCTTCCCGATCCTGTCCAACCGGAAGATCAAAGAACTGCAGAAGAATTTCGGCTTCAGCCTGAACGGGGTCATTGACAAGGATCATACCGCGGTCCGCTTTGTCACCAGCTTCATGACAAAGGAAGAAAACGTCCGCGAACTGATCAAAGCGCTGTAATACCAGCACAGAAAAGGCAGTCTTACGGGACTGCCTTTTTTTGTTTACTTGTCAGTCTGTCTGGTGGGCGACATTGTAAGCATGCTCATCCTTGATTTCCTGCAGGAGCTGCGGGTTCAGGATGACATCAATGGCTGTCCAGGCCAGTGCCTTGGCCCCCAGAATAATGGAATCCAGGCCCTTCTGCGAGCAGGAAGCCTCGACCATGCCCTGGGAGTGGCCCGGCACCGCCACATCGGTGATGCTGAGCATCGGCTGGATCACCGGGACAACCTGGGATACATTGCCGACATCACTGGAGCCCGGCTGCACGTCCCATGTCTGCGGTTCGCTTTCGTGGCCCAGCGCCTTCAGGTTTTCCGCCCAGACCTGGTCGAGTTTCGGAGTCAGCACCATGTTGTCAACGAAGTTCTGGAACAGGTGCATGCTGCCCTTTGTGCCGGTCTGCAGGGCGGCGCCTTCAACGATCTTTTCAACCTTGGCATAGATATCCTCGACCGTGCTCTTGGCCGCGGCCCGGAGGTAATACTTGGATTTGGTGTATTCCGGAATGACGTTCGGGGCTGTGCCGCCATCGGTGATGATACCGTGAATCCGCACATCCGGAGTCACCTGCTGCCGCAGCATGCTGATGGCATTGTAGACCAGGATCTGCGCGTCCAGGGCATTCAGGCCGAGATGCGGCACCGCGGCCGCATGGGCCGGCTTGCCCCAGAATTCGATATCAACCGGCGCGTTTGCCAGGTTGCGGCTGGACAGGCCGTTTTCCGGAGAGCTGCCCGGATGGACGCAGAGCGCGAAATCGACATCCTTGAAGTAGCCGTCACGGACAAAGCTGCCCTTGGCGCTGCCCTCTTCGCCGCCTTCTTCTCCCGGGGTGCCGTAGACCCTGACTTCCCCGCCGAGTTCATCGATGACACTCTTCAGGGCCGCCCCGGCCAGGGAGGAGGTGGCACCGAAGATATTGTGGCCGCAGCCATGGCCCAGACCTGCCAGGGCGTCATATTCAGCCAGCAGCGCAACCACCGGACCCGGCTTGCCGCTCTTGTAGTATGCCGCAAACCCGGTCCGCTGATGGGCCGCCGGCAGTTCGATCTCGAAACCTTCTGCCTTCAGCTGGTTTGTCAGCGTTTCCGAAGCGAAGAATTCATAGTTGGATACTTCCGGCTTCGCGTGGATTGCCAGCGCGATATCCTGATAGACTTTGCCGTATTCCTTTGCAAAAGCAGCTGTTTTTTCCTTGAAATCTGTCATGATTACCTCCGTTATTTTTCTCCTGCAGCTTCTTTCAGTTCATCAATCGTAGTATATTTCTTCGAATAGAGGGTCAGCGGGGCCATGCCGGTATCACCGATGACGGTCAGATCATAGCCCTGTGATTCGATTTCCTTGTTCAGATAGGCATAGTGCTGGAAACTGTTAAGGTCGATCTCACCGCTGTTGAGCGCTTCATTCGGCAGTGTATAGGCATCGAACTGGACGATCTCAATATAGATATTATCACCGCGCTCATCCAGAATCTTCTGAACCGCATTCCATGTGTCATGATTGGCCCCGCACACGCCGACTTTGACAACCGTCTTGTCCCCCTGTTCCGTCTTGTAGGAATCAACTTCGGCCAGCAGTTCCTCATCGCTCAGTTCCGTCGGCTGCCATTCCCAGGCCGGGATGGAAGCTTCCTGGTACTTGGCCAGCGAATACTGGGCCACATAGTCCGTGTTATAGGCACTGACAATCTTTGCGTAAGTTTCGTTGTCCTTTTCGGCTGTCCGGGCCACGATCACGTTGATGAACGGGTTCTTGCCGTCGGCAGCGGCCCCGGACTGGTCTTCCATAATCAGGCCGTCCCGGGAAGGCACCAGCCCGATCGGGATCGCGTACGTGCCGTTGATGGTGGAGGCCCCGAAGTCATCCAGGGTGGACGGCAGGGTATTCGCCTGGGTCGGCACGATTTCAATATTGTACAGGTACCCGGTGACATCCTTCAGTTCGGGCTGCCAGCCGGCCGCCGGATCGACTTCGATGAGGCCGGCTGATTCCAGCAGTTTGATGGCCCGGCCGCCGTTGGTGGCGTCATCCGGGATACCGATCTTGACCGGTTCGGCTTCCTTTTCCCCGGCCGCGGATGAATTGCCGCAGGCACTGAGCGCGGCGGCAAGAATGACTGTAAGAAATGCTCTGAATCCTTTATTGACTGTGTTCATTTCGTGTTTCCCCCTTTTCTGAACAAGGCTCTGTTTGTGGTTCTGGCAGCCAGTGTGCTGCCAGCTGTCTGCATGATCGAAACGATGATCAGCAGCAGGATGACGCAGACGTTGACGATATCCTGATGATGCAGGTTCTGCCCGTAATTGATCGCGAAGCTGCCGATCCCGCCGGCCCCGACCGCGCCGGCCATGGTGGTCAGGCCGATCAGGCTGATGGCGGTGATGGTGATGACCCGGATCAGGTTCGGCACGGCTTCATGCAGGTATACGCGCAGGACAATGCCCGCGGTGCCGCTGCCCATGGCCCGGGCGGCTTCGACCTTGCCCGGATCCACTGTCGACAGGGCTGTTTCCACCTGCCTGGTGAAGAACGGCACACACCCGAAGCACAGCGGTACAACCGCGCCCTTCACGCCGATGGCAGTGCCCATGAGCAGCCGCGTGAACGGGATCAGGAAGATCAGCAGGATAATGAACGGGACGGACCGGAACGTGTTGATGAAGAAGTTGAAGGCCCGGTAGACCGGCCGGTTCTCACGAATCCCGCCGGGCCGGGTGATCACCAGGACCACCCCGAAGAAGAAGCCGATCAGCAGGGAGATGCCGCCGCCGATCAGGAACATCTGCAGGGTCGCCACACAGCTCTCCATGAACTTGTCCCAGTAGGCCAGGACGTTGGGAAACCAGTTTTCAAGCCACTCCATTGAGAATCACCTCCACTTTGACATTCCTTTCTTCCAGATACCGGATTGCCTGGTCCACAGCCAGGGGATCCCCGCTGGCCTGGATGAGCAGGCCGCCCAGCGGCATATCCTGCAGGATTTCCACATTGGCCAGGATAATGCTCATGTTCACATTGAATATTCTTGATACTTCCGAGATCAGCGCCTC